>JADGNH010000122.1 GCA_017883605.1 Methanobacteriaceae archaeon
AACTTCTAAAACATCTGAAATTAATATTTAATCAGTTAAATGATTAGAAAATATATGAAGAATATCAAGAATAAATTAACTGGATAAATGATTAAACTAAACCTGATCAAAATTAACTAATGCATAAACGAACTAATCCAATTAAAATTAAATAAAACAATGCATAACTACTGATCAAATTAAATTAACTAAACAATGTTCAAACTAACTATCAATTAAACTAACAAATAAATTTAGCTAACTAATATGATTGGAGGGCTTTAAATACCGATTTTACTCTTTGGAAGCGGCCATATTAATCTTATAACCGGTAAGAAAACCACCACCATAAGGAAAATTTGGAAAACCCCGCTATCTATCGGAGATAGACTTCACTGTTACTGGAATCTTGTTTCAAAGGAGCGTAAGAAGCTTTTTGAAGCAGAAGTGACTGATGTGGATGTGGTGGAATTCAGAGACCTCATAAAAGACGATGATCTTGCCAGGGAGGAGGGTTTCAAAAACGCCCGGGAGCTGGAAGATGAGTTCAGGAGAGTTTATCCCAACACCAAGGATGAATCCCTCTTTCAGGTTATAAGATTCCGCAAACTACCGGTAGAAGATTGGGAGGGTAAAAAGATAGATGAAAAGGCCATGATAACTAAAAGAGCAGATATACTCTTTGATGTGGGTAAATTTGAGGATTCAGTTCTCTGCTACAGCGCCGCCCTCAAATTCGACCCGGAAGACGTTTATCTTTTAAACAGGAAGGGCGATAACCTTTCCCGATTGGGAAGATTCAGTGAAGCCATTGAATGTTATGATAAAGCCCTGCAGATAGACCCTGAAAATGAATTTATATGGAACAACCGGGCCATAGCACTTCTAAACTCAAACAAACCAGAAGAAGCCCTGATTGCCAGTGACAAAGCCTTGAGTTTGAATAAAAAAAATCTGGTGGTTTTATACTGGAGGGGATTTATTCTGGAGATGCTGAGCCGATACGAAGAGGCCTTAGAATGCTATGATACCATACTGGAGATGGATCCCGAGAATCCTGACGTTTTAAATGCTAAAGGCAACATTTTATCTGAGCTGGAACGCACCGAAGAAGCCGTAGAATGCTATGATCAGGCTTTAAAACTTTGTTTTGAGGACTCAGTTGATCCATCCACCTGGAACCGGAAGGGAAATGCCCTGATGGAACTGAGCAGATTTGATGAAGCACTGGCCTGTTATGATGAGGCTTTATCTTTAGATCCTGAAAATGACATAATTTTAAGCAACAAAGGCGTGGCTTTTATAGAATTAAACCGTTTTGAAGATGCTGTGGAGTGTTTTAGGAAAGTTCTGATCATAAATCCGGCCAATGAAGATGCCCGGATACTGAGAAACGAGTGCCTGGAGAACCTCTAAAAAAAAATAAATATTTAAAAATAAGCTTGAGGATATCTAAAAAATAGATTCAAGGATAGAGTACACTAAAAATAAATTGAGGAAAAAGTTTTTTTATCCTCTTTCCCCCTATTTAAGCTTTTTTTTATTCCTATTACCAATTTTTTTAACCGTTGCCCCGGATGAATGATCCAATAGCTCCTCCCAGTCCACAAATAACCAGGGACTGGATGAGTAGCACCACTATAACCAAAAATCCGCTGACTGCTACCACTGTAAATCCGGCGACCCCGCCAAATATGGCGCCTGCAATCAAAGACAGGATGTAAAGCACTATAGCTCCAAATATACCGGCAATACCAGCATTCCACACCCCATTCCAGATGCCTTCATCCACCATGAAGCCAACCACCACACCGGCTAAAAACAAACCCATGTTAGGACCCCAATAAGGGTTTACCATGCTCAGTAACGCCGCCAATATCACCGATACAATAAATCCTACTATAACTGCTCCCCATTGTACCATTCTTTCTACCTCCTTCAAATATCAATATTTCTTAAAATATCTTTTTTAAAATATATTTCTTTTTTTAAAAAAATATCTTTTTTAAATGATATCTTTTTTTTAAAATAAAAAATTTTTGCTTTTTATCCTCCTTTTTGGATTTGGTGACCACACTAAAGAATTAGGATCCCGATTTTAAATGATCTCTTTTAGGCCTTGGTAATGGTGGTGCCCGCATTACCCTTCAGAGCATCTACTGCATGCTCCAGTGAGGTGATAATCACCTTTTCACCGCCTTTTTCAAGAAAAGTTAGGGCTGATTCAACTTTAGGGCCCATGTTTCCCGGGGGGAAATGGCCCTCCTGGAGATAGTGCTCTGCCTCAGATACGGTGATATGATCTATATCTCTTTGACCGGGTTTGCCGTAGTTCAAAGCCGCTTTTTCCACATCAGTGAGTATAAGCAGTATTTCAGCCTCAATAAGAGAGGCAAGATATGCTGCTGCGTGGTCCTTGTCTATTACTGCCTCTACCCCTTGAAGCATTCCCTCTTCATTTATTATAACTGGTATACCTCCCCCTCCAGATGCTATTACTATTGTCCCCTCTAAAAACAGGGTTTTAATAGATTTTTCTTCAACGAATCCCACGGGCAGTGGTGAGGGAACCACCCTCCGGTAACCCCTTCCGCTGTCATTTACAACGGTCCACCCCCGCTTTTCATGCAGTTTCGACGCCTCCATAGCCGTATAAAATGGTCCCACCGGCTTTGTGGGCATTTTAAACTCGGGATCATCCTGGTGCACCAGGGTCTGGGTGAGCAAGGTTACCACCGGCCTTGCCATCCCGGCGGCTTTCAACATATTTTTCAAGGATAACTGGAGCATGTAACCAATCATGCCCTGGGACTGGGCCCCGCACACATCCAGGGGCATGGGGGGTAAAGTTTTCCTGGCCAGCTCATAGACCAGGAGAATGTCACCAACCTGCGGCCCGTTACCATGGGTGATGGCAACATGATACCCCTCCTCTATCAGCTCTACAATATGACGGCTGGTGGTCTCAACATTTTCAAATTGCTCCTGAGCAGTTCCCTCTTCGGTATATTTGAGAATAGCGTTTCCACCTAAAGAAACCAGCATATTCCTGGGCATTAATTTCACGTCCTATTTTATTTTTCTATAATTTCTATTCCGGTTAGTTCTGTAATTCCTATTCCATTTCTTTCAATAATTCTAATTCTTTCAAATAAATTCTAATTCTTTCAAAATAATCCCATTTCTTTCAAATAAATTCCTATTCTATCTTTTTCTATAATTCCTATTCATACCTTCTATAATTCCCATTCTACTATCCGTGTTCATCCAATTTCCCATTATTATATTGATTTATGTCCTTTTCAGGGCACAGGTCATGCAGTGGGCACCACCATATCCACCGGTGAGATTAACCATAACCAGCGGGTAAGCATCAATGTCATGCTGGTAAATCTCTTTTTTGTGGGGGAAAAACTGGCCCTGGTCACGGAGCTTCTGGTATTCCCTTTTTGCATGATTAAGAATTTTCCCATACCTTTCCGGTTCCTTAAGTGCCTTTGATGTGAGTTTATTTAAAAGGTCCTTTACAATGCGATCCACTTCTACCGCCAGTATAGTTCCACTTTTTATGCAAAGAAAGTTAGATGCATAGGCCATCTGCTCTAAGGTGGTGATATCTATGATGTTAAAATCCTTTGATACCATGTAATCGTGGAGATTCATATGTTCTGGAGATTTTTCATACGCCCCCTCACTTTTACGGTGATAGATCTCTACCATAGCATTTTTTAGGAGGGTTTCACAACCTACGGCAACCCCCTGAGCAGCGATGTTGAAGTAGGTGTCCAGGTGCATATCCATCATGAGATCCCTATCATCACCGGGTAGGAGGGGATGGTCTGGCTGGTGAACCACACCCACCTCATCATAACCCAAACCGTGGGCCAACATCTGCTCCACCCCTTCCCTGTTAGTACGGTCTCCCATTCCAATAAGTGCAAATTCTTTCAGGGGAATGAAGTCCCCTCCCTCAAAGGTTCCCGGGTCTTTTATTTCATGAACAATTGGTTCTTTAAGCATTCCCCACAGTAGTCTGGTAACCTGAGGCTCTCTCCGTCGCTGTGGTTTTGCCATGCGAGAGAGCACCATGCCCCTGTCAGTGACTGCCTGCTGGTCTCTCATAAAATAGAGGTTGGAGAGAGGTTCTCTTTCTGTGACGTGCAGCTGGATCATCCTGGTGCCTTTTCCTGACTCCAGCTCAATGCAGGGATTAAAAAGTGTGGTGTTAAAATAGTGTTCTGAATCTAGATACTCCTTGTTTTTGTCCATCTCTTCTCTAGCAAGCTTGATTTCCTGTTGATTTCCTCTGAAGGACACATTTTCGTTGGCCAGATTTACTAAGATTTCCCTTAGTTCCGGTTTTTTATCCGCCATTGAGATAATGGTATCCTTTAAAGGAAGAACTTCCACTTTAAATTCATGTTTTAAGGTGTGTGAGAGAAGTTCATGTTCCCTTAAAGCACTGGAAAGGCTAAATGCCCGTTCATAGAGTGATGCGTAAGGATCCAGAAGCCCTAAATACATTTCCATTCCAGGGGTGTGGACTGCTACCCTCCTGAGACGGTGCCATTCTGCTTTTATTTTAGAACCCATCTTTTTACCTTCCTTACCTCCCTTGCCCACAAACATCTCCGTGCCATAGATTTACCTCCCCTAAAAACATCTCATCAATATATCTCCCTGCCAACAAAAACTAATCTGAACGATAATTTCTTAAAATCCAGGGCATAAACGAGTGTAGTACCAGGACCAGGAGAAATGGAACAAAAAGGTAGGTATGGACTTTGAAAGATAGAGTTTTGGTTAAAAATCCCAGTGTAACGTATTCTATGGTTTGATAGTAGGCTATTCCCAGGCCGGTGATTATAACCAGAACAGTCAAAACTCCTAAAAACAGGTGCACTATTCTCCTGACAGATCTTTCACTGGATATTTAAATCATCCCCCTAAAAAGCTTTTATTTAAATCTCCGATGTTTGAATATCCTCTACTCTCCCAGTAGCCTGTGTAAGTAGTGTCGTTGGATATTTCAATTTTTTTTATCCATTTTATCCATTTATATCCCCATTTACTCTCAGCCACCAGCTGAAATGGAAAACCCCTCTCTGGAGGGATGGTTGCGTTGTTCATCTTGTAGGCCATTAGTATCGGGTTATCCTGTAGATATTCAATGGGGAAAGAAGTGGTGTAATTATCATAGGCATAGAATATGACCACCTTTCCCGTGGGAAGAGGATTCGCCTCCTTCAGCAGGTCTGATACCAGCACTCCCCGCCATAAAATGGTAACATCCCAGCCCTCCACGCAGTGCAGGGTCACCACCTTCTCATAGTTTTGATGACCCTTCACCTCCTCATAGGTGTAGTTTCTGGGATTTTGCACCAGACCGGTGACTTCCAGCCGATAGTTGGTTATATTCACATATTGAGGTCCTTTTATTGAGTTTTCCCTGAAATCATTTACTGACGAAAGTTTTTGGCCCTGATAATCCTTTACCTCCACTGCATCGAGTTTCACCGCAGTCTCTTTTTGGACTTCAGCCCAGACAAATATGGCTGATATTGCCAATAAAATTACTACCAGAATTATAAGCTTAAGTTTCATGGAAATACCCGGTAAGTCTTAATTTATGTGGAAATTGAATGGTTTATTTCTATTATATTATATTATAGTTTTAGGGACTTAAATTTTTAATGTTTACCCTCCATCTCCCCACCATTAAATAAATCATTAGATAAATACGCCAATTTATCCAATTCCGAAAAGCCGTTTGTTTTTTATTTAAGCTCCTAAGTTAAATAATGTTAAGGAGAATCGGCCGGAATCATTAATAGCTTTATCTTTGTTACGATGAGTAGAAGAATGATATATACGTTAAGTGTGGTAATGGCGATTGCAGCAGCATCGCTGATTGGCATACAGATGATGACGATAAAACAAACGTCAGAACTTCAGGAAAAGAATTTCAGTA
>JADGNH010000123.1 GCA_017883605.1 Methanobacteriaceae archaeon
CATGCCAAATGATCTTGAAATTAAATAATTGATCACCTTTGTATTTAGGTGTATATTATAGGTTTATAAAAATTAGGTTTACAAATTTTAAGTTATAAAAGATAGGTTTAGAAATTTAAGTTTATAAAATTCCAAGTTATAAAAAGATAGGTTTACATAAAAATTTATTTAGGTGGATAAAATAGGTTCATCCTGTGAAATTTGAAAATATCTTAAAGTTTTGAATATCCAGAATAACCTAAAAAGCTTTCCATGAATTTATAACCATCTATGATACCTTGAGAACCGTTTTTAGCTGATAATTCATCGTAGGACTCCACATCATCTTTAGAGCCTTTAGTTGAGAACATGGCATATGGAACCGGATCGCTGGTATGGGTTTTAACTGGGATGGGGGTGGGATGATCAGGTAAAATGGATAGAGAATAATCATCAAAGCCTGGAAGTTTGTCCAGGAATTTTCGGAGTATTTTAGAGTCAATCCTCTCTATGGCCTTAATCTTCTCCCCTAAATCCCCGGCATGGCCCGCTTCATCAGGAGCTTCCACATGGACAAATACCAGATCATGGTCTTCCAGTGCCTGGAGGGTATGTTTGGCCTTTCCACAGTAATCGGTATCATAGTATCCGGTGGCACCCGGGACATTGATGTTGGTGAGCCCCAAGTAAATTCCAATACCTTTTATAAGATCTACACCAGTTATGGTGGCCCCTTCCAATCCATATTTTTCCTTAAAGGGAGTTATATGGGGTTTTAAACCCTGCCCCCACAGCCAGATCATGTTGGCTGGCCTCTTTCCCATTTGGATTCTTTTCTGGTTTACCGGGTGGTCTAAAAGTACTTCTGATGATTGGTCCATTATACTGTTCAATATTATTGCATGTTCATTTTCTTGGGGTTTTATAAGGTGCTGGGAAACAGCTTCCCCCACCACATCATGGGGGGGTGTAGAATCAAGACTAGCAGCATCCTTATTTTTGAATATAAATAAGTTCCGGTAGCTGGTGCCTAAATAAAACCTTCCAAATTTATAGAACTTCTGGTTTAAAGCTTCTATGAGTTCTGACGCCTCAGAGGTACTGATGTGGTCGGCATTAAAATCTGCGATTAATCCCTTTTCCTGGGTTATGAAGTTACATCTAAAGGCCACATCTCCACTTTTAAGTTCTGCTCCAATGCTGGCTGCTTCCAGGGGTCCCCGGCCAGTGTAAAACTTTTGGGGATCGTAACCCATTATGGACAGGTTGGCCACATCAGAACCAGGCCCCATATTATCTGGCACGGTTTTAAGTAGTCCATTTACTCCCTGGGCTGCTATATAATCCATGTTAGGAATTTCAGCCGCTTGAAGAGGTGTTTTATCGCCCAGCTCTTCCAGGGGATAGTCAGCCATGCCATCTCCTATAACCACCACATATTTCATGCTTTATCTCCTATTTAAAGACATGATCTAATTAATAGATTTAATAATCCACTTAATAGATTAATAATCCTACTAATAGATTTAATAATCCACTTAATAGATTAATAATCCTACTAATAGATTTATTTTTATTTTATTATTTTATTAATTTTAATAGAAATTAGATTTAATAGAAATTTTAGTTTATTTCTCGATGAATTGGGTTTAATCTAAAATCAGATTTTACCCTCTGGCTTTCCAGATACTTATGAGATCGCTTAAGATGGCTGATGCGGTTTCTATAGAACCTGCTCCCCTGCCCACCACGGTGACATCATCTGCCAGGTCGGTTTTAAGGGTGGCCACATTCATGGTTCCATCCACTGAAAACGGTGATCCTTCCCTTACCAACCGAGGAGAAACTTCCAGGGAGTCCGGGGAGGCTTCGCCGATCAATTTTATGAGATAACCCTCTTTTTGGGCCAGAGCTATGGACTCAGGAGTTATTCTGGATATACCCTCCACATCAACATCTTTATAAGTCACATCCCTTTTCATTATGGAGTTTGCAAGTATAACCACTTTACAAGCGGCATCTATCCCATCCACATCCTGACTGGGATTCGTCTCTGCAATTCCCAGCTCCTGGGCCTCATTAAGAGTTTGATAATATGGAGATCCCTCTTTAGCCATCCGAGATAATATGTAATTGGTGGTGCCATTCAAAATACCGTAAACCGATTTTATTTCACATCCGGATAGTGTTTCATGGGCAAAATTTATTATAGGCATGGCACCACCCACCGAGGCCTCAAATTTGAATTCTACATCATTATTCTGAGCAGTACCCACCAATTCACGGAAAAATAATGATAAAGGTCCTTTATTGGAAGTCACCACACTTTTACCATTTTTCATGGCCTTTAACATGTGCGACCTGGCGGGTTCTCCGTCTTCTATGTTAGTAGGTGTAACCTCCACCAAACAGTCATATTCAACCCCATCCAATACTTCGAGGCTCGAAATACCGGGAACACCATATTCCGGATAATTTGCCACTTTTCCTGAATTTCTCTTGGTTTCCAGGAGTAACCGAGGATCCAGGCCATCCCCACATATAGCCGCTCCTCTGCTGTCAGCAGCAGCCACCAGATTAAGATCTAAGCCGTAATCTTTTTTTATACGCTCCCTTTTCATTGCAAATACCTGGGCAACTCCCTGTCCAACTGCCCCCAAGCCGATGATACATATCCTCATAAAAAAATTCCTCCTCTAAAGATTGGAAATGTTTGATAAGATTATTCAAACCTCATTTATAACCAAAAATCCTTTCAAAGACCCTAATTCTTTTAATTTTCTCATTACATCTTTTTTCCGGCCATATTCCGCTTCAATTATAATCTTGGATGCCGATCGCTCCGGCTGATCTGACATCTTCAAATCCAGATCAGCCACCATCACACCCTCAAGCTGGTTTAAAATGTCCACGGTATCCTTAACATCCTGATCAACTATGTTTCCGATCAGAACCGTGGTTACCTTCTCCTTTCTTAAGACACCGTCCACCTGGATTATTTGGATTCCACTTTCTTCTATGGACTCTAAAACTTTATCCAGAGTTTCTTTGTCTCCTTCAATGGTGATTTGAACTGGAATAGTTCCCCGTTCAGTTTTAACATCCCTTTGGTGAATAATCGCAACTATGTTGGCGCCAAGTCTTCCTATGGGATTTAAAGCATCTAGAAGCTGGCCTGGCACGTCTAAAAGTTCTAAAACAAGATTTAACCTCATTTTATCTAACCCATTTCCCTTTTTCAACTATAAGATTACCATCTTCATCCGTATGGGCATTTCTAAGGATTTTATCAGGATTTTTATCTTCCCCTCCATCGGGACGGGTAAGATTAACATTATCAACCATATAATGGGTTTCTTCAAGTTCAGGTATATTTTCTAAAGCCTTTGAAAACTTTTCCAGTATCTTTTCGGCTTCCTTTTCTATTTTCAAATTTATTCCTCCCCTCGCAACTAAAAAAATTTAATCAGATTTTAAAGTTTTAATGATTCTAGTTAAATCCTATGAAAATTATCTACATGACCCATATGGAAGTATGTAATGACCCATATGGAAGTATGTAATGACCCATATGGAAGTATGTAATGACCCATATGGAAGTATCTACATGAATCATATGGATATGAAATTTATGAAATCATATTCAATCTAAAAATTCTATATTAACCTGACCCATTCCCTAGGATTTTAAATTTCTGAAACAAGTTAATTTTTTAGATATCTCAAGGAATTTAAATTAACCATATAGGCTTCATCCTTTAAAACTTTTTTAACCAGCATTTTATGGATGCCAGAGCCGTATTGGGCCGCTTTTTTGGGTCTTTTGACTATTTCCTCTGGCACACCCAGGTCAGATGCAACTTCCCTTAAAATGCACTTTCTCAGGGGGTCATTTTCACCATTTATCTTGTATTTTATAGGTATATCCATAGCTATATTTATAATATCCAGATCAAGGTAAGGAACCCGTAGTTCAACACTGTTAGCCATGGTTACAGCGTCGTCGCGCTGCAGGTTAACCTGGTAAAGATTCAAAATGTCTTTTTTTAGGTCTTCCTGGGCATTTTCACCCCTCTGATGGTAAAATCTCAGGTAACGGTGGTATCCTGCAAAGAGTTCATCAGCACCTTGCCCTGAAAACATGACCTTGATACCATCCTGATGGGCCATCTCTGCTGCTATGTATGCTGGCATTCCCACCCCTAATTTCATAAGGTTGAACTCTTCTATGGCATTTAAAACCATGGAAAGATAATGTTTGACGTCGTCCACTTCCAAAGTTTGGATGTGGATAGGGAGACCCATATCCACCGCTGTTTTCCGGGCAAATTTCAGGTCCACCGAATCTTTATGGCCAACACTATAAAGAACAGTTTCCACTCCCAGATCATCTGATATCCGGGAGAGCAAGGTGCTGTCCACCCCACCTGAAAACATTACTCCCACTCTAGAAAGCCCTTTTACCCTCTTTTCCACAGAATTTATCAAACTTTCTTTTAACTGGTATTTTAATTCATTTTTCAATAGATCATCCTTCAACGATCTACTTTTCAACGAATCATTCAAAGGTTTATCTTTCAATGAATCTGTTTCTAATGAATTATCCTTCACTAAATCATTCAAGGATTTATCCTTCACTAAATCAGTTTCTAATGAATTATCCTTCAATGATCTATTCAGATTAAAATCTATATTATGCCCCAATTTTAACCTTTCATCCAGTTTTACCAGTTTCCAGTTGTATAACATATATCCCGGAGGTAGGGCTTCCACTTCATTTATACCCACGTCCCAAAGGGCTTTTCTCTCAGAAGCAAATGCAAATATGTTTTTAGTCTGGTTTTCCCCAAAATATAATGGTTTCACTCCCACCGGATCCCTTAAAACCGCCAAATCTTTCCCATCATATATGGCAAAGGCATAGTCACCATCCAGGAATTTTAGGCTTTTTATCAGGGCTGAGTGGAGAGATCCCTGGTAAAATTTTTTTACCAACCCAATTATGACTTCACAATCAGAATCGCTCTTAAAATTATGGCCAATTTCTTTTTTAAGTTCCATGTAATTGTATATTTCGCCGTTACAGACCAGAACAAAGTTATCCCTTGAAATGGGTTGAGAACCTTCGCAGCCCACAATGGAAAGCAAGTTGTGGCCCATTCCAAAGTTTCCCCCAGGAACTTTCAGGCTATCTAAATCTCCGTAAGAAACCTTTCCATCTACAAAAACACCGCTTCCATCCGGTCCCCGGTGTTTAAGGGTGGTTAACATTTTATACAGTTTTTCGGATATGTTTTTTCCGGTTATTCCCACAATAGCGCACATATTTGAATTCCATTATTTATATTAATTCCATGTTTATTTATATAAAACCAGAATTATTATTTATTTTTAAATTATTTTTGATTATTCTTGAATTTCTTAAAACTAAGAATATTAAATTTAAGCAAATTTTAAAAATCTGTAATTCCAGTAAGAAATTTCCAATCAGATATTGGTGAAAATCAGATATTAATAGATTAAATCAGCTAAATTAGTATAATTAAACTAAAATAATCTAAATCATGATATAAACTAATTTTTTAAAACAAATAAATACCCTTATTTAAGAACACTCTTTAAAATTTCAGATTAAATGGTGTCCACCTGAGAACCCATGCAGGCATTACAATTAACGGGTATGTTATCCTTTTCTTTGTGCAGCTGACAGACAACTTCTTCTGTCTTTATTTTTTTGCATATTTCACACATTTTAGGTATTATATG
>JADGNH010000124.1 GCA_017883605.1 Methanobacteriaceae archaeon
AATTTCATTTAAAATAAAGTTCAAATTTCATTTAAAATGAAGTTCAAATTTCATTTAAATAAAGTTTAACTTCATTTAAAACAAAAATTCATTTAAATAATTCTTCATTCATCGGATTATTTCATTTGCTAGGTTTATGGGATATTAGGGGGAGACATCTCTTATGGAAAAGAAAGAAAAAATTCTTCAAATTCTGAGAAGGATTGATGGGAGGGGCTATAAGGCCTATCATGATTTGGAGGGCAGCTATGAATTTGAGGATTTCCGGTTGTACGTGGACCATGTTCAGCGGGACCCTTTTGCCGGTCCCTCACTAATGAGGGTGGAAGTGGAAAGTGCATCATTCCCCTCTGAACTCCTGGAAACCTTTGAAAGGAGAGTGGCACTGGAAGATTATATCTCCCGGGCATTTCAAAGTGCTATAATGCGGCATGCTGGAGGTAAAAAGGGGAGTGGGAACAGCGGAGTTTTCAGGATCGACAGCGGCGGCCAGGAAGTTATGGAGAGAACCTGCGTTAACATCTCCCACCAGAAACTGGAGATACGGTTTTCAATGGGATTGCCCGCCCGGGGTAGGAGGGTGTTGGGTCGGGGAGCCTCAGAAATGTTTTTAACTTCCCTTCCCCGGATGGTGAAGGATTCCTGTTTTTACCAGAGTTTGAATAAAGATGAGGTATCTAAACAGGTGGAAACCTGTGAAGACGCCAATTTTATAAGGAGCCAGCTTTCTGAGAATGGTTTGGTGGCATTCATAGGTGATGGATCACTCCTTCCTAGGGAAAGCGGGGTTTCAAATAGGCCGCTAAATAATGCTATTCTGATTAAAGCCCCCGATTCTTTAAAGGTAACCATTGACACCCCTAATCAGGGCCTTATAACTGGTATGGGAATTCCGGTGGGGGTGACCCTTATCGTGGGTGGGGGTTATCACGGTAAGTCCACCCTGCTCCAGGCGGTGGAGAGGGGTGTTTACAATCATCTGCCTGGGGATGGCAGGGAACTGGTGATCACCACCCCTGGTGCGGTTAAGATAAGGGCCGAGGATGGTAGGAGAATAGAGAAGGTTGATATAAGTTCTTTTATCCACAATCCTCCCACGGATCAGGATACCGGAGCTTTCTCCACCGAAAATGCTTCGGGTTCCACCAGTCAGGCTGCCAATATAATAGAGGCGCTGGAAGCAGGTTCTGAACTTTTACTATTTGATGAGGACACCTCGGCCACCAACTTCATGATCCGCGATGAACGCATGCAGAAACTGGTGGCCAAAGAAAAGGAGCCCATAACACCTTACATAGACCGGGTGCAGGAGTTGTACCAGGACGGGGGCACATCAACCATCATAGTTATGGGGGGATCCGGGGACTACTTTGAGGTGGCGGACCAAATAATTATGATGGACCAGTACCAACCCTACGACGTTACTTTAGAAGCTCGGGAGGTGGCTTTGAAGCTGCCCACAGGAAGAATCAGAGAAACAACTTTAAACTTTAGCTTCAGCCACCGCTGCCCCCAGGCTCAGAGTATTAAACCCTTCAAGGGAAGAAAGCTAAAACTGGACGGCAGAGGCATTGACACAGTGCTGGTGGGAGGAGAGTTTATTGACGTATCCCAGTTGGAGCAGCTGGTTGACCCCAGCCAGAACCGGGCCATTGCCTACGCCATCAATTATTCATTGAAGTATATGGATGGTAAAACCACCCTTTCACAGGTGCTGAGAAGGGTGGAAGAAGACCTTGATAAATATGGGCTGGATGTTGTGGCTCCAAATGGAAGGAAAAATCCCAATAACCTTTCAAGACCGCGTAGGTTTGAATTAGCTGCATCTATAAACCGGCTTAGAAGCTTAAAAATGAGAAAGTGCCCCAATCTACTACAATAGATATTTCAAACATGCGGATTGGATAAAATGGAAATTTATAATTTTGATATCCCATTTACAGGTTTATTTTCTATTATGAAGGTAAAAAAGAGTTATTCCACTACAAAAGATAACCTGGAAAAATTTGAAGCAAGTTTTAAACGTTTGTTGGATAAGAAAAGTGACCAACCGAAAGATTTATATACTATACAAAAATATTTTAGTTTGGTGTGTACTTTACACACACCACCCCCCCTTAAAATATTTTAAATGAGATTTCAAATTTAACTATTTTTCTAGTTGAAATCTCCGAATCAGGCTTCCAAAGATGTTATCAGTCCATTTTATTACCTCCTGAAACACCCCCAATCTCTGGAAGCCTGTTTCATTTTTATTAATACTTTTTTTCATCTTCATGCTGATTATTTTCCAAGTTATTATATATTGATTATTTCCAAGTCTACAGGATTATTTTCCAAGTTATTCTGCGCTGATTGTTGTTTATGCTGTTTTATGTTGATTATTTTTCCTTAATCCAAAATTTCCTTAAAAAGGAAAAATTAAATTTGGATCCAGTACAATATGAAATAGGGAGTGCAAATGGCACCTTTAAAAAGAGATGTGAAGCCGCATTTAAAAAAAGATCTAAAAGAAGGTAAAAAAAAGTTGAAGATGCTGACGGAGAACAGGAATGCCTGATCTGTGAGGAGTGCAAACAGGAATTGGACCAGATCAGGGAAGAGATAAAAAAGGGAAATTATGTAAAGGTCAAGGATGTTAAGGGTCTGGCTAAAAGGTGCGGGTTGGAAAAATGACCTACCATCTGGCCATCTCCCACCAGGCTGACCATGAGCTTAAAAGACTCGCCAGTAAGGACCGGCCGCATTTCAGACAGCTTCTTAAAAAATTGGAAGATGTTCTGGAAAACCCCTATCACTACAAACCACTCCATGGGGAACTTTTTGGTGCCAGAAGGATCCATATAGGTTCCTATGTATTGACCTACCAGATTCAGGAGAAAGAGCACGAAGTAATAGTGTTACACTATCAACATCATGATAAAATTTACCGAGCAGCTAAAGACTTTAATCATAATTCATAAGGAAGGCATTTTTTTTAAGAAGATAGAAGTTATATCAAACAAAAAAATTAATGATCTATCACATGAAGAACAAGTTCAAAATAAAGGGACCCATATTTATTGGCCGCAGCTATCAGGAATACCTCAAATTTTTCCACTTAGAACATGGATGCCTGGAAAATAACAGGGTTTTAGACTGCGCTGCCGGTGCAAGTTCATTTACAGCCCATATGAACAGAAAGGGATATGATGTAATTGCAGTGGATATACTCTACCATCAGGATCCAGGTTTCCTCCAGAGAAGATGTGAAGAACATTTGAATGCGCTGGTTGAGGCCCTTTCCCAGATGGAAGGTCATTTTGTGTGGAGTTTTTTCCAGGACATGAATCAATTAAGGGAACATCGGATGAAGGTTTGCCGTGATTTCAGCCAGGATTACCGGGCTGGTAGAGGGGAAAGATACATTAAAGCAGATTTAACCAGTCTCCCCTTTAAGGATAACACTTTTGATCTGGTCTTATGTTCACATCTCTTATTTATATACGATCACCGACTCAGCTACGAATTCCACCTTAATTCCATCAAGGAGATGCTTAGAGTGGCATCTAAAGAACTCCGAATCTATCCTCTGGTTAAAAGTAAGGGAGAAAAATCACCTTTCGTAGAGAAAATCATGGAAGAACTGCAGGAAACCGTGAAAATTGAAATATTAAAGGTTGATTATGAATTCAGGAAAGGTGGAGATGAGATGATGAAGATGAAGCTTATTGAATCATAATTTTCTGTTTATATCCTTCTGCGTCAACAAAATTCAAAAATAAAAAATTTAGAACTAAAAAAATTAAATAAAGATGGATTTGATAAATTATTATTATTGAACATTTAAAATGGATTATATGAAATTAAAAATGGATTATATGAACATTTGAATAGATTATATGAACATTTAAAATGGATTATATGAACATTTTGAAATATCGAAAATGTAATTTAAATTAAATGGGGTATGAAAAAGTTGAAATAAGTGAAAATACTCAATTCAGGGTGGATTAAATTTGGATAAAAAGTTAAATTTTTCTAAAAAAAGCGGAAAATCTGATGAATACATAAAATCTGTCTTGGAGGATGATGACGTCGTTATAAGTCCTGATACTGAGAGAGATTCCAGAATTCCGCCGGGACAGAAGGAAATAAAAGATTGGCCGGTTTTACATGCCGGTTCCGTCCCTAAGATGGACACTTCTCAGTGGAAGTTCAGGATATGGGGATTGGTGGAGGAAGAGAAGGAATTTAGCTTCAGAGAATTCATGGCACTGCCTAAAGTTAAGGTTTTCTCAGATATCCACTGCGTGACCACCTGGTCTAAGTTAAACAACTTATGGGAAGGTATCAGCACTTCAACCATAAAAGAACTGGTTAAAATACTTCCTGAAGCCAGATTTGTCCTGGTACATGCCTCTGGCAACTTCACCACCAACCTGTCCCTGGAAGAATTTTTTAAAGATGACGTTCTATTGGCCACTAAATACAATGAAAAAACCTTAACCAGAGAGCATGGCTATCCTTTAAGGTTAATAGTTCCCCAACTCTATTTCTGGAAAAGCGCTAAATGGGTAACCGGACTGGAGTTCCTAAAAGAAGATAAAAGAGGATTTTGGGAATCTAACGGCTACCATAATCATGGAAATCCCTGGAAAGAAGAGCGTTACGACTGGCAGGAAGAGAGGTAAAAAATAGGGAAATATATTAACTAAAATTATAAATTCCTCTTACGACTTCATTATAAATTCCTCTTTAACTAAATTATAAATTCCGATTAATGATACTCAGATGCTGAAAATGAACGATAAAACCTTTGTTATAACCGTCACCTTATTGTTGTTGGTGCTAGTCGCCACTATAGCGGCAATCAGTTCCTTTTATTATCCAAAAGTTAGTGACTGGAATAACCAGGAGCTTCAGAAGATTGATAAATCCAGTGGCAATTTTTCATTCCTGGTTTTTGGTGATAATCGGGATTCTGTGGAAACCTTTGATAAGCTGATTGATAAAGTGAATGAAGATAATGTAACCTTTGCAGTTGATAACGGTGATTTGGTGTCCAGTGGCGATATGGTTAACTTTGGGTTCTTTTTAAATCAGATCGAAAGGTCCCATAAACCAATTCTAACTAATATCGGTAATCATGAGTTAAAAGATAACAGTGAAGCCAATTATCAAAAGATATTCGGACCTCCCTATTATTCTTTTGCTGATAATAACAGCTATTTTATTATGTTGGACGATGCCCATGGAAAGAATGTGGACAGCCAGCAGATGTCCTGGCTGGAGCAGGAGCTTCAAAAAGGCCAGGAATATAATTACCGCTTTGTATTTATGCACGTCCCTTTATATGATCCGCGGGGAGATGGTTCCAAGGAGGGGCATAGTTTGGAGGATCTCTCCAACGCTCAGGAACTGCAGAATCTCTTTGACCAGTACAACGTTACCATGATCTTTGCTTCCCATATCCACGGTTACTATCAGGGTGTGTGGGGAAAAACTCCCTTTATCATATCTGGCGGTGCTGGAGCCGAATTAGAGTACCCGGATCCTGAACACAACTTCTTTCATTACATAAAGGTTGATGTATCACAACAGGGAGTGTACTATAATATGGTGAAACTATGAAGAATCCAAATTCTGGAAAAGATGGTCAGTTCGATGTACCTGGAAAAGATGGTCAGTGTGATGTACCTGGAAAAGATGGTCAGATTGATGTAAGTTCCATGGTTAA
>JADGNH010000125.1 GCA_017883605.1 Methanobacteriaceae archaeon
AATCGTTCCTGCAGAACCTGTTGAAGAGACATAACCTTCCAGACTTAATTTCTTATTCGTTGCTCTTAATTGTTCAAATAGTGATTTCACTTTAGGGTGTTCGGGTGTGTAATCCCTTGCATCCTCTTTATCTTTAATCCATCCTAATCCTTTAATTGTCATGTTTATATATTTTATATTTTTTTAACTTAAATTTATCTGATTTTCCAGTAAAGAATGGTGATTTAATCAGACTTATGCCATAGACAAATTCCCTGAAGGTATAATAATAAAATTATAAAATTCAAAAAATAAATTTCAAAAAAATAATCTAGATAACGTGTTAAAAATAAAAAATAATTAAAACTGATAAACATGCCTATTTTTATCTACTAAAATGCCTACTTTTATCTCTAAGATATAATAGGAAAGTTTTATCTAAAATGGAGACCTAAATAGGATAAAATAGTAATTATCACCTCTATTCCCACTGCGAATATCAAAATGTAGTAGATGGTGGTTGCAATTACTGTGATGTAACCGGCTAAAATCAAGTAGCCGTCACGTTCTATAGTACCTAAAGCTATGAACAGAATTCCGTATGCTGGTAAAAAGTCTCCCAATGGTATTAACAACGGTATCATAAGTAAAATAGCGCTAAGCGCCATTAAAGAACAATTTATGTATTCCATTTTTGTTTTGCTGGTCAAAAAGAAAAGTCTGGGAGTTATAACTTTTTCTAGCGGGATTAAAATACGTAAAATTCCATTTAATATTGTTTCCACATTGTTTTTCGATATTTTATAGTCCATGAAACGTTTAGGTATTAAAACAGTCCGGTTAAACATTATACTAATACTTATCAAAAATATGGCTAATCCTAATGGTATGCTTATCCCTGGTATGGATACTGGAAGCAAAAAAGGAGCAGTTAAAATCACACAGGACATGAAAAGGCCGCGCTCCCCAATTACATCCAGGAAATCATTTAAGGTAATACCTTCCCCAGGAATTTTTGAAGAAATCTCGGATATAAAAACAGAAAACTGTTCGTCACCATCAAATCTCTCAGACAACCTTAATAACCCCAAAAATTATTTTATACTGTTATTATTACTTTTTAAATCTATTATAACTATCCCATATTAATGAAGCTCAGATTATAATGAACATAAATCAGGTTCAAAGTTGGATATATGGTGGTATTAAGTTCAAAGTTGGATATATGGTGGTATTAAGTTCAAAGTTGGATATATGGTTGTGTATAGGGGATGGAATGTCAGATAACTTTATTAGCATCAAAAGTGCTTTTAAGAAAATCAGCACCTCCCGGGTTCTAAATTTTTAAGTATTATTTAGATGGTTTTTGAGTAACTGCAGCTTTTTTAAGTAATGAAGTGCAATCTTATCTTTCTTAAAAATAACATATAGAATTATTAAGGGGTATTATCCGGTGATAAAAATTGTTTGCTGAGGTTATCTTATACTTAGAAAATATCCTAATGGTATACGGGCCTTTGGGGGTTTTTTTAGCCAGTATTGTCGAGGAAGTAATCGCCCCTATCCCCTCTACTCTGGTGATTATGGGAACTAGTTTTATTGTTTTAAAGGGTGCTACTATCTCTCCCGACGCTTTTTTAAAGCTTTTTATTAACATAGTGCTGCCCGCTTCTTTAGGAGTGACAATTGGCTCTCTTTTCGTTTATACCATAGCTTATTTTGCTGGGAAACCATTTTTAGAGCGTTGGGGTAAATATTTAGGAGTTTCCTGGGAAGATCTAGAAAAAGCTGAAAAGAAGTTCGAAAAAAGTCGTTCAGATGAGATCATGCTATTCCTGGTTAGAGCGGTTCCCGTCGTCCCCAGCGTAGCCATAAGCGCATTCTGCGGGTTCATTCGTTTTGATCTCAAGAAGTATTTAATAATAACATTTTTAGGGACGCTGGTAAGGGCATTCCTACTGGGATTTATTGGATGGCAATTTGGAAGCCTATATCAAACTGCAGCTGATGAAATATCTTACCTTGAAGAAATTAGCCTCGCTGTTATTATAGTCGCCATTGTGGTTTACATCATTTACAAAAAGAAATAATCAACCAAGTAGAATCCATAAAAATGGTCACCGTCCACACCTGCCTGTGGAAGAAGAGTGTGAACTTGAATAAGCACTGAAAAAGTGTTTTAAATATTCAAAAGTAAAAAAAAGTGTTTTAATGTTAAAAGTAAAAAAAAAGTTTTTAAATATTGATATTTTAAGTAAATATCGTTGATTTAGAATAATATCGGTGATTTAATAACGCCTGTCACTTCGGCTAAGTAAGTTTTTTAAATGGTTAAATTGCATGTCTAAATCATTTAAACGCTCTGTAAGTTCTCTATTCTTCATTCTCATTTCTTCAAGGTCTCTGGACATTTTATACAGAATATCGTCAACTTCGCCCCCGCTGCTACCTTGAGAACTTTTTCCACTTTTTTGCACCTGATCAAGGGCCGTATCAACTAATTTTTTTGGATCAAACATTTAATCCCTCCTATGTTTCAGAGCCTCTAAATATGAAGGAAGTTGTACTTATAATTTACGATTCGTTATCAATCATTAATTACGATATCAAGGTAAATAAATAAATTTAATAAAATTCTAAATATATATCACTATACCTATGCAAAAAGCATAAATTTAATTGGGAGAGTTAAAATGAACTTAAACTGGATGGCAATCGGTGTTGCATTTGTGGTAACAATTATAATAGCTATTTTTAGTGGAATGTATTTACCAAAAAATGTAGGTCTTATAGGACCAATAATTGGTGGATTAATTGCAGGTTACATGGTTGGCGGGAGTTACACTGATGGAATTGTAAACGGTGGAATTCCAGCAGGTATAGCAGGACTTATATACCTTGTAGTGGTTGTGTTATTATTTGGAAGTACAATAACCACCGCGGCTATTGCTTTAGGTTATACTGGGTCAACTGAAACACTTTTAATCAGTGCATTAATAGGAGCAGCATTTGTAGGTTTTGCAATGTACTTCGTCCTTGGCATAATCGGTGGAATCATTGGTGTAGCAATAAAAGGAAGGAAACGCAATTAAAAAAAATTCATATCTTTTATAGTCTTATCCTAGGATTTATTGGAATGTACTTAAAAAAGATTTATAAAAATAATTCAATAAGTGAGAATTATCTTATTTAGAATTGTTACATCATTTAGAGAAGGTGTAAGGAATGGTAAAGTAAAAGTTGAGCCTCTTCCAAGTTCTGATTCGACCCAAATTCGTCTTCCGTGTCTTTTTATGATTTTATGGCATATAGCCAGTCCCATACCCGTGCCTGAGTATTCATGTCGAGTGTGCAGCCTTCCAAATACCTCAAAGATTGATCTTGATGTTTTAGAAACCGACTATTTATCAGATTTAACCACAGTAAATCCCATCACAAGCATTTTCTGAAAATAAAACTATTAAATATCTCTATATGTACATCTTAAACAGTATTTGTCTTTATTTAAAGAACAGGCCTTTTTCTATTAGTCCATAATCAAATTCTGTTCCAAGCACCGAACTATGTTCACTGCATTTTCATTTAATTTATAGTATTTATCTTTAGAGCTGTAATAAGAATCAACCATCTGGTATTTTTTTAGTATTCCCAGGTTGTAAGAGATTAAATTCTGTTTTTCATTCAATAAAGTGACAAATTCACAGACACAGTAATCTCTCTGGGATAATAGAATAATCATCTTTAATCGGGAAGGGTTGCTTATAATTTTCAGTGCACTGGCAATTTCATTAATATTCGAATTTTTAAGAGAATCTGAGTCCTTTTGAAGATCATTTTCCCAGACCATTTTCACTTCAGGATCAATAGGGCAGCAGCGATTCCTTTTCATGAAATAAACTTTGTTCATATTTTATAATAAATATTTCGGATTTAAAACTGTGCTAATACAACAATCATTTTTCATTTAATTTCAGGGGCAAACCCCCAATATTAATCCTAAAGTTTTAGAATTCAAATTTTTTCGAAATCGGCCTTCTATACTTAAGCAATTTCAAAACAGTATAAAAAGTATTCTAGTAAAGGAGGAATGAAAAATGGAAAACAATCAAAAAAATGCTTTAACCTACCTTTTAGGTGGTTTAGGCATCGTAGCATTATTAGGTAGCGTATTTAGTCTATATCCCATCTTATACGGTTTGTTAGGTGCGTTTATTTTATGGACTGCATCTGGCGCTCTCAGAAGATCCTGGACCGCAATTTTAGGTAGTACCGGACTTATAGTTCTACTGGGAGGAGTATTTGGCCTGTATACATTCGCATATGGTTTATTAGGCGCAGTTGTAATATGGGTAGTAGCAGGATCCTTAAAACAGTATCTTGGAGAAGATATGGTGGGAAAAGCCAGGAACTAAATTTGATGATAACCGCAGGACGGATTAAAAAAGGGGGATAATGAAAAAAATAAGCTAACCAATAAAATGAAAAAATAAACCCTGCTTTGAATATTTTAGACCTTTTGAAATTGGATAAACCCAAATTAAAGAGTTTCACAGTATATGAACCATATTATAATAACAAAAACCAAACCCATAAAAATAAAAAAAAAAGAGATAAAAAAAAATTGGGGTGGAAATAGATTTTGCACGTTTTTTCTATTTCCTATTTTAGTTTTTTCTGGTGTTGTTTACAAATCCGGCTATCATCAGCAGCGCACCTAAAAGTAACGGCAGTATGGGAGCTCCAGTAGGTTGCATTGGTACTTTTTGGGCGTTAACATTTGCTTGATTTGTGGTTGCGGGGACGACTGAGCCAATATGTACGGTTACATTAGCGGTGACGGGTGTGTTTGTGTTGAATTCGTTTTGAGCGGTTATTGTGGCCGTGTTAATTAAGTTTGTATCGGCTACAGATGCTGTAGGGGTAACAAACAGTTTTAACGTTGCACTGGTACCGTTAGCCAGGGTTCCAACATTCCATATTCCAGTAGCACTGTTGTAGGTACCCTGAGTTGCTGTGTAACCGTTAAAGGTTAAACCAGCAGGTATAACATCAGTCACCTGAACACCAGTAGCAGTATCTGGACCGTTGTTAGTCGCGATTATGGTATAGTTGAACTGTTGACCCACATTAGGTGAGCTGTTGCTGGCGGTTTTGGTCAACACCACATCAGTCACAGGAGCTGCAGGCACAACAATAGTTGCACTGGCTATTTGACCTGGTATCGTTGCAGAGTTAATTACAGTTGTACCAGCTACAGAAGCTGTAGGAGTAACAAACAGCTGTAACGTTGCACTAGCACCGTTTGCCAGGGTTCCAACATTCCATATTCCAGTAGCACTGTTATAGGTACCCTGAGTTGCTGTGTAACCGTTAAAGGTCAAACCAGCAGGTATAGTATCAGTCACTTGAACACCAGTAGCAGTATCTGGACCGTTGTTAGTCGCGGTTATGGTGTAGTTGAACTGTTGACCCACATTAGGTGAGCTTTTACTGGCGGTTTTGGTTAACACCACATTAGCTACAGGAGTTGTAGACACATGCACAGGGGCATTGGCTATTTGGCCTGGTATCGTTGCAGAGTTAATTAAGGTTGTACCGGCTGCAGTTGCTAGAGGCCGGACAAACAGTTGTAACGTTGCACTAGCACCGTTAGCAAGGGTTCCGACACTCCATACTCCAGTAGCACTATTATAGGTACCCTGACTTGCTGTATAACTGTTAAAGGTTAAACCAGC
>JADGNH010000126.1 GCA_017883605.1 Methanobacteriaceae archaeon
TAATAATGATTTTCAGGTCATATTCATTCGTCCCACAATACGGCCCAAAAACCAACTTTACGTCTCGCTAATTGAAATCTTCATAAGTTTTATAAACCACAAATGAGACCTTAAATAGGACATTTTTTCAATTAATAGGACCTGAAGTTTTAACTTGCTTTATATCATGTTCTTTCCGGATCATATATCAAGAAAAAATTTAATAACTGATTTTATAATAATTACCCACGTGATTTCACATGAAAAATAGACCCCTGGGAATTTTAATAGTAGCCATAATTCTGTTTTTCGCAGCTTTAATGGCATTAATCGTGGGTATATCTCTTCTAGTGCCGGGAACAGCTTTAGATGTGTTGTGGACCCTGAATCCGTCAGTTCATGTAGGATTTACACAAATGGGTAAAATATTAGGTGTTTTTCTTTTAATTTTAGGTATCATAATACTATTTACTGGAGTGGGAATGCTCAAAGGCCAGAGATGGGCCTGGTGGATTACCGTAATCATATTTACAGCCAATGCTATTGGGGACGTTGCCAGAATTTCTATGGGCGGCAACGATATATACGGGGGAATGGTTGGAATATTAATCGCAGCAGGATTTTTATTTTACCTAACCAGACCTTCGGTAAAGGATTTTTTTAAAAAAGCATGACAATTAAAGGCCAGATTATCAAATCCAGGCCAGAGTTGTATAAAAAATTAGATTAAGATTGATGGATAGAAGTGTTGATACTGATAGCTAGAAGTGTTTAAAAATGAAAAGTTCAGAATTATTTTTAAAGCTTAAAAGAGATGCTAAACAATATAAACCAAAAATAAAGCATTATAAACAAGTTAATGATAGTGATGAGAGTTCCGTACAGGGCATGATGTCTAAATACAATTTTGAAACTTTCAACGAGATATTGAACTCATCTTATGAGGGATTAGATGAAGTCCCTGAAAAAGAATTGGATGATTTTAAATCCAGGATAGATCACTACTTTAATTTATACGCTCCAGATGATGAAGAATTTAAAGAGTTCATCAAGCTAATATCAATATATCTGACTTTCATTGCAAAAAAGCCTTTACATCCCCCGGGGATCCGGTTTTCAAATGGAACTACAGTATATAAAAAAGGAAATCTATATTATTGTACTGGGAAAAGCGTTTTCATAAAGGATCATCTCTCATTATGTAAGTACTGTGTTTGCAGCAGGGGTTAACTCATTTTAATTAATTAAATATGCTCATTTTTTTAAGTTATTTAAATAAACCCATTAAATTATTTTAAATAAACTTATTTTAATTATTTTAGATAAACCCCTTTTTAATTAAAACTACTGAATCCCTTAATTTAAGAGAACAGCAATCTTAACGGAGGGGGTTGTATATGGAGTCCGTTCAAACTTTGTATGGATAACTACAGATTAAAAAAGTAAAAATTATATGATCAAAATCATAAATAATAAATTAAGTTCTCTACTACTCCATATCCTTAAGTTCTCTACTCCAGATCCATATGGGTAGATTAGATGGGATAAAATATTTAAATAATATTACTCCAATAAAAAGTACAAATATTACAGACTTTTTGAAATATGGTTTGAAATGGAAATGATCTTCCTAGGATGCTCTTGTGAGGTGAAAACATAATGGAAAAAAATGAAAAAGAACTTCAAAGACTTAACCTGACACTCCAAGCACTTAGCAATAGTAATCGGGCCATGAGACATGCCAGAGATGAAAATGAATACCTGGAAGAAGTGTGTAAAATTATCATAGAGGACTGTGGTCATACCATGGTGTGGATAGCTTCCGCTGAAGATGATGAAAATAAGACAGTAAGACCGCTGGCTTCTTCTGGTTTTGATGAAGGTTATTTAGAAAAACTCGATGTCACCTGGGCGGATGGTGAACGTGGTCAAGGACCCACCGGTACTGCTATCCGCACCGGTAAAATTTGTAGTTGTAGAAATATGCTGACTGATCCCAAATTCGAGCCCTGGCGAGAAGAAGCAATAAAGAGAGGCTACGCTGCATCATTGGTTCTTCCTTTAATAAATGATGGCAAGGCCTTTGGGGCGTTGAACATCTACTCCAGAGAACCAGATTCATTTAGACAAGATGAGGTAAAATTATTAGCCGATTTAGCTGATGACCTTTCTTATGGAATAATAACACTTAGATTAAGCGCTGCAAAATCTAAGGCTGAGGAAGCACTCCAGGAAAGTGAAAGTAAGTATCGGAGCATTGTTGAAACAACTAATGAAGGTATATTGATTGTAGATCCAGATTACAGGATCACTTATGCTAATAAGAGAGCAGCAGAGATGTTGGGATATACTCGTGATGAGATGACTGGTAGATCCGGTTTAGATTTCACTGATGAAGAAGGTAAGACTGCCTTAAGGTTAAATATGGAAAAAAAACGGCAAGGATTTGAGGGAAGCTACGAGTTTAAATTAATTCACCAGGATGGTTCGGTTGTATGGACCATTGTTAATATTAATCCACTATTTGATAAAGAAGGTAAATTCCAGGGTTCACTGGGCATGCTTACCGATATCACCAATCGGAAAATGATGGAAGATGAATTTAAAGAAACCATGAAAAAACTTCAAAAGTCCAATTCAGAATTAGAGCAATTTGCCTACGTGGCCTCCCATGATTTACAGGAACCTCTGCGTATGATCACCAGCTTCCTGCAGCTTCTCCAAAGGCGCTATAAAGGTCAGCTGGATTCAGACGCCGATGAATTTATAGAATTTGCGGTGGACGGGTCAACTAGAATGCAAAAATTAATCCAGGATCTTTTAGCATATTCCCGGGTGACCACCAAGGGCAGAGAATTTAAGGACCTAAAAATGGAAGAACCCCTGGAGCAAGCTTTAATGAATCTAAAACTATCTATGGAAGAAAATAAAGCCCAGATAACTTGTGAACCTCTCCCAGTTATAACTGCAGATTACTATCAGATGATTCAGCTGCTACAGAACCTGATTGGAAATGCCATTAAATACCGCTGTGAAAAAACACCACAGATCCACATTTCAGCCCAAAAAGAAGATAATCGCTGGCTGTTCGGTATAAAGGACAATGGCATCGGTATCGATCCACAATACGCAGACCGCATTTTCATGATCTTCAAACGCCTGCATAACATCGGAGAATACCAAGGAACAGGAATTGGTTTGGCCATTAGTAAAAGAATAGTAGAAAGGCACGGTGGAAAAATTTGGGTCGAATCTGAACCAGAAAAAGGTTCAACCTTCTATTTCACCATTCCGGTACAAATGAAGGATTAAATTTTATATTTTCAATATATTCCCATACTTTATATTTGTCAATATTACTATTTTTTTTTATGAGCTAATTGTGTAGTGCACTCTATCAGTATGGCCTTTTGGACCTGCTTCATTTAGACAGGAAATAAATTAAGCAACTAACAACAAAATAAATAAGTAATTAAATTCAATGGGGGAAAATTTATGGCAAACATTCCAGATGTATTAAAAGTAGAAAACAGCGGATACAATCTGCTTATGGAAAACGAAAAGGTTAGGGTTATGGAAATGCGACTGGAACCGGGACAAAAGTCGCCTATGCACAACCATCCCAGCGACCATGTTGTTTATGTTTTTAAAGACGCTAAATTGAAATTAAGTTTCCCTGACGGAAAGAGTGCTGAATTTGAACTCAAAGCGGGACAGGTTTTATGGATAGAAGCAGGACCTCATGAAACAGAAAATATCGGTGCCACAGAAGGACATAACCTGGTGACAGAATTGAAGAAGTAAAAAACAAAATTACATATATTATATATAACGAAATTAGAATGTACTAAGCTTTTACTATATCGAAATTAGGATGGAATAAGCTTTTATATATCAAAATTAGGATGGACTAAGCTTAATAAATTAGGGATGGAATAAGCTTAATATACCCTTATAATTCTGTTTGAAATGTAGATTTGATAATAAAAGAATATTTCCAGAAAAAATTATGAATTTTTTAAGTAGAATGGGTAGGGGCATAAAATGAGTTTTGTTTGAGATTTTCAAGTTGATGAGGTAGCATGGATAGTAACCGGGATACTTTATTAAACATTATTAAATTGGGACGTCCCCAGTTTTTAGTTGGTGGATTTCTGTTTTTCTGTATTGGGGCGCTCCTAGCGGTCATATTTAATGCAGAGTTTCTTTTAGGTAAATTTATACTGGGATACGCTATTTTATTCACGGCCCATCTGGCAGTTCATTATAGCAACGACTATTTTGATGTTAATGCCGACCAGTATCTCGAGCCAACCGCTATTTCCGGGGGTAGTGGAATTCTGGTTAAAAATCCAGAATTAAAAGTATTCGCAAAATGGTTCGCGGTTTCGCTTATAATTTTATCACTGGTTATTGCAGTAATTTTTACAGTCATCTTCTCCTATACCATATGGTTCTTCTTATTTGTCCTTTTTGGAAACCTTTTAGCATGGTTTTATTCCGCCCCTCCCCTTAAATTAGTTTACCGGAGATTGGGAGAAATTTCAACGGTAATAACGGGTGTTATATTACCAGGTATGGGTTACTTCACCATAATGGGCACATTAGATCTTCCTTTTTTCGTTTTTGCTGTACCCCTGGCGTTTTCACAGCTATTTTTTATAAACAGTGTGGAAATGCCGGATATGGAAGGGGACAGATTAGGAGGAAAAATAACATTAATAGTTGCCAGGGGTCGTGAGTTTGGGTATAAGCTTATTGCACTTTCTGGATTACTAATCACCATTTCATTTCTAATGATCCCTTTTACAAACCTATATCCCTCCACCATAGATTTCCATGTACTTGCACTTATTTCATTAATTCCACTAAGTTTAGGGATTGTAGAACTACTAAAAAAACCTTTAGATAGAGAATCTGCCACGAAATTTTCCAGTCTAAACATTGCATCCCTATTTGCAGTGGCCGTTCTAATTAATATTTACTTTATTTATCTCATAAAATGACATTTCGATTTATTATAGCCCCGATGCATGAAAGGGGCTAAAGAAATTTTTTTATAATTAAGGGGCTAAAGAAATTTTTTTTATAATAATAGAGCCTGTTCTGTAATTAAATTTTGAAAGCAAAAATTTGCTTTATTTTATGGATTTAAAGCTTTATTTACCCTTATTTTTGTCCTAATTTTTGAATTATTGGACAGCCTCTGTTCTTGTTTGTTCGTTGTAATCATCTTTTGTTGGATGAAAATAATCGAAAATTTTATATTTTATGAATGTACTAATCCTAAAGCTTAAATAATCGGAAAGTTTATTGCTTATGGATGTATTAAATTATTATATGAAATATGTTACTTAGGTTATATTTCATACCGAAAACGAGCATAAAGGAGGTGAAAAAGACCAATGAAAACAGAAAAAAATAAACAAATAGTTCTTAAAGTTCCATTACTACTTCTGGGTGTTTTGTTTCTATTCTCTTTTGGTATTAGCGCTGCAGCTGCAGCCGACACACCCGACTCCGGGTTGGTCAATGGCATAACAGCAACAGACACCCTAACCGCTGCTACTGAAGTAACCACAACTTCAACTTCGGATACACCCACAGCTTCAACTTCGGATACACCCATAGCTTCAACTTCGGATACACCCATAGCTTCAACTTCGGATACACCCATAGCTTCAACTTCGGATACA
>JADGNH010000031.1 GCA_017883605.1 Methanobacteriaceae archaeon
TAATAATATTAATAATATTGTTTATGTTGGTGAAAATGTCTGAAGTACAAAATTTTACAATAGATACTGCTGTGGCACCAGCTCATAAGGATGAGATATTAGAATTTATATATAAATATTATCTAATGCCTAAACCTGAAAGTTTTAGTTTTATAAAGAGAATAAAGGATTTCCAGAGTCATTACACTGTCTTTCCCACCGGAAAGGGCCATTAAAACTTTATCACCCTTTTCTATGAGTTTGTATTTACGGATGTCCCTTAAAACCTTCTCTCTGGTGGATTGGATGAAGCACTCCCGGCACAGTTTCTGGCCGGACTGTTTCTTTTTGATGATTATGGGGATATTACCACATTTATCGCATGAATCCATTTAAAAACTCCATCAAACCGGATGTAATTTAATTTTAAGGATTTATATAACGAAATTTATCTTAAATATTAATCTGAATTAAAATATTTAACTTGAGATTATTTGAAACTATTCTGAATACTATAAAAAACTATTTTGAATTTACTATAAATTTAATGAAATTATAAATTTTTTTTAAAAATTAAATTTCTTAAAAAGGGGAAAGTCCTGGACATAATTCTTGTTCAATTTAGCTGCTATCTCTGCTTTTTCAAGTTCAGAACCCAGATAGGTGGCATGTTCCATGCGGGAGATTAGGCCTCTTTTTAAGATCTCATCATAAATTTCTTTGGCGTTTTTACCGGTTATTGCTATCTTGGGCTGCATATCTTGGTAATGCACCGCTGTTATAACCCCCTCGGATACCATGATCTTGAAGCTTCCAGCGGGATCCTGCATGAATTTAGGGTCAATTTTACCTTCCACCACCGGCACATCGATTTCCTCAGATAATGTTTCTCTTCTGCGCTTGTCCTTAAGGACCAGCAGATTGATGCCCAGATCTTTAGGAACTGAACCCCTGTTTTTGGCCAGAAACATCATATCTGAAGATACTGAAAGTTCTTTTACGCTTCCAATGGTTTTACCACTTTCTTCTGGGGTAAAAAGTATGCTGGCACCAAGTTCCATGGCTATGCCTGAAAGTAGAGCATTAACCCCTACCGAGTCAACATCAAGAAGCTCTGTAACGTTCCCTACACCAAAAAAGAGGGGTATCCTATTTCTGGTCTTAAACTCGTGACAGGCAATTATGGACTCCACTATACTTTGACTGTTTATGGGATCAAGAATGAGATCTGCAATAACTTCCATATTTCCACATTTTTTTCTAAGATCTTCCAGTGCATCTACCCGTTCTTCAACGGTCTTTGGTGTCCAGTTTTTACTGAAATCCGTTGGAAGAATTACAGCCGGGATTTTTTTCTCTTCCATCAAAGGCAGTACTTCATTATAATTTCCCAGATCAAGACTTAAAACCATGTCCACTCCTGCTTCTACTGCAGCCTCAATTTCCAGGGGATTGAGGGTATCTATGCTCACCGGGATGTTCCCCAGATGTTCTTTTAGAATTTTAACCATCCCGGGGATGCTTTCGGCCATGTTTTCACCGGCCATCATGCCAATGTCCACCATGTCTGCCCCGTTCCTAACAAAATATTCTGCGCGCTTTATGAGATCTTCCCGGCTTAGGAGAGGGGCGTTGGCTATCTCCGCCAGCACCCTCATGGGGAAATCCTCTCCCACTGGAAGTTTACCTACTGAAATATTTTCAGGTTTCCTCAGGAGTTTTTGAACATTTTTATGGTCATTTTCGAAATTGTCGATGAATTCCAGGGCACGTCTTTTGAGTTCATCTTCAATAAGTTTATCGGCGGGTATTTTTGGAGATAGTTCAAGTTTTTCCATCATCTCCAGTACTACCCCCAGATCTGCAGCGTCTTTAGGTCCCTTAAAAGTGGGAATGCCTTTTTTATCATTTATGGGGCTTACGTCTTTTCTTAAGAGTCCGGGAGTGATTATCATATCCAGGGATTCTATAAAGCTATCTTCAAGTTTTTCCAGTTCTTCAATTATTTTGGTGGGAGTTAAAAATGCAGCTATAGGGGTGTCTACAGTGTAAACATTTATGTCATGGTCAGATTGGTTTGAAACCTTTTTTACCAGTTTGCTTGCCAGTTTTCCGGTTACTATCAGAATTTTCATATCCAGGCCTCTAGGATCATATCATTGACCATCACCTATATATATTATAATTTATAATGATTAACTATGAGGAATGGAGGTAGAACACATGATTGAAATTCGCTTTCATGGACGTGGTGGGCAGGGCGCCGTTACAGCTGCCGAGATACTGGCAAAAGCAGCCTTTGAAGATGGAAAATATTGTCAAGCATTTCCATTCTTCGGTGCTGAACGAAAAGGCGCCCCAGTCATGGCGTTTTCAAGAATAAACGATAGTCCCATAAGAAGGAGATATCAAGTTTATAACCCTGATTATGTCGTTGTATTAGATGATACTCTTCTAGAAGCTGTAGATGTATTATCTGGACTTAAAAAAGATGGAAAAGTAATTATTAATGCAAAAGATGATTTGGATCTGGGGAATGATATAAAATCTTATAGTATTGATGCTACCGGAATTGCACTGGACATTCTGGGAATCCCCATAGTAAACACCGTTATGTTGGGGGCATTTGCCGGTGCCACCGACGTGGTTTCGCTGGATTCAATTATAAAAGTGACTAAAGAAACTTTTCCCGGTAAAATAGGTGAAAAAAACGCCAAAGCCGCCCAAATAGCATACGAAAAAATTAAAAAATAAGGTGATTTCATGACATCCATAGGAGCTGCTGTAAAAGAACCTGGAAGCAGTAAGCATAACAAAACAGGTAGCTGGAGAACATTTAAACCCATTCTAGACAAAGAAAAATGTATAGACTGCGAAAATTGCATTCTTTTTTGTCCAGAAGGCTGTATAAATAAAGATTATGACATAGATTACGATTACTGTAAGGGCTGCGGGATTTGTGCTGAAGAATGCCCGGTAAAAGCCATTAAAATGGAGAGGGATAAATGATTAAAGTAATTTCTGCAAACAGAGCCATAGCCGAAGCGGTTAAACTGGCAAAGCCAAATGTTGTCCCAGTTTTTCCCATAACCCCCCAAACATCCATCTCAGAATATCTGGCAAAGTTTGTGGCAGACGGAGATCTTAATGCAGAGTATATAAGAGTCGAATCAGAACACAGTGCCATAAGTGCAGCGGTAGGTGCATCCGGTGCAGGTGTTAGAACCTTTACCGCCACTTCTTCACAGGGTTTGGCATTGATGCATGAAATATTATTTGTCGCCGCCGGTATGAGGAATCCAATAGTCATGGCAAACGCTAACAGAGCATTATCAGCACCTTTAAGTATTTGGAACGACCAACAAGATTCTATTTCTGAAAGAGATACTGGTTGGATGCAATTTTTTGCTGAAAACGCTCAGGAAGCCTTGGACTTTGTAATACAGGCCTACAAAATTTCTGAAAATAAAGAAGTACTGCTTCCCAGCATGGTTTGTGTAGACGGTTTTATACTCACACACACCGTTGAACCGGTGGATATTCCATCACAGGAGGATGTTGATAGATTTTTACCCCCATACCAACCACTCACTTATCTGGATCCGGAAGAACCCATGTCACTGGGAACCTTCACCGACCCAGACTACTACATGGAAGCCAGATATGACATGGAAGTAGCAATGGAAGGCTCTAAAAACATTATAAGGGAAGTCAACAAAGAATTTGAAGAAATCTTCGGACGAAAGTATGATTTAATTGAAAATTACAAATGTGAAGATGCTGAAATTATTATTGTAGCCATGGGGTCGATCTGCGGTACAATAAAAGACGTAGTAGATAATTTAAGGCATAATGGAGAAAAGGTGGGACTGCTTAAAGTAATCGCTTTCAGACCTTTCCCTAAAGAAGAGATCTATGAAGCAGTTAAAAATGCCCATAGGATAGCTGTTTTAGATAAAAACATATCTTTTGGTATTGGAGGAGTCTTAGTTAACGAAATCAAAGCTAAAATGGATGTAGATGCATCTGGGTTCATTTTAGGTCTGGGAGGACGGGATGTTTCTCCTGAAGATATAATAAATATAATTAACCAAACCAGAAATTCAACCGATAGTGGTAAAATTAACTGGATCGGACTGAAGGAGGAATAATATGGATATACCTGAAGAAGAATTTCTCGCCCCAGGACACAGAGCATGCGCTGGATGCGGTGCTACCATAGGGGTTAGACTTGCCCTGAAAATGCTCGGTAAAAACACCGTAGCGGTATCTGCAACCGGGTGTTTAGAGGTTATTACCACCCCCTATCCTGAAACTGCCTGGAGAATACCCTGGATTCATGTAGCATTCGAAAATGCCGCTGCAGTAGCCTCTGGAGTTGAAAGAGCTCTTAAATCTCAGGGAAAAGATGATACCAACATTGTTGTCTTTGCCGGGGATGGTGGAACAGCAGATATAGGACTTCAATCCCTTTCAGGAGCAATGGAACGCGGACATAATATAATATACATCTGTTACGATAACGAAGCTTATATGAACACCGGAGTCCAGAGAAGTGGAGCCACTCCCTACGGAGCATCAACCACCACCACCCCCCATGGTAAGGATAGCTTTGGTGAGGATAAACCCAAAAAGAACATACCCATGATCATGGCAGCCCATGGAGTGCCCTACGTGGCCACTGCCTCTATATCTTACCCAGAAGACTTTATGAATAAAGTTAAAAAGGCCACAGAAGTGGAAGGCCCTGCTTATATCCATTTACATCAACCCTGCACCACGGGATGGGGTTACGACCCATCCAAAACCATAGAAATGGGAAGGTTAGCGGTAGAAACTGGATCCTGGATATTATATGAAATTGAGAATGGTGAGTTCAGGGTTACCTACCGTCCCCTCCAGAGGAAGATGGTGGATGAATACCTAAGCGCCCAGAAAAGGTTTAAACACCTTACCGAAGAAGAGCGGGAGAGAATTCAAAGCCATGTGAACGCCATCTGCACTGAACTAAAAATATAGGGGGCCAAAATTTGGAAAAGATACTCATCCAGCCAGAAGTCTGCGACGGCTGTCTGGACTGTGAAGAAGCATGCGCCCAACTGCACGGCAAATCAGGGATAATGGTAAGGGAAATAGAAGGCTCATTCTACCCCATAATCTGCCAGCAGTGTGAGGATGCGCCCTGTAAACTTATATGTCCCACAGAAGCCATTACTGAAAAAGGAATAGAAAGCGAGAAATGCATAGGCTGCGGCCTTTGCATGATGGTCTGTCCCTTTGGAGCCATAGTAATCCATGATCGGAAGGCCCATAAATGCAATCAATGCCCTGATCTGGATACACCTGCCTGTATAAAAGCCTGTTCCAAAAGAGGCATAGCCAAAGTGGACACTGAAAAGATGGCCCTGGAAAAACAGAAAAAACACATCCAAAAACTCACTGGTATCGGTAAAAAAACCCGTAAAAGTCCGGAGTTCATAAACGTCTTAACTGCCAACAGCCGGGCAAAAAAGGCCTTAAACAGGGAGGAATAAGATGAAAGAGTTAATATCAGAACCAGAACTTTGTGAAGAATGTTCTAAATGTGAGAGAACTTGCCCCCAAAACGCCATTAGAGTGGTAAATGGGGTGCCCATCTTCTGCCTGCACTGTTCACCAGACAGAGCCCCCTGCCTCACGGTCTGCCCGGAAGGGGCTATAGAAGAGATAGACGGGGCCATTATAATTAATGAGGATGAATGCATAGGCTGCGGTCTGTGCCGTGACTCCTGTCCAGTAGGAGCCATCCACCTGGACGAATCTGGCATAGCCAAGAAATGTAACCTGTGCCTGGACCGAGATAAACCAGTCTGCGTGACGGTTTGTCCTACTGAAGCCCTCAAAATGGACTCTGAAGAAGTTTTATCAGAGAAAAGGGATAAGATAGCCAAAGACCTGGAAAAGATTAAGATGATTATGAAATATTAAATATTGAATGATTATGAAAATATTAATAAAAATGTAAACTAATTTTTTTTTATTTATTTTCTTATTTTAAGATGTAGCTGATTTAAATGATTACCCAGAAAGAAGTGGAAGACATCATATGCCGTCTGTTTAAGCAGGCCGTAATAAAGTTGCCTGATGACGTGAAAGAGGCCTTAACTGATGCCTATCAAGGAGAATATCAGGAAATAGCTAGATTGAACCTGAAAGCCATCATAGACAACATAAAGGCCGCTGAAGATCTTAATATACCCCTGTGTCAGGATACCGGTCTTCCCATTGTTTTTGTAAAATTAGGACAGGTTGATGTTGAAAATCTCTACCAGGGAATAAGGAAGGGTGTTGAAAGAGCCACCCGGGAAATTCCTCTGCGCCCCAACGTGGTAGATCCCCTAACTCGTGAAAATACCGGTACCAACACCGGTAAAGGCATCCCCCAGATTGATATAGAACTTATTGACCAGGAATTTATTGAATTTACGGTTTTTCCCAAGGGTTTCGGTTCAGAAAACAACAACGCCCTGAAGATGGCCCTGCCCGGGGAGGGTGTGGAAGGCATAAAGAAATTTGTGCTGGAAACTGTGGTTGCTGCCGGGGGCAAGCCCTGTCCACCCATAATCGTGGGGGTGGGAATTGGGGGATCCTCTGATCTGGCCCTTAAGCTGGCCAAGAAGGCCCTACTCCGGGATGTGGGGGCGTCCCATCCTGAAGAGAGAATCGCCGCCCTGGAAGAGGAAATTCTTGATCTTATAAACAACACCGGTATCGGTCCCATGGGATTGGGGGGAAAAACCACTGCACTCGACGTTAAAATTGAGTTAGCAGACACCCACACTGCAGGACTGCCAATAGGGGTCTGCATTCAGTGCTGGGCTGGAAGGCATGCCAGTGCTGTTTTGAAACCAAAAAATGATTAAATTCTGAAATTCTTTTCTTATTTTATTTATTAAAATTAAATAAAAAAAAGAATGTTATGGACTTAAAAAATAAAAAATCCATCTAAATTCTAAGATTTATCTCAAATCCACTAAGATCATCTTAACTCCATTTAAAGAGTATCCCAAATAAATTCATGTCCATTTAAAGAGTATCTAAGGTTTTTCACAGGTGATCATGAAGATGGTGCGATCACCAATACTCTCAGCCCGGTCAGCGATCCTCTCCAGGAACCTGGCCACAAAGAGCAGATATACCATGTAATATATAGCATCTTTCTCTTCGAACATACTCTCGGTAATATCCTTCATGGCCAGATCAAATAAATCGTCTACCTCATCGTCATCACGGTGAAGTTCCCTGGAGAGTTTCATGTCCTGATCCAGAAAGGAGTTAATACTCTTACTTACCATGTTCTCCACCAGTTCCGCCATCTGGGTGATATCCTTCATAGGTTTTTCTGGGATCTCCTCATCCTTTATGTAGCGGGCAACCTCAGCTATATTGGCTGCCAAGTATCCCATCCTCTTGAAATGACCTCCCACCTTTAAAGATGCTTCTATGAACCTCAAATCCCTTGCAACGGGCTGTTCAGATGCTATTATACTCATAGTTTTGTGTTCCAGATGATAATTCATCTTGTCTATTTTTTCACCGGTTTTAATGACCTTCTTCACCAGATCGTCATCATAATTAATAAAGGCACTTATAGCATCCTTATATGCCCTTATGGTGACTTCACCCATTTCTTTTACATCTTTCCTAAGTTCTCTCAATCTTTTTCTAAATAATATCCTTGGATATTTTTTCTCCATTTTATGACCTCATTGGGACGGATTTAATCTTTTTGTTTAAATATCAGCTTAAATTCCTTAATTAACTTAAATTTCCTTTCTTGATTAACTTAAAAATTTCTCTTGATTATTAGCTTAAAATTCCTTAATTAACTTAAATTTCCTTTCTTGATTAACTTAAATTTTAATCATCCAAATCTTCCGGTGATATAATCTTCTGTACGTTTATCTGATGGTTCTATGAAGATTTTATCAGTGGAACCACTTTCCACAATTTCCCCATGTAAAAAGAATGCAGTATGTTTGGAAACACGGGTAGCCTGCTGCATGTTGTGGGTAACAATTATTATGGTGTAATCTTTCTTCAATTTGTGGATCAGGTCCTCAATCTTGGTGGTGGATATGGGATCAAGGGCGGAGCAGGGTTCGTCCATTAATATTACCTCTGGTTCAACTGCTATGGTTCTGGCAATGCACAGCCTCTGCTGCTGCCCTCCAGAAAGTCCTAAAGCAGATTTATCCAGCTTATTCTTGACCTCCTCCCACAGAGCAGCGGCTTTTAAGCTTTCTTCCACCTTTTCTGTTAATACATCCTTGTCTGAAATCCCATGAACCTGTAAACCATAGGCCACATTATCAAATATGGATTTGGGGAAGGGATTGGGTTTCTGGAAAACCATTCCCACCTTTTTCCGGAGGTCCACCACATCCACCTTGGGGTTATAAATATCTCCACCATCTAAAAGAACTGTTCCGTTCATGCGGAAGGTGTCAATCAGATCGTTCATACGATTCAGGGTACGGATGAATGTGGATTTACCACATCCCGACGGCCCAATAAGGGCTGTCACCATGTTTTTGCTTATTTTTAAACTTACATCTTTTAAAACTTGTAATTCATCAAAGTAAACGTTTAAATTTTCTACTTCAATTCTGTAATCCATTTTTATCTCCCCATCATCTTCTTGATGTATCTGTCAAGCAGGGTGTTGGTTACCACCGTTATTATCAGTATTAACATTACTAACACCGCTGCAGTTCCATAAGCGTTGTCTAAGGATATGCCTTCTGTGGCCACAATGTAGAGATGTAAAGGCAGGGGGCGGGCCGGATCTAAAAGGGAAATAGGAATGGTAAGGGCAGCCCCTACGGTGTATAATATTGCGGCTGCTTCAGCTATTGCCCTGGCCATCCCCAAAATTACCCCAGTGGTTATTCCTGGAAGTGCTGCAGGTACCACCACCCTATACACAGTTTGCCACTTAGTAGCTCCTAGAGCCAGGCTGCCTTCACTGTAAGACTTGTTAACTGATTCTACAGAAACTTCGGAGGCTGCAAGTATGGTAGGAAGGGCCATAAGAGCCAGTGTAAGGCCCCCGGACAGAACACTCCAGCCCATACCTAAAAATATCACAAAAAATGCCAGACCAAACAACCCGAATATAATTGAGGGAATTGAAGCTAAGGTTTCTGAACCAAATCTTATGGCCCTTACTATATTATTTTCACCAGCATACTCCGCCAGATAAATTGCAGCACCCACACCTAAGGGTGTAGCAACCAACAACGCAATAAAGGTTACATATAAACTGGAAACTATCATGGGAAATATTCCCCCGGCCCGGCCCGAATCAATGGGTTCACCAAATAAAAATTCCAAATCAATCACTGGCAAACCTTTCAGGAGTATATATCCTATTATAACCAGTAATATAAGGATGGTCAATATTCCCGATGCCCAGAATACTACCTTCATGATTTTCTGGGCATTTTTAGGAGATATAATTCTATTCAAGTCTAAAACCTCTTAAAAAACTTTCTACTGGATTTGAGAATATTTCATAAGAATTTGGAGAAAATTTCATGAAGGATTTGGGAAAATACTTTATGAAAGATTTGGAGAATATCTCATAAAATGTATCGTCCATTTCCATAAAATGCTTCACAAATACCCTCCCCCAATGGTGACTTTCTTTTTGTAGTGGAGGTAGTTGGCAATTACCAGCAATATTATGATCATCACGATTAACACTATGCCAGTGGCAAAGAGTGCGTTATAATGCAGTCCCGTAGCGTAGCCCATTTCAATGGCGATATTGGAAGTTAAAGCTCTTACCGGGTCCAATATTGAAGTGGGTATTTGCACCACGTTACCTGCCACCATGATAATAGCCAGGGTCTCTCCGATTGCCCGGCCCATTCCCAGTATCACGGAGGTTATTACTCCGGGAATAGCGGCAGGGAATATCACATTTTTAATGGTCTGCCAGTGAGTGGCACCCAGGGCCATGGACGCTTCTTTATATTCAGGAGGCACTGATCTTAGAGCGTCTTCAGATACACTGACAATTATGGGTAAGATCATCACGGTGAGTATAATTGACGCGGTTAACATGCTGAATCCGGTTCCTCCAAATTGCGTTCTCATGAATGGCACCAGAATTATCAGCCCAAAAAACCCATATACTACTGAAGGAATGCCTGCCAGGGTCTGTATGGTAGGTTTTAAAATTTTTCTCACACTGGTGGGTGCAATTTCTGAGAGAAATATGGCGCAGAAAATACCCAGAGGTATTGCCATTAACAGTGAAAGACCGGTTATGGCTAAAGATCCTATGATCATGGGAAAAACACCAAATTGGCCATCTGATGGACTCCAATCCATCCCAAATATGAAATTGAATACCCCTACACTTTGCAATGCCGGTAATCCTTCAACGAAAATGAAAATGATGATCAGGGCGATTATAATGATGGATGACAACGCTGTTATAAACAGCCCTTTTTCTATCAGGAACTCATCAGTTTTTCTTGACATAACATAACCTCTAAATCCAAATAAATCTAATCTATAAACCTCTGGATCTCAATTAACTGATTTAAATAATCCTAAGTAAATTTTATTTTATTTTTACCTCTGAATTCCAATTTAAACTTTTACATTACACCAAATTTCAATTAAACTTTTACATTACACCTAAATTTAATTAAACTTTATAATTTACAACGGAAACCCACTATTACATAGAAGCAGGTACCACCTTTTCAGATTCAACCAGGGCCTGTCCTTCCGGGCTTAAACAGAAGTCAATGAAATCTTTTACCACTGGTTTGGGCTCCCCTTTAGTCAGGAAAAGGAATGGATTCTGTATGGCGTAAGAACCGTTGGCTATGGTTTGCTCTGAAGGATATACTCCATCCACTTTCAGGCCTTTTATATCACTTTTAAAGCTGGTTAGGGATATATATCCAATTGCGTTTGGATCTCCTTTAACCGACTGAACTATTGATTCTGTTGAAGTTAGAACTATGGCTTCTGCTTTTATCTTGTTCTTACCCATTACTATCTTTTGGAACACGCTTCGGGTACCAGAACCATCTTCTCTGGTTATAACGTTGATCTTTGCGTCTGGACCACCTACGTCCTTCCAGTTGGTTATGTTGCCATCGTAAATATCCCTGATCTGCCCTTTGCTTAGGCCATCCACTGGATTTTCCACGTTAACTGCTATCACTATACCGTCCTTTCCAATTAAATATCGATTTAACTCTTCTTTTTCCGTGGCATTAAGGTCCTTAGAACTGGTACCAATATCAATAATACCCTGGGTAACACTCCTTATACCCAGCCCAGAGCCTCCGCCCTGCACATTTATTTTAACATTGGGATTTTTTTTCATATAGGCCTGGGCTAATTTATCTGCAACCGGTTGAACAGAGGTAGAACCGGCAATTTCTATTCTCTCATATTTATTTTCAGAGGTAATGGTAATGTAAGCACCGATAATGATTATGATCAGTACTATTCCCAGTAGATATTTCGAGCTCATTTTTAAATCACTGTTTAAGAATACTTCTACTACCAGTATTTAAATTTAATACAGTGATTAAAAATTCATCGCTAGTTTAAATTTTGATAGTTATCGATCTGAAACTCTTTTATTATTCTAAATATTCAAATGATTTATCTGAATTTTCATACTGTATCCCCCAAAAAATTTGAATAGTGGTTTATTAACCACTATTATGTGGGGCCTACTGGAACAGCTCCTGCCTGTTTAACTATAGCCTGTCCTTCAGGGCTTAAAACCCAGTTTATGAAATCTAAGGTTGCACCTTGTGCCGGGCCTTTAGTCAAAAACAGGAATGGTCTTTGTATGGTGTAGGTACCGTCGGTAATGGTCTGTTCTGAAGGAGTTACTCCACTGATTTTCACTGCTTTTACATCGCCATTGAGGTCTGCTAAAGATATGTATCCAATTGCATTGGGATCTCCTTTAACTGCCTGTTTAATGGCTTCGGTTGAACTCTGCACTACGGCTGTTTTTAAAATAGGAGTTCCATTTTTACCTCCCATTACCAGGCTTACGAATGCATCTCTGGTACCAGAACCATCTTCCCTGGTCACGACGTTTATCTTTCCACCAGATCCACCCACTGCACTCCAGTCGGTGATGTTCCCACCGAATATATCCTTTGTTTGATTTATTGTAAGGTCTGTTATGGTATTTGCGTTGTTTACTACTACCACTATCCCATCTTTTGCAATCTGGTACTGGGTTATTCCGGCTGAATCATTGGCCGCAAGTTTGGAAGAGTAGGTACCGATTTTTGCTGTACCGTCCTGAACACTCTTTAAACCAACTGCAGAACCTCCACCCTGTACTGTAATCTTGACATTGGGATTTTTCTGCATGTAAGCCTGGGCTAATTTTTCCGCTACTGGTTGTACCGAAGTTGATCCGGCTATGGTTATTTTTTCCTGTCCACCGCCTCCTGCAAAGGTCAGGTAAGCGCCTATTATAACTACTATCACGAGAATTATGCCTATTATATATTTCAGGTCCATTGAATCACCTCACATTACCCTACCCACATTTTCCTATATAAAGGTTATCATTTTGTGTTTAAATTAACACATTTAGTGTACATATTACTTTTAAGGGACCTTTGTGAAAGACAAAAAACCACATTTTGTGATTAATATTTAACTAAAAGCATTAACTTAAATATTATATTTAAAAGACAGAACCATCTTTTGGAAAGCTATTAGACCTATATAAGGTTCATTAGAATATTAAAAGAATTAAATTCTATTAAATCCTGAAAATCCATTAATTAAAATTTTAAAACAAGATTTAGAACCCTATTTCCATTTAAAAAATCATTTAACTAAAAAAAATTCCTTTTATAAACCCATTTAAAAAGAAAATCTCCCTATTCCCTTCTGAAACGCTCTGGAGTGGTGGTCCTGGGAATATTGCGATAGTATTCACCAGCAGTGTCTATTATCTCAATGGAAATATCTCCAATCCTCTCAAAAGCTTTAACCACTCTGGAAAGGGTGATGTAGTAGCTGGATCGATCCTCATCCATCATATCATCCTCCGCCATCTGGGTGGCTATTTTGTTCATGGCCTTTCTCTGTAGTTCATGGATCCTCTCCTCGTGGTCCATTACTTTATCCTTGAGTTTGATTTTTTCATTTAAAAAGGCGTCCATGGATTGGGAGACCATTTTCCTGGAAGTTTTATACATGGAATTCAGTATTTCCATCATTTCAGCATCAACATCATAAGACTCTTTTAGGGCGAAGTTTGCTATATTGCCGGTGTGATCTCCTATCCTCTCCAGGTCGTAGCCGATCTCTCCAAACACCATGGTTTTACTGAATTCAGAGTAGGGATTTATGGATATCACCGTATCCACCGATGACCTGATTTTCTCCAACATGTTGTTGGTTATGTAGTCCTGTTTAAGAGCTTCATCGGCTATTTCGGGTTTAGAATTTTGCACCGCCTCAAAAGCTAAATCAAACTGTTTACAAACGTGTTTTGCCATGTCCCTTAACATGTCCTTAATGAGATAGGTCCCAGCATGCTCTTTTGAGGTTATCCCCTCCTGAAACATGTCTGAAAACTCATCAAATTTTTTTAAATCAATTATGTAGGCTCTTCTCACCACTCCTCTTTTAACCAGCGGCTGGAGAAGTTTTGTAACGTATCTCCGGGTTAATCCCAGCTTTTCGGCTATCTCATCTTGAGTGGACGGGTTATCATAGAGTATAACATCTAAAACCGCTTTCAATGTGCTGCTTTGCGTTTTCTTGGCCATGATATCAACTTATCTCTTGATATTTTTTTCCTGTTTGATATTCTCATCTTGGTTGATATTCTCATTAGGGTTGACATTCTCATCTTTACGGTGTATTATAGTCACTGATTTACGAGCTATCTCAAAAATAACATAGGAGAGTGCTATGATTACCATTATAGCTATCACTTCGTTCAACTGGTAAAATATAGGCGAATATATATCTACCAAAGAGGAATTAGCATCTGCAAATCCTCCTAAAAGCTTGATAATCCCTACAAAAAGAATAATATATCCATATTCCTTATCTATACTATCTGATTGCAATAAGGGATATATTCCCATTATTATTAGGCCGATGCCAATTGTTCTGAAAAGATTCCAGCCAGTGGCATTTTCCAGAATATGGAAAATTTGGTCTGGTGTGAAATAAAAGCTGGATAAAAGGTATATAACTTCAATAGCCAGGATTATTACCAGGGGAAATATATAAAAAATTTCCCTCTCTACTTTCTGGGTCTCCACATTTTCAAGAGGGTCCCGGAAGTAATGGGACATCAATTGAAAGAGCATTGCACCTAAAACCGATCCTATGATGGTTCCTGTTAAACCTATCTTAGAGGTGGTATAGGCGACAATTCCCGCTATTACTCCGGCCATTATTATATCTAAAGTTTTTGACATTCTACCACTTAAAAAAGAAATAAATATTATTGTTTTTATTTTATTTTTTTTATACTATTTTTAGGTATTTTTTATATACTATTCTCAGTTATTTTTATTATACAACTATACCTTTTAGGTATTATATTACCTTTGAGGTGAATCTAACCTACTGATGAAAATTTAAACAAAACCGATTTATCCAATTTTATACCTTTCAAAATTCCTTATAAAAGTTTATAAACTTTACTATCACGCAATGTTTTCAGGGACTTTGGAGAGATTCGTGTTTATAAGAGCAAATATTGTACTCCTTGCCATCTACTTTAACTGAATAGTTTGCGATTTTCCTCTTATAACCAGTTTCTGTGTTTATAAGATTCACGTATATCTCTCCATCATCAATAATAAGATGATTATAAGAAGGATAGGTCTCTCCCCTTAATTTTCGAGTGGTGGCGGTCCCTGAATTTAAGGTAACCATATTCTCAATCATCCAAACATTAGGAACATGTTTATGACCATTTAAAACGAAGTCAACCCCGTAATCAATGAAAACTCGTAATAAATCTCCTGAATCAAGCAATATATTTCTTTCACGTCCGGTCTGCGGTATGGGGAGTAGGTGGTGGTGGAAGGTAACTATTTTACACATATGGTCTGGAGTCTTTTCCAGTTCTGATTTCAACCACAACAGTTGATCTGTACCGATCTGACCGTCGTTTATATCTGGTTCTGACGAATCAAGGCCTAAAATGGCAAATCCTCCACTTTTATCAATGTGAACAAATTTCCTCTCACCAATAAGCTTTTCAAAGTGGATCAAACCCACATTCCTTGCGTCATGATTACCGGGAACAATATGGACTTCGGTTATAGCCCTTAACTCATCTAATAAAGTTGCTGCATCATTATATTCGTGGAGATAACCGTTTGTGGTCAGATCTCCGGACATAATTATTAGATCCGGGTTTTCATCTTCAATCTGTTTCAAAGCATTATTTTTAAGGTCTTGAGAAAATGTTTTCTCACCAAAATGTATATCCGATATCTGAATAATCTTTTTTTCCACAGATATCCCTCATAAGCTGTTATATTGAATAATTTTATATTTAAAAAAACTTTAATTTATTTTGTTATTGAAAACTTTAATTTTATATTATTAAATCAAAGCCCTAGGGGGGATTCGAACCCCCGGCCTATACCTTACCAAGGTATCGCTCTACCGGCTGAGCCACTAGGGCATAATCTAAATTACAACATGGTTTGTGATTCTAAAATAATATTAACAGATATTAGTGCAGGGGATGGGATTCGAACCCACGTAGGCCTACGCCAGAGGATCTTAAGTCCACCCCCTTTGGCCAGCTCGGGCACCCCTGCATACATCGAACTTGGTTTATGTCCTATATTAAGTTAACGGTTGTCCTTCAAGCAATTTATCATTTTAAATATAATTTAGGGTCTAAATATTGAAAAAAATCTCTTAAAATTTTTAGATATTGCTTTTATAAAAAAACAAAAACGTTATTTCAATCTTCTTAAAAATTCAGAGGTTATAGATCAATTAAATCCCAAATTTAACATCTAATAAGTTGGTAGAATTATAATATGTAGTTAATTTTACAGATCTTAACTTCAATATGTATAGAATCTCAACCTCTAAT
>JADGNH010000127.1 GCA_017883605.1 Methanobacteriaceae archaeon
GACGATGGAATCATTGGAAACTACTGGAGCGACTGGCCTTCCACAACACCAAGGCCTATTACCGGCGGACCGAATATGGACTTTTTCCCTAGCTTAACACCATTCTAAGCCAAAAAACCAAATTTTTCCCTTTTTTTTCTTTTTTTTATTGAAGCAGAAAGAATGTTCTATTTTATCAATTTTTACAAGCAAAAATTTATCTATTTTCTATTTTAACAAGTGAGTGTTATCTATTTTAACAACAAAAAGCAGAAATTATCTATTCTTAACTATAACAAGAAATTTTAACCCCTCTCCAACTCCACCAGATCTCCCAGCTTCCACAGATCCAGTATCTCCTGCACGGCTTTGCACTGTCCCTCCGCACTGAAAATATCATTTTTCAGGATGATATCCCTCATCTCATGGGCCCTACTGTAATAATGGGGGTAGTAAGTTTCAAAGGTCTTGGTGAAACTGGTGATAACTTCCCTTTCCCCAGGTTCCAGCTGGAAGTAATCCAAAAATCCCCAGGCTAAAAGGTAGCGGGAAACCATCAGGATGGCCTCCAGCCGGGGATCGTCTGAAAATTTTTTGTAAAAATCTTCTCCTTCAATCTCGCCTCCAGTGGCCACCTTTGTCTCCATCTCCACCATGGGGAGATATTCAGAGCCAAAGGGGTGAAACCCATTTTCTTCTATAATTTTGTTCACCACAATATCATCCACCATGGTGAAAAGGAGTTGAACGTCCCTTTGATAGTTATCATCGGCTTTTTTATTGAAAACCGGTCTGCAGAACTTTAGTTTATGCATTAAATAGCCGTGGGCGGCCTCATGAGCTATGGACCTTTCCAGGTCAACTTCGGTCCTCCTGATGCCTACCGTGATTACAATCACTATGTAATCCTGGTGGTAGCGGTAGGCCGCGCTTATACCTGCCAATCCTAGATCAGGACTTTCAATAATTTTTATATCCCGTCTGGTTTCCTTCTCTATCTTATTCATAAAATCAGTTAATCTGGAGGAAAAGTTAGGAGCAGACATTAAAATCACTTCTAATTTGTTTATGGTTAAAATCTATGATTTATTATATAATACATATAGTACATCTGATATAGTAGATCTGCTCTAATATTGATACTGAAGTATTGTTTTGAATTCAATTTTTAGAATTTAATATAAAATATAAAAAAAAATTGATACAAAAAAAATCATTAATAACCTTCCAAACTGCACCAAAATGGGAGCTCAAAGATAATAAGGGGATAGATATGATAGAAATCAAAGTTTTTAGGTATGATCCTGAAAAAGACACCACATCACGCTTAGAAGCCTACCGGGTAGATAAAAAAGATAAAATGAAGGTTTTAGATGCCTTAAACTACATCAACGAACATTACAATGCAAACATTGCCTATCGAAGCTCTTGCCGAGCGGGACAGTGTGGGTCCTGCGCTCTGAAGGTCAACGGTCAGATGGTCCTGGCCTGTAAGGCAGAAATAGAGGATGGGGATATTATTGAACCATTAGACTTTGAGGTGATAAAGGACCTGGTGGTGGACCGCAGCCAGATAGAGGATAAGATAAAGGGGATGTCACTCTTTTTAGAGGGTGAATGTGAACTGGCGGAGTGCCCGGCCATAATAAAACCAGGGGAATATGAAAATTCCAAGAAGCTCAGAAGCTGTATCGAATGCCTGTCCTGTCTCTCAGCCTGCCCGGTTTTAAAGGAAACAGAAGAATTTGCCGGGCCTTACTTCATGCGTTACCTCTCCAAATTCGCCCTGGATCCCAGAGACTGCGGTGATAGGGCCAAAAAAGGTTTCGATGAAGGTTTATACTGCTGCACCTCCTGCGGAAAATGTGTGGAAGTCTGCCCCAAAGAAATAAACACCTTCGGAGGAGCCATCGAAAAGCTCAGGGAAATATCCTGTCAGGAAGGCATCGGTCCCCTGCCCCCCCATAAAAAGGTGCGGAAACTCATAGAAAAAACCGGCAGATCCGTGGAACCCTTAGGAGAAGGTCCCCTGGGAGAAGGGTTTATAAAAGCTGTTTTGAAAGGATCTAAAGCTGTAACAGAAGAGTCGAAAGGAAAACCTGAAGGAAAAACAAAAGAATCTGAAGGAAAAACAGAAGAGTTAGAAGGAAAAACAGAAGAATCTGAAGGAAAATCTGAGGGCAAAAAAGAAGAATCTGAGGAGAAAAAACCTAAGATAGCCTTTTTTACCGGTTGTATGATCGATTACCGGCTTCCTGAAGTTGGAATGGCCCTCCTGGAAGTTCTGGAGGAACATGGCATAGATGTTATCGTCCCTCAGGACCAGGTATGCTGCGGATCCCCTATGATCAGAACCGGGCAGACTGAAATCGTAGACGAACTGGTAAAGAAAAATAAAGAAGTTTTCCAGGACTACGATACCATTATAACGGTATGCGCCGGATGCGGGGCCACCCTGAAAAATGATTATCCCCAGTACGGGGTGCATTTAAATGTGGTGGACATCAGCGAATTTCTGGCCGATAAATTGAATGTGAAGGACATGAAGCCGGTGAACATGAAAGTGACCTATCACGACCCCTGCCACCTGGCCAGAGGCCAGGGCATAAGAGATGCGCCTCGAGAAATCTTAAAAAAGATAAAGGGTGTGGAATTTGTGGAGATGGCAGAGCCAGACCGTTGTTGTGGTTCAGGTGGGGGTGTACGCTCCGGAAAACCTGACCTGGCAGCTAAAATGGGTAAAACAAAAGCTGACATGATTAAAGAGCTCGATGTGGACGCTGTAGTCACCATCTGCCCCTTCTGCGAGTACCATATAAGGGACTCCCTCCAAAAGGAAGGTCTGGACATCGAGGTTTTGAACATCCTGAAACTCCTGCAGATGGCCTATGACTGCTAAAACCGGTTAAATAACCCTTTAAATTTGATTATTAAATCCAAATCACGAATTATAGGAAAAAATCTTTGATTTATCCTATAAAACAAAAAATGCTTAAGTATTCCAACTTAAAAATAAAAAGCTTATTTACCCCAAATTAAATAAAAAAAGCTTTAATTATCCTAACTAAAAAAATGATCTACGTAGTTTTTGTGGAGCCGGAATCACCAGGAAACATTGGCTCCATGGCCAGGGCAATGAAAAATTTCGGACTGAGAAAACTGGTCCTGATAAAACCCTGCGAGATTAACAAAGAAGCATATTACCATGCCATGCACGCCCAGGATATCATCAGAAGTCATCAGACCTATAACTCCCTGGAAGAATTTAAGCGAGATGAAAAAATAGATTTCCTGGTGGGCACCACTGGAACAGCTGGTGGAAGCTACAACGTGCCCCGCATCGCGGTCACTCCAGAGCAAATGGCAAGATCAATGAACATAAAGGGTAATATAGCGTTGATATTTGGGAGGGAAGGCAACGGCCTTTCTAACCAGGAAATATCCCTATGTGACCTGGTGTTGAGCATCCCCACCCATGAATTTTATCCCATACTAAACGTGAGCCACGCTGCAGCCATAATATTCTACGAGATATTCAAAAAAGAGAAAGACTATCCGGTGGAAGACCTGGAAGAAGCGTCAGCTCTGGAAAAGGAGAGTTTAATTACCAGTATGGATGAAATTATAGAAAAACTGGATTATCCCCCCCATAAAAGTAAAAACGCTTCTATAGTATTTCGAAGAATTCTGGGGAGGGCCTTTATATCCGGCAGGGAATCCCACACCTTAAAGGGGACTTTAAGAAGAGTAAAAAAAAGATTGATAGATGATGAGTGAGTCATATAATAATTGGTGAATTATAGTGGCTCACATAATTAAATAGAAATTATAAAAGGTAGGATAGTGAAATAGATGCTTTTTGGAATAACCCCTTTTGACATAATCATCGTACTTTTAATTATTTTACTGATCCTGCTGGTTCCCATGATTCTAAGATCCAGAATACTTTCCGGAGTTACCAGGAACACCTTAGAACTGGAGGACATGGTTCAAAAAAGCGAGGATATGCTGGTAGATGTCTGCAATAAAAGAGGGAATCCCCCTGGAGATCCAAAAATGGCCGTCCAGAATTTTATGGAATTTTTTGTGATGCCACCGGTGGACATGGACCCCTACGGGGTAGTGCGAAAACTGGATAAGATCATGGAGATGAGTGAGGAGAGGTTCCAGTACATGGCCTCACAGGTGGCGCCGGAGGCCGATGATGAGTGGAAATCAAACATTATAATGAGCCTCAAATCCACTCTGGGGATAAATATGGTGGCCAAACAGGTGAGGCACAACCTGGAGCTGGCCAAAAAGACCGGGAACCTGCAGATACTTCTAATGCTTCAAATGAGCTTACCACTCATAATGAGGATTGTCAAAGCCCAGTTCCAGGGGAGCAAAGCTTTCTCTGAAGGCAAACCTATTGGAGATGGTTTAGGGCCTCTGGTGGCCGGGATGATCATGGCCCAATATTCAGAAGGGAAACTGAAAGAACAGGGTGAAATGGTAATCACCGCCGCAGAGATTCAGAGTAGGAAAGTGACTGTGATGAGGGCTAAAGGCCCCGGAGCCAGAGTAGGAAAAGTTGGTAAAACCGTTGCTTCCATTATAGAGTCTGAAGGTATTAAAAGAATTATAACTGTGGATGCCGCGGCTAAACTGGAAGGGGAAAAAACAGGATCAGTGGCTGAAGGTATCGGCGTGGTAATAGGAGGATCTGGAGCGGATAAATGGATTATTGAAGAGGAGATGCTAAAGCAAGACCTCCAGGTTGACGCGGTAATTGTTAAGATGAGCCCCGAAGAAGCCATAAGCCCCCTGAAAAAAGAACTGATAGACGCCGGGCAAAAAGCACTTCTGGTGGTTGAAAACGCGGTTTTAAGGTCCACTGAAGGTTCAAAAATTCTCCTGGTTGGTGTGGGAAACAGCTGCGGACTACCCAACCTGATCCAGGATCTTTCGCTGATAGAAGTTAAAAAGGAAGACGTTGACGGGGAAAAGGGTAAGAAATAAACGTTTTATAAGAAATAGAATTTAAATAATGTTAATAAAAAAATAAAGTAAGAAAATAAATTTTATAAAAAAAACGTTGATATCAAATAACGTAAATAACGAATAAAATAAAATTAGCACTAATAAAATTTAACGCTACTAGAAATAGAGGGTAGAAAATGGCTATTCTAAGTGATAAAGATATAATAGAACATCTAGATAATGGCAAAATTGTTATAGAACCCCTTGAAAATCCGGATATGCAGATACAGCCATCTTCAGTTGATTTAAGAATTGGTAATGAATTTAAAGGTTTTCGAATAATCAGGAAACCCTGTATAGACCCTATGGATAAATCAGACATAGAATCTTACATGGAATCTTTCTACATAAAAGAAGGAGAGCCTTTTATAATCCATCCCGGCGAATTTGCCCTGGCAACCACCTATGAAATGGTTAAACTCCCTGACGACCTGGTGGCCCGGGTGGAGGGACGG
>JADGNH010000128.1 GCA_017883605.1 Methanobacteriaceae archaeon
CATCGATTTCGGCGCTTTCGAAGAGCGAGGGGTTGATACCCAAGATGCCGGCTATCAAAACGATCATCGTGTTCCCGTACCACTGCCAGAATTGGATAAAGAGTTGTTTTAAAGTTTAATCCATTTTGATAATCAGTCTGAATCTTTTCTATGGCACTTAATCCGTTTTGATTAATGATATTTCCATTGGTTGGGTTGGCTGCAAATTGGTTTTTGGGTATAACCATTCTCACTTCAAAATAATCTCCCTTTGGAATGGTTTTACTGGTTATTTGTAAAGTGTTGCCCTGCCAGCTGGAATTTTCAGCATAATAGGGCGGATTTAACCAGTATTTTACTCCATCACTGGAGTTGAGGTGTATATTAGCGTTGACCTTTCCTATATCCACATCCCACTTTTCACCCACCAGTTTATACTGGAGCTCGGCCACATCATTGTAAAACCTGATCACATGTAAAAAATCATATTCCAAAGTAACATCTACATCCCTATCAGTAATGGGGGTAGTTTTCTGTGAATCAGAGTACAGGTTAACCGTGACACGTTTTGTACCGTTTTGATCCGTTACATTAAAGTCGGAATATACTCCCGGAGTGGATACCTTTATGTTTGTCAGCAGTTGCTGGTCCTTTATGGGTATATCCCGGTACACCCCGTGATAAGTCCCGCTAAATGAATAATGGATGGTTTCCTTAACATGCAGGGTCCCATCATCCTGTAAAAAGAGATCCATGTTAATATAGGGTATGGAATAACTGCGATCTGCCGCAAAGGAGTTACCTACGCCTGCCACCATGGACAGGACAAAAATGCCGATTATAAGGAAATAAACTCTTTTATCCATTTTTATCACGGATTTAACTTCTTTTTTATCACCTAAAACTTAACTTCCGGGACTTCCCTTTCAGTTTCAGCTATTTCGAAAAACTCTGATTCCTTGAAATGGAATAGAGAGGCAATTATGTTGCTGGGAACCATCTGGCACTTGTTGTTGTACATCAAAACAGTGTCGTTGTAGAATTGTCTGGAATAAGCTATTTTATCCTCTGTTTCAGATAGCTGCCTTTGAAGATCCTTAAAGTTTTCATTGGCCTTTAAGTCGGGATAGTTTTCTGCAACCGCAAAAAGGGTTTTTAGTGCATCAGTTAGCTGATTATTCGCTTTCGCATTTTCTTCAACGGTTTTGGCACTCATAAGGCTGGATCTGGCCTTGGTAACATTTTCAAAGACGCTTTTTTCGTGTTTAGCATAACCTTTAACTGTCTCCACCAGGTTGGGTATCAGATCGGTTCTTCTTTTCAACTGAACATCTATCTGGGACCAGGCATTCTTGACCCGGTTTCTAAGCTTAACCAGGCTGTTGTAAAGATAAGCAACGTATACGATGATTAAAATCAGGACGATTACAATAATTATTTCGATTAACATTTTTTACACCAATAATTAATATGATTTTGCTGATATTTAAATTTTATATTAAAATTTATAATTGAGAACTATTAATCAACGCAAGAAGATGAAAACTTTCAATCAATTTATCATTGAACCAGTTCATAAATCTAAGAGAATACCAGTTCATAAACTCTATTCAAAGTCAGCTGAACAAAAAAAATATTATAAGAAAATAAATAAAACAATATTCCAAAAAGGAGTTAAGAAATTATAACTTTAATAGAGTTATAAACGTTAATGGAGTAACATATGTTAATAAAAGACCTTAAAAACTGTAAATATTCCAAAGTTTTAGACGATACTGTACTTTGCGAATTTTTACACCCGGATCGGGAGGATTGTGACTTAAAAATTGGATTCAGCATGGCCCATGCAGTCTTAGGTGCCAGTAAATCTTAAAAACCGCACAAAATGAAAACATAAACGGAAATTTATTATTTACTGGAAGAACGGGAAGGATGCACATTTGATGATGAATCACAGGAAGTTGATCCCGGCCAGGCAATATATACCCCCAGATTCAGTTCAATGGATTGAAAACATCGGGGATTCTGATCTGAAGTTTTTATGTATGGTGTATCCGCCCTGGTCTGAGAAAGACGAGTAATTGTGTGTTAAATAACGTTTAAAGATCAATACAACTCTTTCAAATATTTGATGAAAAACACCTCAAAGATTAATAAACCACCATAACGCACATATAACTGAATTCATAGTCTAAAATATCTTTTAAAGTTATTGTCATCACTTTTTCGTCGGAGTAGCTCAGTTTTTCACATACAGCAACCCTCCTCCCGGGATCAAAGCCCTCTTTTAATAGGTAATTTGCAAGTTCATTCACTTTGAAGTCTGGAAGGATTATGGTGGGTCTTCCATTATCCAAAACCTTTAATATATCATTTGAAATTCCTTTACCATGCAAAGTCACCAGATCTGCATCGTCCCACGGTATCTGCAGCTTTGAAGCACACATCTGAACCGAACTTATCCCGGGAATCACTTCCAGTTCTATATCTCCTGAAAGCTTTAAAACAGGTTTTAAAACCCCTGAAAATCCAGGATCTCCAGTTGAAAGTAATGAAACAGATTTACCCTCCCTTACCCTGGAAACCGCAAATTCCAGCATAGTTTTCATATTTTCAGTACCGAGTTCCCTCTGGTCTACCTCAACATCATCAAAAAGATCAAGGGCTCTTGGACTTCCAATCACCATATCTGATGATTCAACAGCCTTTATGGCTTTTAAAGTTAAATATTCCCTGGAACCCGGTCCAATCCCAACTATATAAAGTTTTGACATTTCTCTAACCTCATGTCCAGCATTCCTGATGTCTCTAATCTATGAATAATTACAGAGTTTTATAATATAATATGGAGGTTAATAATAAAAACTTTAGCTCTAAAGCCCATTTAAGCTTGATTTACAGTGAATGTCTCCATTAATTATCTAAATGCAATAATTTTAATTAGTTAAAAGACATATATATTATATAAATTTAGAAGAGGATGTAATATGGAAAAAACCTTCGCAACAGTCCCTTTAATATTCATCTTTGTTTTAGTATTCTGTGGAGCTGTTTCAGCGGCAGACACATCAAATAATAGTTTTGAAACCAATGCCAGTGCTGTTTCTGATCAAAACCCTTTAACCTATGCTGAAACTACAGTTTCAAGTTCATATCCATATATATCCACTTCAAACAACGTTGAAATAGAAAATAACAGTTATGATAATCTTGGAACAGAAAATAACGGTAAAAACAACCTTGAACTAGAAAATAGCAGTAATTACAATCTTGAATTAGAAAATAATAGTTATAATAATATATATATTAATGATGAGATTTTTGTTAAATTTAAAACCGAAAACAACGATAACACCATCTTTTCTGTGAACTCTGAGATCAGCAGCATTCTAAGCGGAGCCACGGTAATAAAAGGATTTGGTTTGATAGAAGGCTTATGGCTAATTAAAATCCCGGAAGGCATGGTACTGGAAGATGCCATAGCAAGATGTCTGCAGGATCCAGATGTTCTTTACGCCGAACCCAATTACCTTTGTGAAAAGAATGATACCCCCAATGATCCCTACTACAGCTACCAGTGGGGTCTTACAAATATAAATGCTTCAGCAGCATGGGATCAGATAACCGGGTCTAACAACGTTTTAATAGCGGTGATAGATACTGGTGTTGATATCAATCACGTAGATCTCAGCGGCAATATCTGGGTAAACCCTGGTGAGATACCAAATAATGGTATCGACGATGATGGAAACGGTTACATAGATGATATTCATGGCTGGAACTTTGTAAATGAAAATAACAATGTTACGGATGATAATGGCCATGGGACCCATGTAACCGGTACCATAGCTGCCGTGGGAAACAATGGTCTGGGAGTCACCGGGTTGATGTGGACCGTCAGGATCATGCCCCTAAAAATTCTGGATAAAAATGGTTCCGGAGCTATGGATGACGCTATTTCTGCAATATCATATGCCAATCAGATGGGCGTCGATATAATTAACAACTCCTGGGGTGGGAATAAGTATTCCCAGGCTCTAAAAGATGCCATAGATGCCAGTTCTGCCCTGGTGGTATGTTCAGCTGGAAACAACCCTTCCTCTGGTGGAAATAACGATGATATAAATCCTAACTATCCATCCAGTTTTAACAGTTCCAACTTAATCAGTGTCACAGCCACCGATGCTCTTGACTATCTCGCCTACTTCTCAGACTACGGCATAGAATCTGTAGACGTGGCAGCGCCAGGGGTGGGCATTTACAGCACAACACCCGGTTCTTATGGATATTTAAGTGGAACTTCCATGGCCTCACCATATGTTTCAGGGCTGGCCGGACTTATTAAGTCCCTGCATCCAGAACTTACCAGCCTCCAGATAAAAGCAACCATAATGAACAATGTTGATTACCAGGACTCCCTGGGTGGAAAGATCCTGACCGGCGGTAGAATAAATGCCTACCAGGCATTGAACCATATCGTTACCGATACCACCCTACCCACAGCCAATGCCAGTCTTCCCAGTGCTTCTTACTACGCTCCCCTAAATCTCACCCTTACCGCCAGTAAACCAGGGACTATATTTTATACCACAGACGGAACCACCATTCCCACCCAAAGCAGCTTTATATACACCGGGCCGCTCTACATAGACCAGACCACAACCCTAAAATTTCGGGCTAAAGACACCTCAGGCAACCTATCCAATATCTACACCGAAACTTATCTGGTCTATAAACTGGTGAAATACAGTTACACTGTAGAAGTTCCCTATAATAAATGTTATACTGCTTGTTACCGGGAAGAGGATGATAACGGTAAACTGTATAACAAATTGAACGATAGTGGGTACAGTAAAGATAGTAATAACCATAATTGGTACGAAGAACAGGGCGATAATTGGTACAAGGAATGGTATAAGGTCTGGTACAAGGAATGGTACATGTACCAAGGCCACCGGACTTACAAGTGGGTTTATAGATGGGAATATAAATGGACCCATAAGTATGGTAACCAAGTGGATCATGACTGGACATCCAAATGTAGTAACAAGCTGAGCCACAAATGGACCTGCAAAAAGCTCTGCAAAACCGAAACACGTTACGATTACAAATACGTCCTTACAGAACCTTTAGTTGTGAATAAACCCCTCACCAAATCAGATAATAGTTAATAGGATGTATTAAGGGTTAAAAAAAGATGATATTTATTAAATGTTAAAAAGGATGTATTGATTAAATATAATTCCTCTCAAAAACAATTTTCACCAAACCTTAATCTAACTCTGCAGTATTAATAGCATGAACTTTAATATTTAAATTTAGTAAAATGAACTTCAATATTTAAA
>JADGNH010000129.1 GCA_017883605.1 Methanobacteriaceae archaeon
GAGGGGGTTATTTACATCATTTTAGGACTTTTCTTCGCGGGGTCCATAGTAATTCTCTTTAAAGGGTTTCCTGGGGCAATTATTGGGGCCATGATGATCATGGTAAGCGTGGGGTTGCTTAAATTCACCAGAGAACTTAAAATTGAACTATCCATTATTCCCCTAGCTGTAACCGTGGCAGGTTCTCTTCTTGCCAACATGGCGGTAGGTTTTATTGCTGGAATAGTTTCCTACTACACTATAAAAAGGATATTTCCTGAAAAAGATATCTCCTGAAATCCTGAAAACCAGTATAAGAATTTTTTAGGTAAAGTATTCCTTTAAACGTTCCTGAACCGTGGCAGGGACATTGGTATAGCTGATCCGACCGGGCATTTTACCCAACCCTATCTCTATCGCGTGTTTAATGTAAGGATGATCAGAGACCGGGATTTTATCCAATTCAAGGACGTTACTGTTGGAGAAAAGTATTAAACGTTGATATAACCGGGATAAAAATGGTACGGATTTTTTGATATCTTTTAATAGTGCCAGTGCAAATGATTCTGCTCCAACTGGATCGGCACTGCCAAATACTAGTCCGGGCTTTAAATTCACCACATATGCTTTGGCAATTCCAAATTTTCCAATGGGAAGGACGTATCGGTTGGGGCCGAATGTGGCCTGTGCCTTTGTAGCCACAAATAAGGTGAGACGAAGCTTCTCTTTAACGGCGTCGCTGATCTCCACGATTTTTTCAAAAAAAGTGCCGGACTTATCATCAACAGATTTAAGCGAACTATCCCGTGCTGCAAGTTTTATGGAAAAATTGTAAGGGCCGTTAGCATGGTAGTCCATCCTGCTGTCGTCCCTGATAATACCAATCATATTTTTAAAGCCCAGAGTTGCTCCGGCCTGGGTGTGGGTGCTCAGCCTCGGCAAATTAATGATATGGTCGGCTTTGCGGATCCAGTTACTTGCGAAAAATCCATGGGGCCATGAAGAAGTTCTATCAGAGCTATAATGAGAGAATCCTTCCTCCCAACCCTCCTCTTCAAAGCCGACAAACCGCAGGTCATCCTTGGTGCCCATACCTGCTTTGATGTAGTTATTCCTGGTTTTTCCATGGATAATGCCTCCGGGATGGTGGAGGACATCTCTTATCCCTGATTGGTCCCCGACCACCACTTCTGCACCGTTCTCAGCGAGGATTTTTGAGATGATCTGGACGGATAGAGGGTGAGTGGTGGAAGGATAAGGGTCCTCTGAATTCAAGGCGGGTTTTAATAAAACCACATCACCTGGTGAGAGCCAAGCTAAATTATCTGTAGATTTTAAAAGCACATCTTCTATGCATGATGAGAGCGAATTATCCATAGCATCTAACCCAACACCATCCACATAAACCGGTTTATCTCGCATTTTTAACATCTCATCAGACCTTGAAAAAAATGTTTTGAACAAAGGATATCGGGACAGAGAGCGTTAAACTCGATAAAACCACCCACATATAGTAAAATAAACCCACCCACAAATAGTAAAAATATTAAAATAATTCCACACAACATCATTTTCTGATTAAAATTTATATCAGGTCGGTGACATCAAAGTTCACCCCAATCATGCGTATTGGTCGGCCTTCATCGTCGTAAACTGTCATTGCCTGGGCTTTAATCCAGTGCACGGATTTATCCTGCCAGGTTATCCTGAAAAAGTCATTCCAATCGGTTCGTGTTTTTATGGACTTTTTTATTTCTTCATCTACTCGTTGCCGGTCTTCAGGATATATCAGTTGTATCCAGTTTTCGTATTTACCGCTGAAACTGCCGGTAGGTAGGCTGTAGACCTTCTCCAATTCTTCGCTCCATATAATTTCGTCTTTTTGAATGTTCCAGTCAAAAGTCCCGATTCCCCCTGCTTTCTGAGCTAAATGAAATCTTTCCCCCATTTCATTTAACTTTTTTTCTATATTCTTACGTTCAATAGCATATTTGATGGAACGGGCCAGTACTTTGCTGTTTGCCTCTCCTTTGACCAGATAATCTTGAGCACCCCTTCCTACCGCGCTAACAGCGAATATATCATCTTTAAGACCGGTAAGCACTATTATTGGCAGATCAGTTGCATTATAGTTCATAATATTGAAAGTATCAATTCCTTTACTATCAGGCAGGCAAAGATCCAGAAGTATAACATCAAAACTTTTCATAACCAGATATTTTAACCCCTCATCCAGGCGGGTGGTGTGGAATACTTCAAACTGATTATCAGCCTCATCAAGCATTTCCTTTATTAATCTGGCGTCCCCGGGATTGTCCTCCACCATTAAAACTCTGATCGGTTTATTTTTCATTTGTTTCCCTATTATTTTTAGAATGAAAGTTTATTCGGTTTATATTTCATTTGTTTCCCTATTATTTTTTAGATAATTATTTCCTAATTTTTATAAATATAAAAAAGTTTAAAATGGTTTTTTTTATTAAATCGCGTTAAGCATGTTATAAACTTTTAAAGTAGGTTTAGCACCCACTTTTTTGAATAATGCTGGGGCTGCTGGTTCTCCTTCACTTCTCATCTTTTCTAAAGCTTCAGGACTTTCCCACACAGTTTCGATAATAAATACTTCCTCTTCAGCGGCATCTTGCAGTAAATATGATGCTATCAATCCATTAGGCTTAGGCTCTTCTTTTAAAGATTTATATCCTTCTTTAAACTCTTCGATTTTAGAATAATGCACAGTCCCCTTTACAAATGTTATAACTTCCAATTTTTACACCCTATATAATTTTTTTTAAATCTATAATATCTTATATTTCCCGCACTAAATATTTTTTTTCCCCATAATAAGAATTTAAAACAAACCCAATTTCTTTAACTTTTCTTACTTAATACTGGATGTACTACCTCAATTCCATCTTCTTTTAAAATATCGAATGATTCTGCGTGTTCGGTGTGAATGGGGTATAGCTTCTGGGGCTCTATTTCACGAATCATGTTTAATATTTCCCTGCCGTTGGCATGTCCCGATGCATGGAAGCCGCCCTTTACCAAAGGAAGGTTAAATAAGTTTAACCATCTTTTGACCTTCTCTTCATTTATTTCCATCTGATCGTCGAAGGGCTCGGTGCTTGACTTAATATAAACACCATTTTCTGGTTTTATGTCGATTAACTCCTTTAATTCAAAAAAATCACAGCGGAAGATGTATTCTTCTGGCTCTTCCTGTAAATCCCTGTAGGTGATCGTATTATCCCAGTCCAGATAGTCCCTTTCCCAATTTTTATAGTCTCTTTGGACGTGTGTGGGATCAATATCTGATGTGCATAGCCATTCATCTTCAACACAAGCGTAACTGTCATCTCCTACTAATCCCCATCCTTTCCGTGGTTTGTAAACCATCACCTCGTTGATTTCTGGATACCCCTGGCCACTGAACAGGTTTAATAGGTACGCCTGTTTAAGGCTCACCACCAATTGACGATCAGTGTCTTTGGCAACGTTAAAGAAGGTTACTAACCTGTCCAAGTCACGTACAGGATAATTTACTACCACCAGACCCTTAGACTTATCAACCTGCTCCACTGCCAGTTTCTCAATATCTGCCTCACTAATATTCTCAGTACTGTCGATACGGGTGCCTTCACTGATCATTATGGTAGGATCGCATTTTTGTGCCATTTCCACAAATTTCTGGGTAATTTCAGGTTTTTGGCCATGGAATCGTAGGTCACCGGTATAAACTATGGTATCTTCACCATTATCTGCAATATAACCCGATGCACCGGGAAGTGAGTGGTCAACCGGCGCTGATCTAATCCTGAAATCACCCATCTCAAACTCTTTATACGGCTTTATAATCTGGATTTGCCTGTCCACTTTAACATTGGCCCGGGTGTGACCCTCTCCCCGTTTTTTAGGTATTAACTGGAAAGATTTCTTCAGATGTAAATAATCTGAAAAAGAAGTAGTACCAGTATCCTCCAAAGCCTTTAAAATCAAATAAGACTGTTCAGATAAATAAATTGGGATATCCTCACGTAAATGATGAATATAGGATACATGATCCACATGAGAATGACTTATGAGAACACCATCTAAAGCAGGCTCACTCTCATAGGAAAGACCAGTATGCCTTAGATAATCTTCACGATAAATACCCTTAATGCAGGGTAACAAACCTAATGCAACGAAATCAAGTATACCATTTGCTTTACGGGGCTGTAAAAACTCAGCTAAGTAATCATTAGCCCTGCCAAAACCCATACCAAAATCAAAGAAAAAAGAAGCTTCTTTTCCTTTTACCTGTATCTTATTCCCACCGATCTCATCCACACCGCCAAAAAAATCAATATCTACCATAATGCACCTCTCAAATCTCTAATTTGGTAATTTATTAATAATTCCCGGTTTTTTAAACTTTACTAGCCCGCATCTCTGCATTCCGGGCAGAAATTCCCATAATCAGGAAATATGAGAACCAAACTTACCGCAGCGAACCATAGAAAATCCCCTAATCATATTTTTTTTTATTCCTTTATAACTTTTTTTCAAACATTATTACCAGTTAGCATTCTAAAAAATTTAAGGGATAGAAACGGTTATGCTATTCCCGGTATATGAATCAATGATATTGTAATAGGTTATCTCCCATCCAGGGGAATGGTATTGGGCATTGATTACGGTGTAATATGAATTCCACTTAAACCTTTCAACCACTGGAAGGGTGTTTGCAACTCTTATGGCGTCCTGAGCAGAACTGTAGGAACCATTTTCAACCGAAAGGCTCTGGTACATTTTTATATTGGAAGAAGAATTTCTCAGGGTATTGTGTTGATACACCAGGTAACTGCTGTTTTGTGAATCGCTTTTTACCACGTTCCAGGTAAAAATATCACTGGTGGGGTAGGCTGATATTTGGGTGTAATTCCCAGTTAGGGTGGGGGTTTCAGCTTCAAGAACATTGATTTTTTCATAAGCCCGTATACCGCCGAATGAAATTAAAATGACCATAAAAATTATCATAGCTGCCTTTTTATAGTTCTCATTTAATCTTAGATAAAGGATTAATAGCACCACCACTGCAAGGATAAGGGTTAACCCATCTATAGCCGAATATATTTCAGCAGCATATTTGGTAAGGGATAATGGAAAAAATAGGGGAATACCTTTAGTGGTCAAGTAATCCAGGAATAGGTGGGTGAGAGCCCCAAAATAGGCTATTAAAACTACGGTTTT
>JADGNH010000130.1 GCA_017883605.1 Methanobacteriaceae archaeon
ATATCATCCAACGGAAATCCAGGCAGGATATCATTTTCAAAGATAATTAAAGAGAAAGACAAATCTCTTCAAAAAACCAAAAACTCAAAGCCCTTAAAAGAATTGAAAACCCAAATTGAAAATATAAAGACCAAAAAAAGTCCCAATAAAAGCTTCAAAGAATCCATAACCCATGATGAGGACATCTGCGTCATCTGCGAATACAAGCCAGCGTCCCCCTCACAGGGCATTATTTCAGATGTACCGCTGAAAGAAGCTCTAGAAGTTTTTATAACTACTGGTGCAAGTGCAATCTCAATTCTGACTGATGAAACATTTTTTAAAAGCAGTTTAGATAATTTAAAATCAGCTCTAGATATAACTGAGCTTCCTTTACTTAGAAAAGATTTCCTACTGGATGAATATCAGATCTATGAATCAAAAGCATATGGTGCAAGTGCCGTCCTGCTGATGGCCCAAATATATCCGGATCTGAGATCTGGAATAGAACTATGCAGCCACCTGGAGATGGATGCACTGGTGGAGTGCAGAAATCAGGATGAGATAGACCACGCCCTTAATGCAGGGGCCCAGATAATTGGCATAAATAACCGCAGTTTCCAAGACTTCTCAGTTGACCTCAAAAGAACCCAGAAACTAATGGAAAACATTCCAGAAGAAGTGGTAGTGGTATCAGAAAGCGGAGTAAAAGGTCCAAAGGATGCAAAGCTTTTGGCCAGTTACGGAGTCGATGCATTACTTGTAGGAACGGGTATAATGAAAGTCAATACCAAAATTGGGATGTCTGAAGTTTCCCATGAGATAATCAGCGCGGTCAAGAGATTTAAAGGTTGAAAAAAGATGATAGTCAGTAAGGTGGAAAAAAGATGAACGTTAAGGTGTGCGGATTAAAAAAGGCTGAAGATGTCTTAAACTGCGAACAATCCCCAGCTGACCTTATAGGATTTATCAACATAACCAGATCAAAGAGATTTTTAAAAATAAATGAAATATCTGGCTTAATCTCTTCCATGGAAAATAAAAAAAAAGCAGTGCTGGTGATTGAACCTGAAAATCCTGAAGAAGTATTAACTAAGCTCGAAAAAACAGGTATACAAACATTACAGATCCATTCACTCTCCAGAGAAGAATTAGGGGAACTAAAAAAAATTTCTGAATTAAGAATTATAAGGGCAGTGGGGATTTCCCAAAAGATTGATGATGAAAAAAAGTTGGAAATAGAAGATTTTTCAAGAATCTGCCACGGCATACTGTTTGACTATGAATTTCAAGGGAAAAGCGGAGGATCTGGAAAACAGATACCATTAAAACTGGCAGTTCAAGCTGCAACCATTGCCAGAGAAGTAAATAGAGAAATAGAAATTTTTCTAGCCGGCGGCATGAACACGGAGAGAATTAAAAATGAAGGAGAAACTTTAAACAAATTTTTTGATTACGTGGATGTTAACTCCGGTGTTGAAGATCAGCCTGGAGTGAAGAATCCCCAGAAGATAGATGAATTTTTAGAGGCAACCAGTTTAATCAGGTGATTTATATGATTATGAGCGGTAAATTCGGTAGATACGGGGGAGTTTTTGTTCCAGAACTCCTAATTCCAGCGCTTGAAGAGCTGGAAGGCGCGTTTTTGAAATACAGAGAAGATAAGAAATTTAACAAAGAACTGGAATATTATCTGCAGGAGTTCGCCGGCAGGCCCACCTCCCTATATTTTGCCCGTAACCTATCAGAGAAATGGGGATGCAAAGTTTACCTTAAAAGGGAGGATATGCTCCATACCGGGGCCCATAAAATTAACAACACCCTGGGACAGGGTCTTCTTGCAAAATATATGGGTAAAGAGCGTTTGATAGCTGAGACCGGGGCAGGACAGCATGGGATTGCAACGGCAGTTGTGGGTGCCCTGCTCAACATTCCCACAGAAGTTTATATGGGAAGTGAAGATGTGGAAAGGCAGAAATTAAACGTTTTCAGAATGGAACTTTCCGGTGCCAGGGTTTTAAGCGTGGACAGCGGTTCAAGAACCCTTAAAGATGCCATCAATCAGGCTTTCAGGGACTGGATCACCAACGTGGATACCACCCATTACCTCATCGGCTCCACTATGGGACCTCATCCCTACCCCACCATGGTAAAACACTTCCAGAAGGTGATTGGACGTGAAACAAAGGAACAGATTCTCCAGAAAGAGGGTGAACTTCCAGATGCTGTGATAGCATGTGTAGGTGGGGGAAGTAACTCCATTGGAATATTTTCAGAGTTCATAGACGATGAGGAAGTGGAGCTCATCGGTGTTGAAGGTGGAGGAGAAGGGATAGGAAGTGGAAGAACAGGGGCAACTCTGTCAGTGGGAACCGAAGGGATACTGCACGGCTCCTTCTCCTATGTGCTTCAAAACTTTGATGGGCAGATCACAGAAGCCCACTCAGTGTCGGCAGGTCTTGATTACCCTGGTGTGGGGCCGGAACATTCCTATTTGAAGATTACCGGTCGGGCGGAATATGTGGCCATAACCAATAAAGAAGCGTTAAGAGGATTTGAACTTCTCTCCAAGTATGAAGGTATAATTCCTGCCCTTGAAAGTTCCCACGCCGTTGCATATGCCGAGAAATATGCTAAAATGAAAGAAAATCGGGGTAGATCCATAGTGGTAAACCTTTCAGGAAGGGGCGATAAGGATATGTTCCTGGTTGCCCGGGAAATGGGTGAAAAGATATGAATTCTGAAGAAGATTATAAAAATTCTAAAGGAAATTATAACAATTCTAAAGGAAATTATAAAAATTCTGAAGAAGATTATGAAAATTCTAAAGGAAATAGCGATAGCCTTAATATCAGAGTAGAAAGTTACAGCGCTATGTTCCAGAGGGCTAAAGAAAAAAGTGAAGGTGTTTTCATACCATTTATTGTGGCAGGAGACCCTGATTTTGAAACTTCACTCCAGATAGTCCGTGAGCTGGTGGAAGGGGGGGCTGACGCCCTGGAGATAGGCTTCCCATTCAGCGACCCGGTGGCAGACGGCCCCACTGTGCAGTCAGCCGACATAAGATCCCTGAATGCAGGGATGACCACTGCAAAGGGATTTGAATTTATAAGAAAGATCCGTGAGTTTACATCCATCCCCATCGGACTTCTGGTGTACTACAATTTAATTTATAAAATGGGAGTCGATACATTTTATGAAAATGCCAGGAAAAGTGGTGTGAACGGAATACTTGCAGCCGATTTACCACCGGAAGAGGCAGGTGATGCAGTAAAGGCTGCAGAGAAGAATGGTTTAAACCAGATCTTCCTTGCAGCTGAGACCACCAGCAATGAGAGGCTTCAAGAAATAATAAAGCTGTGTTCTGGCTTTCTTTATGTGGTGTCGGTGATGGGGGTCACCGGTGCCAGATCCGAAATGGGGACCAGCACTGTTGAAATGGTGGGGAGGATGCGCAGCCATACCAAACTTCCCCTCTGCGTGGGGTTCGGAATTTCCAAACCCGAACATATAACTGAGGTAATAAAAGCCGGTGCAAATGGTGCAATAGTGGGGAGCATCCTTATAGATGTGATTGCAGAGAACTTGGGAGACCAAGATATATTGAAAGCCAAAATAAGAGAATCTTGCCGGGAAATGAAGGAAGCAACCCTGAAAGATCAGATTGAATAAATGTGATTTTAAGAACAATCTAAAAAGATAATTTAAGAACAATCTAAAAAGATGATTTGAGAAAAAACCTCTAAAAAAAGATGATTTAAGAAAAAACCTCTAAAAAGATAATTAAAACGAAGTGTGCTATGATTGAAGAATGCTTAAAAAAACTGGTGTCCCATCAGGATTTAGATGAATATGAGGCCTACCAGTGTATGGTGGAAATGATAGGTAACCGGGCAAGTGATGTACAGACTGCAGCGCTTCTGACTGCACTGGCTTTGAAGGGAGAGACAGTTGAGGAAATAACCGGTTTTGTACGGGCCATGCGAAATGCATGTATCACCGTATCATCTTCTAAAGAGGTGCCCCTGGTGGATGTGTGTGGGACCGGAGGGGATATATTTAAAACCTTTAATGTGAGCACAACCGCCGGCATAATAGCAGCTTCCTGTGGGGTTACCATTGCCAAACACGGCAACCGAAACATAACCAGTAAATGCGGCGGTGCAGATATTTTAGAGGCCCTTGGTGTGGATATAAACTGTGATGCCCCTGGTGTGGAGAACTGTCTCCAGAAGGCAGGTATCGGTTTCATGTTCGCCCCTAACTTCCACCCCTCCATTAAGAACGTCATGCCCGTCCGACAGGAGCTGGGGATACGCACGGTCTTCAACATCCTGGGGCCGCTCACCTCCCCTGCAAATGCTGATATTCAGCTTCTGGGAGTTTTTGCACCGGAATATGTGGAATTAATTGCCAAGGTCCTCAAGAAACTGGGGGTTAAAAAGGCTATGGTAGTGCACGGCTTTGACCAGGACGATAAACCAGCAATGGATGAAATCTCAACCATAGGAAAAACCAGGATTGCAACTCTGGAAAATGACAAAATTAGACTACAAGAAGTATACCCTGAAGATTTCGGAGTAAAAAGGGTAAATCCTAAGAACATAAAAGCTTTGGAAAGTCTCCAGGAGAACCTGGATGTGGTGAGGGGCGTTCTGGAGGGACGGATGGAGAGTGATGAGGAACAGGCCAGATTAGATTTATGTCTGGCAAATGCCGGTGCAATTATTTTCATAGCAGGAGAGGCAAAGAGCCTTAAAGATGGTGTTAAAACTGCTCATGAAGCTGTTTTATCAGGGAAAGCCATTGAAAAATTGGATGAATTGGTGAGGGTGAGTAACAGTATTGAAATTTAGTGATCCAAAAATCCAGAAATTTAGCGATCCAAAATCTATTTTAAGGTGAATGACTTGTTTAATAAGGTGAATGACTTGTTTAAGATGATAAATGAAAATAAAAGCATTTTAAATTATAAATAATATGTATAATAATAAATAAACCTTATTTAAACAAGCTGAACGATAAAAAAAGAAAAAAATAGGGTAAAAATGAGGTAATTAATATACCTGAATTTACCCATTGCTCAAATTTATATTACATAGACCTTTAATATAAATTTTTTGAATTTGGTTTGAATATGATAAAACAGACTATTAATATCATATATCAAAAACCGGACTATTAATATCATATCCAAAAAAAAAAAAAAAAAAAAAATAGTTAAATAACGA
>JADGNH010000131.1 GCA_017883605.1 Methanobacteriaceae archaeon
AACGAGATCAAACTCCAGAAAGGGGATTCAATATTCTTTGATTCATCCTATGGACATGCAATGGAAGCATTGGATAATAAACCGGCCAAATTCCTGGCCATAGTAATGTAATGAACGCTGTATTAATGTAATAAACCTCTTAGTAATTTAATAAACCTCACGTAGTTTAATAAATGTTATAATAGTTAATAAACGTCTTATTAAGGTAAAACGAAGTCAAATAAAGAAAGGAGTAGGAAAATGTCATCTTTGTTAAACAAATTTGTTATTAAAACCGAATTTGAATCATACCAGGACTTCCACGATAACTTTAAGATCCAGGTGCCGGAAAATTTTAACTTCGCCTATGATGTGGTGGATGAATATGCCCAAAAACATCCAGACAAAAGGGCGATAGTATGGTGCAATGATTACGACCAGGAAAGGATCTTAACCTTCAGGGACCTCAAGGAATGCAGTGATAAAGCTGCAAACTTCTTTAAAGAATCTGGAATAAAAAAAGGGGATAAGGTTATGCTAACCTTAAAAAGCCGTTTAGAGTTCTGGTTCTGTATCCTGGCCCTGCACAAGATAGGGGCCATAACCATACCTGCTACCCACATGCTTAAAACCAAGGACATAGTCTACCGCATAGAACAGGCCGGAATTAAAATGGTGGCGTGCATCGGTGAAGACGGAGTTCCCTCATACTTTGACGAAGCACACCGGCAAATGGAAGACCTGGAGCTTATAAAAGTGGTGGTGGGTGATGAAAACAGGGAAGGATGGCTGAACTTTAAAGAAGAACTCAAAAATGCATCTTCTGACTTTAAACGCCCCACCGGAGATGAGCAAACAAAAATCAATGAACCTTCTTTAGTATATTTTTCATCAGGTACCACTGGACTTCCTAAAATGGTTCTACACGATTATACTTATCCATTTGGCCATATAATCACTGCCAAGTGGCAGAATGTATTGGACGACGGACTGCACTACACCGTCGCAGACACCGGCTGGGCTAAAGCTATGTGGGGTCAGATCTACGGCCAGTGGATTGCAGGCAGTGCCATATTTGTATATGACTATGAACGTTTTGATGCAGCTAAAATGCTGGAAAAGGCATCTAAACATGGTGTTACCACTTTCTGCGCCCCTCCCACTATTTACCGGTTTCTGATACAGGAAGACCTCTCACAATACGATTTTTCAACACTTAAATACGCCGTAACGGCAGGTGAGCCCCTAAATCCGGAGGTCTACAATAAATTTAATGAATTCACCGGTTTAAAGCTAATGGAAGGGTTCGGCCAAACAGAATGCGTGGTTTGTATCGCCAACTTTCCCTGGATGAAACCCAGACCCGGCTCCATGGGAAAACCATCTCCGGGATATCAGATAGAATTAATGGACAAGGAAGGCCAATTCTGTGATGTGGGTGAGGAAGGGGAGATAATCATTAAAACCAGCCGGAAAAAACCACCAGGACTTTTTAACGGATATTACATGGACCAGGAGAAAACAGAGGAGGTATGGCATGATGGATATTACCATACCGGAGACACGGCCTGGATGGATGAAGATGGCTATTTGTGGTTCGTGGGAAGAAACGATGATATGATCAAAAGTTCTGGTTACAGGATAGGGCCTTTCGAAGTAGAAAGCGCAGTAATATCCCATCCTGCAGTCTTAGAATGTGCCATCACTGGTGCTCCTCACCCTTTAAGGGGACAGGTAGTGAAAGCCACTGTAGTGCTTACCAGGGAATACCAACCCTCAGAAGAATTAAAAATAGAAATCCAGAACCATGTTAAAAGGGTCACTGCCCCTTACAAATACCCTAGAATCATAGAATTTGTGGATGAACTCCCCAAAACCATCAGCGGTAAGATAAGGCGCGTGGAAATCAGAGCCAGAGACCTGGAAAAAAAGCAATGAGAAATAAAAACCTGGGAATATAATCATGAACTAATTAAAAAGGTGCAAAAAATAGATAATAGTTTAAAAAAAATTATTTAAAAATTAAAAAGTTAAATAATTAAAGGTTTAAAATAAGATTTAAATTAATATCTTTATTTTTCCATTTCCTGATTGAAAATCTTAATTAAATTATCCTCCATAAAATACCATATTAGGTTCTAAAATCGAATTCCATATTATAATTCCATAATAATTACAAATTAACTGCGAGATTTAAATCCATATTAAATTCCATAATTAAATACAGGAATTCAAATTGAATTCCAGCTTAAATTCCAAATTTAAATTCCAAATTAAACTCCAATTTAAATTCTAAAATCAATATCACAAGAAAAAAAGATGAATAAAATGTCTGATAAAAGTAGGAAAGAACCATATCCAGTAATTAACAGTCTGGAATGTAAGGCATGTGAGAGATGCATTTTAGCATGTAAAAAAGGTGTCCTTAAAATGAGCGAAGATATAAACCAGCGGGGATACCACTATGCGGTCTATGAAGGAACAGGATGTACTGGTTGTGGGGACTGTTACTATACCTGCCCAGAGCCACTGGCTGTGGAGGTACATATACCCCGCAAAAAGAAGGAGGAAGAATAAATGGTGGCCATAGAACTAATCAAAGGTAACACTGCTGTGGTGATAGGGGCTATGTACGCCGGATGCGATTGTTTTTTCGGCTACCCCATCACTCCTGCCACGGAAGTGCTGCATGAGGCGTCTTTGTACTTCCCCAAAGTGGGAAGGAAATTTGTACAGGCCGAATCAGAGGAAGCAGCTATAAACATGGTCTACGGGGCAGCAGCAGCAGGACACCGGGTAATGACCGCCTCCTCTGGACCGGGCATCAGCCTTAAACAGGAGGGAATATCCTTTTTAGCTGGAGCAGAGCTCCCATGCGTTATTGTAGACATAATGCGTGCCGGGCCGGGTCTGGGAAATATTGGACCGGAACAGGCAGACTACACCCAGCTGGTGAAGGGAGGTGGCCATGGCAATTACCGGAACATCGTTCTGGCCCCTAACTCAGTACAGGAGATGTGTGACTTCACCAAAAAGGCCTTCGAACTGGCAGACAAATACCGCAATCCTGCAATAGTATTGGCCGACGGAGTGCTGGGCCAGATGGTGGAACGGCTCCAGTTTCCCACAGAAGCCCTGGAACCTGTTTATGATGAATCTTGGGCGGTCAGGGGCAACCGGGAGACCAGAGGGAATCTGGTTACAAGTATCTTCCTGAACTTCGACCAGCTGGAGGACTTCAACTACCGTCTGCAGGAGAAATACCAGCAGATCAGAGAGAAAGAAGTGGAATACCAGGAATACATGACAGAAGATGCAGAAATCATTTTGGTGGCCTACGGTATCAGCAGCCGCGTCGCCCGTTCTGCAGTTGATCAGGCCAGGATAGAGGGAATAAATGCGGGTCTTTTCCGACCTAAAACTCTATTCCCATTCCCTGAGGACAAACTCCGAAAAATAGCCGAAGAAAAAGACTGCCAATTTTTATCAGTAGAGATGAGCAACGGCCAAATGCAGGAGGATATCATACTGGCCATAGGATGCCAGCGCCCGGTAGAACTGGTGAACCGGATGGGGGGAAACCTCATAGACCAGCAGAGTATCATTGAAAAGATCCGAAAAATGGCAGGAGTGTCTAAATGATAACGAAGGGGATTGCAGGTGTTGTCTAATGACTGAAGGGGATTGCAGGTGTTGTCTAATGACTGAAGAAAATGTAGGAGGTATCTAGATGGCTGAAGAGAAGATCATCAAGAAACCAGAATCCATCTTAGAAAATTATCCACGTAAAGGTGGCAGCGCACCCACTGCTACTCACTACTGCCCTGGCTGCGGCCACGGCATATTACACAAGCTCATTGGAGAAGCTATAGATGAACTGGGCATCCAGGATCGCACGGTGATGACCAGTCCCGTGGGTTGCGCTGTCTTTGCCTACTACTACTTTGACTGCGGCCACGTCCAGGTGGCCCACGGTCGAGCCCCTGCAGTGGGGACTGGCCTTTCCCGGGCAGAAGACGATGCCATAGTTATACTATATCAGGGAGACGGGGATCTGGCATCCATCGGACTCAATGAAACTATCCAGGCCGCTAACCGGGGAGAAAAGCTGGCGGTGTTCTTTGTGAATAACACGGTCTACGGTATGACTGGGGGGCAAATGGCCCCCACCACCCTCTTAGGAGAAGTCACAGTAACCTGTCCTACTGGTAGGGATCCCCGTTATGCAGGTTACCCCCTACACATGTCAGAATTGCTGGACAATCTGGACGCTCCGGTGTTCATTGAAAGGGTGTCTGTCTCTGACCCCAAAAACATCCGCAAGGCTAAAAAGGCGGTTAAAAAAGCTTTAAAGGTACAAAGAGATGGTAAAGGATATGCGTTCGTTGAAGTACTCTCGCCCTGCCCCACCAACTTGAAACTGGATGCCCAGGGAGCAGAGGATTTTATAAACCAGGAGATGGCTGAAGAATTCCCCTTAAAAAACTTCCGGGACAGGATCAGGGATGTAGAACCCCTTTGCCGGGGGGAAAGTGATTTTTCTCAAGAGTCTTTGGACCGCATCTTTGAAGTGGAGGAAGAAAGCTCCCGGGAAGCCCGTTATGATCCTTTCTTTCTGAAAAAGGTGGTAAGAATCGCTGGATTTGGAGGGCAGGGAGTTTTGAGCCTGGGACTCATCCTGGCCCAGGCCGCCTGTAATGATGGGCGTCATGTATCCTGGTACCCTTCCTACGGTCCGGAACAGCGGGGCGGAACATCGGATTGTACGGTGATTATCTCTGGAGAAACCATCGGATCACCGGTGGTTTACAGTTCAGACGTCCTGGTAGCTCTTAACCAGCCGTCTCTAGAGAAATTTGCCGGCCGCCTTAAAGAAGGAGGTATAATCTTATATGATTCTAACGTGGGGGAATTCAAACCTTCTGAAGCAGTTAGGGCCATAGCTGTACCTGCTTTAAAAATTGCGAAGGATTTTGGGGTGAGTAGAGCTGCCAACACGGTCATGTTAGGGGTTGTAATGGAGTTGGGATCCACAGAGCTCCCTGAAGAAATGTTCAGGAAAGCTATAAAACACACCTTCGCCAAAAAGCCGAAGCTGATTTCCATCAATCTGGAGATATTGGAAGCTGGAGCTAAATGGGCCAGAGAAAATTTGTAAGTGGATAGTTTAAGGGAATTTT
>JADGNH010000032.1 GCA_017883605.1 Methanobacteriaceae archaeon
TTTCTGTCCCCCAGCTGTGTAAGTGATCATCACCCTTCCATAGGGATCTTGTTTAGTGCTGATCTGTTGATTTTGATAGAGTCGCCATGATTGGGTTGCTGGACCTATAACATCTACTGCCAATGCTTGATCAGGAGTCTTTGCTCCATCAATTTGCGCCGTAAGCATCTGCTTTTGTGGATCTACTGTTAAGGCCCCTTTATAGTAAGCATTAACTTCATTAATCTTTGCTGTTTTCGCTGTTTGAAGTGAATTTTGGTAGGGAGCGTAGACCAAAAAGTAGTAACCTGCTACAGCCAGAACTATCAGTATTACTGAAAACACCGCTGCCCCTATCAAAGTTCTCCGGTCATCATCCGGAATTCTAGTGGGTATTCTTCTTCCAAATCCTGCAAATCCTCCACCGGGCTTTTTATCCTTATCCTGGGGAGGTTTTAAATCAGGTCTTTTTTTAGGTCGGGGCTTAGGCATTGGTCTGGGTATTTTTTTCATTGGAGAATCTTCCTTAGGATCCTCAGAATCTTTAGGATCCTCAGAAGCTTTGTTATCTACCTCAGGGCCTTTAGCCTCTATTTTCTGAGAATTATCATTCGGTTTAAAATCCATCTCTTCTGGTTCAGGAACAATCTCCGGCTCATGCTCAGGAACAATCTCCGGCTCATGCTCAGGAACAATCTCCGGCTCATGCTCAGGAACAATCTCTGGTTCGGGAATAATCCATTTCTGGTTGGGGTTCTTATCATCAACTTTAGAAATCAGAATATTCGGTTGAGAGGATTCGTCCTTTGGTTTAGAGATCTTTTCATTCAGTTTAGAAAATATCCCTTTCGGCTTAGGAGCCTTATCATCGACTTTAGAAACCAGAATATTCGGTTGGGAGGCCTTATTCTTTGGTTGGGAGGCCATACCCTTCGGTTGAGAACCCATACCCTTCGGTTGAGAACCCATACCCTTCGGTTTAGAAACCATATTCATGAGACGTCCGCCTAAATTTGAGCCGGAACTATTCTCATTCTTACGGAGACTGGGGGTTTTTTGATTTTTATCCTTTTTTCCTAATATCTTATCTAACATTCGGACCACTTCTGAGGAGCTTGGCATATAAATCCATAAAAGGCACTGCTATTAAGTAAATTAATGCAAAGATGAATAAAAGCTTTGCGGGAACATCTGCAATTGCAGAGGAAATATTTTGGGACAAAATTGTTAATATGATCAGTAAACCACCGCCTGCAACTATTTTGGCTCCCTTGAACTTAGGGTATGAAACTGTACTTATCATCAATATCGATACCACCAACATTATAAGCAGTGCCAAGTCCACCCTGAACATACCGGAAAGATAGAATGATCCCAGTATCAGAGCAGTTGAAGGTATGGGCAACCCCACAAATTTACCTTCACCAACATCACTTGAATTTGTAAGTACGTTGAACCTTGCAAGTCTTATTATTCCACATATAACTATTAGGAGACCTACTACTATATTAATGTATGGGATACTATAGGATATACTTGCTGTATACAAAAGCATTCCTGGTGCAACACCAAATGATATCACATCAGATAATGAGTCAATATTTTTTCCAAATCCAAACTCATCAACTCTATTGGTCTTCCGAGCCATCCATCCATCCAAAAAATCAAATATCACAGCTACCAACAAAAATTTAGCTGCAAGCATCAAATTACCAGTTGTTATTAGTATGATGGCTAAAAACCCAAAAGAAGCATTTAAAAGTGAAATTATATCCACATAAGACATGTAATATCTTATATTCATTTTTAAACTCCGATTATTACTCTATTTTGTTTAAATCTCTCAGTTTATCGTCTATTCAATTACCTGAGCTATGATGGTTTCCCCTGCCTTGGGCTTCTCACCTTCTTTGACCTGTAATCTAAATTTTTCACTGGGGATTATAATATCCACCCGGGATCCAAATTTTATCATCCCTAAACGGTCCCCTGTTTTGATCTTATCACCAACGTAGATGTACTGCACAATTCGTCTCGCTACAAAACCGGCTATCTGTATAACTCCTACTTTTCCATATTCTGAATCTATTACTATTAAATTCTTTTCGTTTTCCTTCTGTACATTACCTTTTGCAATCCTGAATTTCCCAGGATAATATTTGGTCTTCAACACCACTCCGGAAATAGGAACTCGATTAACATGCACATCAAATGGTGACATGAAGGTACTTACCAGAATACCTTTTTTTCCCTTATCCAAAACATGTTCCATTAAGGGATCGTCATGTTCAACAGTTTTTATCATGTCAATTTTTCCCTTCAGTATCCTACCATCCGCTGGAGCCACTACTACCCCCTTCATGGAAGGTATTTTCCTTTCAGGATCCCGGAAAAACTGTAATAGTAAAGCAATAACTGTAAAGATGATGAAGCTCAGAAAAAAATAGCCAAATAAGAACGGTAAAACCGCCAGGGTTAATAATATACTTACTTTCTTTAAAGTTCCTTCCACAAACATTATGACCACTGATTGAACAATGTTTTAATATAATTGTTCACAATCAAATTATAATTTTCAAACCTTAAAAATCATTTAAATAAGGAAAATATGACTTTATAGAATGTGTGGTAAAGAGATCTATAAAAGTTTATATAATGTAACAATCGCCATACATAATTAGAGTAATCAAATGCTACATATCTTAATGTCCCACACATTACTTTATATTTTAATATAATTCCATGAAAAAGTTTTTGTATTGAATGAAGTTTGTAATTGATAATATCGTTTGTATAATTTTTCATACTAATTAAAACACATCTGATAAAACAACTTTAAGTTCATATATATTAATATGCTTAAATTCAATATAATGGGCTCATATAAAAACGTTGCAATTCAGATATTTATTATATCAAAATATCACTAAAGAAAATAAAATAATCTAAATATCACTCTAAATAAAGTAAAATAATCTAAAGAAGTGTCTACTAATGATAGAGAATAAAATAAAAACTTTGAGAAAAGCTGCAAAAGTTTCCACGATGCAGGACTCAGACAAGATCTGGTGCGTAATTGCTGGCAATGAGCATATGATCAACAATTTAGCATATGCCGCAATATTGGACAAAGAAAGGGTCAAAATCTTGTGCAGAGAACATATAACCACCAAGGAATCTTTTGTAACCAAAAAATTTGATTTTATAATGCTTTACGGAGAAATGAACAAAATTAGAGATCTAAGTTTGATGTGCAAAGAAGAAGGCGGTGCATATCTCAAGATAGCTCCCTATTATGTTAATAACGAAAGCAATCTCATGTTAACGGTTGGTCCAGAGAATCAAATAAAGAAATTCATGGGAGACTGTGAAAAAAGTAGAGTTAAACTTTCGTTTTTACTGGAAGACAAAACAACAGGATTCATAGAAACGGACGTTTACATAACCAACAAATTACCTTCCTTTGTCCGAAATACCCTTGATCCCTTATTCAAAATGGCTGATGTGGCTCTATCCACAGTTCTTATATCGGCTGATGAGAAGTATATAGGTGAGATAAAAAAAATCGCTAAATTAAACAAAATATTTGTAATAGAGTTTGATAAAATATTAAAGGAGGATTAAAATGAACATTTTTGGAAGAAAAGATGATGAAGAAGATAACAAGAAAAAAGGCTTAACCCACACATTGGGAATTGATTTGGGAACTCTTAACACTGTTGTGGCAAAACCTTCCGGAGATAAATTCGATTTATATAAAATTCCATCTGTAGTGGCAGTTAAAAAAGAAGAACCATCCTACGTATTAGCAGTAGGTGAAGAAGCAAAAGCCATGCTGGGAAGGACTCCTGAAGACATTATAGCAGTTAGACCTTTAAGACAAGGAGTTATAGAAAGTATATCACAGGCAGAAGCCCTTCTAGTTTACGCTATGGAACAGGGATCAGGCGAATCCATGGAAAGCATGGATCGTATAGTCATCGGCATTCCTGGAGATGCCTCAGAAGTTGAAAAACGAGCAGTAGAAGAAATAGGCAGGAAAGCGGGTGCAAGTTATGTTTTAGTAATCAGTGAAGGATTGGCCGCTGCCATTGGTGTAGGACTGCCAATAGCCGATGCCTCAGGAACCATGGTCCTGGATCTGGGTGCAGGATCCAGTGATATAGTGGTTATATCTCTAGGTGGAATCACCGATATCGAAACCATCAGAAATGGTGGAGACAACATAGATGACAACATAGTGGAGAAAGCAAAGGAAATATACAACGTCGAAATAGGGTTACACGAAGCAGAGAAGGCTAAAATAGACGTGGGCATGGTCCACTCCCAAAGTGATACAAAACCTATCAGTACTACCGTTATCGGGAAGTCAATGGAAACCAATAAACCTAAAAAGGTGGATATTGATTCAAATATGGTGGCAGACGCTGCTGAACCGATAGTAGTAAATTTAATTGAAGCCTTGTCCCATATTTTAGAGAGGATGTCTCCTGAACTTATATCCGGAATATACAACAGGACCATAGTTGTGGGTGGTACATCCCAACTTAAAGGACTTAAAGAAAGGATATTTGAAGAAGTTGGTGTCCCTGTAGAGATCTCAGATGATCCAATGACCGTAGTAGCCAAAGGAGCCGCTATAGTGGCTGCAGAACCCAGGGCACTGGAACCAGAAGTCAGACTAAAGGCTATGAAATAGATTTTAAAACCAAATCATAAATTTAGACCAATTTAAATCCCATCCAAATGAACCAAATTTAATCCCATCCAAAATTGACGCCTATTAGATCTAAAAAGGATATGAAACTAGTTGGAATAGATGAAGCAGGTAGAGGATCAGTTATAGGTCCTCTAGTAGTGTGCGGAGTGGCATTAGAGCAGGATAGGCTTAAATATTTGGAAAGATTAGGATTAAAGGACTCAAAAAAGATTTCTCCTAAAAGAAGAATAGTTCTCTCCAGAAAAATAAGGAAAATCGCTGACCATCACCTGGTAAAGATTTCTGCACGGGATATAGATCTTTTAAGATCCAAAGACGTTAATCTCAACCAGATAGAGAAGATCGCTTTTCGAAAAATTATTGGAGATTCAGATCCTGATATATCAATTATAGACTGCATAGACGTGAAACCAGAGAGGTTAAAAGGAGAAATAGAAAGTTTTTCCTCCAAAATGGAAGTAGTGGCCGAACATAAAGCAGAGGATAAATATGCTGTGGTGGCCGCGGCATCCATTGTGGCCAAGGTAGAAAGAGATTCAGAAATAGCAAAGATAAGAAAAGATTTTAAAACTATCGGATCCGGCTACCCCAGTGACCCTAAAACCATTAAATTTCTAAAAAACATCCCCTTCGAAGATTTACCCCCATTTGTACGCAGGTCATGGTCCACCGTAAAGAGAACCAGAGAGTAATGCCCACTTAAGCATAGAATAGTACCCACCACGACAGAGATAGTACCCACCACAGGTAGAGAATAATGCCCACCGTAAGAGAACTCGAGGATAATAATGATATACGAACTTTTTAGCAGTTTTTTCGCGACCATAATAGAGATGTTCAAAAGCGGGGGCATCATAACCTATGTAATAACTATAATCGGTGTATATGGAGTTATATATTCTCTGGAGAAGATATATTACCTGCGTAAAATATCCAGGGTGGGTCTGCCCCAGATCATGGGCGATGTAAATCTGTCCATGGAAAGGGGAGGATCCCTGGAGGCTCTAAGGTCCATAGGCAAGTACCAGAACCCCCTATCAAAGATAGTTTCAGAGGCCCTTAAAATTGGTTACAGAAACAAGAGCGAAGTTGAAGATGCCATGGAAAGAGTTTTTATTGTGGAAATGGGAATCATGACCAAGGGTATGGATGCTATAAGAACCATAATAGAATTGGCCCCGCTTCTAGGATTAATAGGGACCGTTTTAGGTATGTGGTATACCTTTAAGGCGCTGGGAGTTAACGCCAACCCCACCGCCATGGCAGAGGGTATCTACATCGCCCTTATAACAACTATAGCCGGTCTTACCGTTGCTATAATTATTCTTCCCCTATATTCTTACATTAACGGTAGAATAGAGGGTGAACTGGATAAAATAGAGATCGCCAAAAAGATGACTAACTGGAGAACCGCTGATATGCGGATAAAAGCTTATACTGATCCACAAAAGGCTCTTAAAGCTTTGAAAGAATCCCATGGAGTTGTAGAGGCTCGGGAGATTTATAATGACGGCTCAGCCAATATGTGGGTTTCTATAAATCCTAACACCTTAGATAAAAGCATTAAAAATATTATAAGAGAAAAATGCAATGCAGATGCAGAAATCATTGAAAGTAAACTGAGACAATAAATCAGGATAACAAATAGAATTTTTGAATGAATTCAGCTAATTATCCTTTAACAAAAATTTATCCTATATTAAATTTCTTATGAAAAAAAAATTAAAGTAAATTCTTAAAATTTAAAAAGTAATTCTTAAAAAATTAAAGTAAATTCTAAAATTTTAAAAATAAATACTAAAATAATCATAGGAACTTTAAAATGCCCATAGACACTAAAAGGTACCGGAACAAATTACGTTCAAACCAGGCCAGAGTTAATTTAGTTCCCCTTATAGACGTTATTTTTACCATTCTCATATTCTTAATGGTTACCACCAGTTTTCAGGCGGTTGCTCAGACCAGCGCCTCAGGCAAACCCGAGATGACACAAAGTAGCGGTCCATCTGAATACTATCTTATACCAGTGGCGGGTCTTAAAACAGTGACCGTGAACGGTCAGGATATGTCCAGCTATATTAGAAACAGTGCCATAGCTGTTCACACTACAGTTATAGATGAGGGAGAGATAATAATAAGATCAAAAGAGGGGGCCATAATCATCACCACCCCCGCCGGAATGTCCCCAGAAAAGGCTGTGAGCACTCCCAGCTAGTGAAAAAACCCAGCCAGTGAAAAAAAGTATTATAACTAAAATACTGTTATAAATTAGAAAATTAACTGTGGTTTGAATTTAACTTTAGATTTAATTAAAAGATGATTAAAATTATTTAAATTTCAACTAATAAAATTATTTAAAATTTTCATTTATTTCAACTAATAAAATTATTTATATCCCGATTTTAATACTTATTTCATAAACTGAAAAGGTGATTAAATGTATCTTGGTAGAATATTATCTGTTGGAAGTACAGAGTCTGGTGAATTTGTTGCATACAGAGTTTCAAGTCGTTCCTTTCCCAATAGGATGACAAAATCCTTCCAGGATCGGGTGGCCATTGTTCCCAAAGAAGGATACGAAAAAGACGTGTTTAAAAACCCTTACATAGCCTACAACTGTATAAAGATCGTGGGTGATGTGGCGGTGGTTTCCAACGGATCCCACACCGATGTGATAGCCGAAAAAATAGCATCAGGAATGGATGTTCGAGACGCCATTGGCCTCTCCCTCATGACTATGGACTACGAGAAAGACGATTTCAACACCCCACGAATAGCCGGGGCCACATCCTTAAAAGGCGGTTCTTACATCGGAATCGTGACCAAGGAAAGCCTGATTGTGGAAAAGGTTCCAGAAGGAAAAGCAGCTTACATAGCTACCTACGAGCACATTAAACCTCAAGAAGTAGAATTTAAGGCAGATAATGCTGGTGAAGCTGCAGAACATATCTTAAATCAGGGGAAATTTGCAGAATTTACCAATCCAGTAACATCAACCGCAGCTTTCGGTAAGGATACCTGGAATATAAGCTCAATTTAAAAACAAAATTTTTCTTAATATTTTTTTTCCACCATATTTTTTCAAATATAAATTTAGAATCATTTAACAATAAAAATGACATTGGTGCGTTATGAAACTGGAAATCATTGGCATAAAAAGCATGCCCCTCATTAAGGACGGTGATGAACTGGTTGAACTTATCCTTGAATCTATGGAAAAGGAGGGTTTGAAGGTCCATGATGGGGATATCTTTGTTATAGCTGAAACTGCCATAGCCAAATCAGAAGGGGATACCATTGAAATTTCTAAAATAACTCCTGGCTTAAAATCATCAGAAATCGCAGATAAAACCGGGAAGGATGCCCGGCTGGTGGAGGCAATCATCCAGGAATCCAATGAAATAATAAAGATAGGTCCTGATTTTATAGTTTCAGAAACAAAACATGGTTTTGTATGTGCAAATGCCGGGATAGATGAATCAAACGTGGACAAAGGCTTAGCCACCCCCATTCCAGATGATCCGGACAAAAGTGCCGCTGATATCATGGCAAAAATAAGTGATAAAACCGGTAAAGAAATAGGAGTTATAATATCAGATACCCAGGGCCGGGCTTTCAGAGAAGGGGCTGTAGGTGTTGCCATAGGGATTTCTGGTATGAAACCATTATGGAACCGGAGCGGGGAAAGTGACCTCTATGGAAAGGAACTGAAAACTACCAGCATAGCGGTTGCAGATGAACTAGCATCAGCAGCTTCTATTGCCATGGGCCAGGCTGATGAAGGAATACCAGTGGTTATCATAAGAGGTGTCGAATACTTTGAAAAGTTAAAAGATAGCTCTGAAACTATCAAACCATTAATAAGACCAAAAAGATATGATGTTTTTCGATAACAAAGATGTTCTTGGTTCGAATTTTCAAAGAATTGTGAAATAAATTATTTTAAATTACCATTCTTAAAGAAAAATCAAAAATATATCAATGTCAAATAAATTTAAAGCAAGATCATATGATAACCATTCTATCCGGAGGAACAGGCACACCAAAGCTTTTGCAGGGCATAATCCAGATAATTAACCCTAAAAAGCTCACTATTATTGCAAACACCCTAGAAAACTCCTATTTCTCTGGTGTCTGTGTTGCTGCAGATATAGACACTATACTGTATACCCTCTCCGGAATCATAAATGAGAAAACATGGTATGGCATAGCTGATGATACCTTTATAACCCATGAAACTTTAAAGGAGATCGGGTGTGGTGAAACCCTTAAAATCGGAGATAGGGACCGAGCTTTTAAGATTCAGAAAACCCTGCTTTTGGATAAAAATCCCCTCTCAAAGGCTGTTGATATCCAGAGAAAGGCCCTGGGAATTGAATCCCTGATAATACCCATGAGCAACGAAGAATCTTATATAAAAATCAAAACAGATGAAGGTGAAATGGATTTCCATGAATTCCTGGTGGAGAGGAGAGGAGAACCGGAAGTTCATGATCTAATTTACCAGAATGTTGAACCTTCACCCGGAATTATTGAATCCATTGAAGATGCCGATATGGTTGTTATAGGACCATCAAATCCTGTAACGTCTATAGGACCCATCATATCAATGGATGACGTTGTTGATGCCCTTAAAAAATCGTATGTGACTGCTGTATCTCCCATAATTGGTGATGTACCTGTAAGTGGCCCTGCTGCCAAGTTTATGAGTGCCCTAGGCCATGAAGTGTCCTGTCTAGGTGTTGCAGCCATGTATCATGATTTTTTAGACAAATTTATAATAGACCTTGAGGATACAAAGTACCAGAAAAAAATAGAAAAACTAATATCAGAGGTTGTTGTAACCAACACCAACATGAAGAACATCGAGGATAAAATGATGTTAGCCAGAAGTATTTTGGGTGAAATTTTATGATTCAAATGACCTTGATTCAGATCGACAACTACGGCCCCTGGACTGTAACTCCAACTCCGAGGGCTGAGGCAGACCTTCAGATTCTGCAGGCAGAGCTATATGCAGACCTTCAAAGACAGTTTGCCGCTAAAGGAGGGTTGGTTTTCTTTACTCGTTTTGATAACATGCTCGCTGTTACCAACGGTGCTGATGTGGAATACCATCGCCGAATCCAGAAATCCATAGGAAACCGTTACCCCATAACCGTAAGTATGGGTGTGGGTGCAGCTGAAACACCCTACGAAGCCCAAAGAAACGCCACAAACGCCCTTCAAAACTATGGCGGAGCTCAGTCAGAGGAAAGGAAGGAGGTATTGGCAATAGATAGGATGGTGAACCTTGAAGAAAGCTTTGTCCAAATTGGCCATATAGACATAAATGGCATAACTGACTCTCTTACTGATATAATTCCTGCATATGATACTTCTTTTATTGTTAATCGTGTTCAGCACTTTCTTATGAAAAAATTAATCGAAAAAGGATCTTTACTATTCTTCATCGGCGGTGATAACTTTATGTCTCCCTGTAACGGCCTGGAACCCCAGGGACTCCTAAAGATTATCGAAGAGATAGAAGATGAAATAAATATAGCCCTTAAAGCTGGCGTTGGAAAAGCCCCGACTGCTGAAAAAGCTGCCAATCTGGCCGATCTCGCATTAGAAGAGATAAGGGGAGGATTCACCTACGACCTGGTTCATGTGATGAAAGAATAAAGATTCATGTGATGAAAGATCTTCATGATGAAGAAACCAAAAAAATCTTCATGATGAAGAAACCAAAAAATATTATAAAGAATTATAACAACATTAAATTTTACTGTAAAGCTCCTAAAAATCTTGAAATCCAGTAATTCTATCATGTATTTGTTTATCAATTATTTATTAAACATTTTAATTTCTACTAGGGGAGTGGATTTATTGAAGTTCTAGCACCTATGGCTGGTATAACCGATGGAAAATTTTGTGAAAAAATGGCTTCTCATGGCTTTGACCTAGTAACACTGGGAGGTTACAATGTGGACAAATCAACCATAGCTGCTGGGCGTCAGATTATCCAGAGAGGAAGAACAGAATTTGATTTTCCTGAAAAAGAAATAATAAACCATATAAAAAATCAAGCCCATATAATCAAAGGCAACAGCACCTGGGAAGGCATGGTATCGGTTAACATCCGCACCCTCACTTCAAAGCCGGTGATTGAAATTTCAAAACTTGAAGATGTGGATGTGGTAGAGATAAACGCCCACTGCCGACAGCCGGAAATAATGGATCTGGGATGTGGACAGGCTTTGCTTAAAAAACCCCAGAAATTATATGAATTCACCCGAGAAGTTGTAAATAAAGTTGATAGCAAAGTTTCTGTGAAAATACGTGCTAATGTTCCGGGTGTAAATGAAATTATCGTTTCTAAGGCAGTAGAAGATGCTGGTTCAGACTTTATCCATGTTGATGCCATGAAACCAGATTATGATGTGGCAGATTATGAAATCATAACCAGCATTAAAGAAAATACAGATATATTTTTGATAGGTAACAATTCCATTCGGGACGTGGAATCAGCCCATCATATGTTGGCCGCCGGTGCAGATGGGATATCAATTGCAAGGGCAGCTATAGGGGGAAAATTACCATTCGATCTTTCCATGATCTGATCTTTTATATCTTATAACCTCAAAATTTTTATTGTAAACCACATAAAATAAACACCATAAATTATAAGTAGATAAATCAAGTTTAGAATATATATTCATTACAAATTATTATAAAATTGTGATAAAAGGTGGTTGCATGTCTTTTATAGAAATAGAAAATGTCAGCAAAACATTCAAAGATGTGGATGTTCTGAAGGATTTAAATATAACCATAAATGAAGGAACTGTCTTAGGTATTCTCGGAAGGAGCGGTGCTGGAAAATCGGTTTTAATAAACATGCTGCGTGGTATGAAGGAATACAGACCAGACAAAGGCAGGATTATTTATAACATAGCATTATGCCCGGATTGTATGTACGTGGATTCCCCATCACATGCAGGGGGTCCTTGTGGCTGCGGATGCACATTAGAAGCCCATAAAGTTGACTTTTGGAACTGTGACAGGCGGCTCTTCGCCGCTATAAGGAGAAGAATTGCCATAATGCTGCAGAGAACCTTTGCCCTATACGAAGATGACACAGTTATCGACAATGTTATAAAGTCCGTCACCGGACACGATGAAGAAGAAAGCGCATACCTGGCCATAGATCTTATTGAAACAGTTCAAATGGCCCACCGGATAACTCATATTGCCCGGGACCTCAGTGGAGGGGAAAAACAAAGAGTTGTTCTGGCCAGGCAGATGGCCAAAGAACCGATGATCTTCCTGGCAGACGAACCCACCGGTACTTTAGACCCCAAGACAGCTGAACTGATACACCAAGCTCTCCTGGAAGGTGTGAAAGAGAAAGGCGTAACCATGGTCATAACCTCCCACTGGCCAGAAGTAATGAAAAAACTTTCCGATTATGTGATATGGCTAGAAAAAGGCCAGATTATAGAGGAAGGCAAACCCCAAGAGGTTGTGCAAAAGTTCCTTGACCAGGTCCCCCTACCTGAAAAAAAAGATGTAATTAAAACCGGGGGTCCCATCATAAAAATGGAAAAGGTCAAAAAATATTACTACTCCATAGAAAGAGGAGTGGTTAAAGCTGTAGACGGTATAAACATCGATATAGATGAAGGGGAAATATTCGGCATCGTAGGGTTAAGCGGCGCCGGTAAAACCACCCTATCCCGAATACTATACGGACTAACCGACCCCAGCAGCGGGCAGATAGTGGTTAAACTGGGAGACACCTGGATCGACATGACTGAAAAAGGCCCCTTTGGAAGAGGAAGAGTCAAACCCTACCTGGGCATACTGCACCAGGAATATAGCCTATATCCACACCGAAACGTGCTGGGAAACCTCACCGAAGCCATAAGCCTGGAACTACCAGCAGAATTCGCCAAAATGAAAGCAATATACGTACTTAAAGCAGTTGGATTCGATGAAGAATATGCTAATGATTTATTAATCAAATATCCGGATGAATTAAGCTCCGGAGAACGTCATAGAGTTGCTTTAGCCCAGGTTCTCATTAAAGAACCTAACATAGTCATTTTAGACGAACCAACCGGTACCATGGACCCTATAACCCGAGTTCAGGTAACAGACTCCATAAGAAAAGCCCGGGAAGAGCTCAACCAAACCTTCCTAATAATCTCCCACGACATGGACTTCGTGTTAGATGTCTGCGACCGAGCAGCCCTGATGCGCGGAGGAAAAATATTGAAAGAAGGAGATCCCAAATCCATAGTAAAAGATCTAACACCTGTAGAGAAAAAAAAGATGCTCACGGAGGAATAGAATGGAGTGGGAAGACTCTCCATCACACGTCTGTAGAGGAGGAGATAAAAGAGCTTTAGCTTTTTGTTGCCCCCCTGTAAAACCATGTCCCATCTTATATGCACTGGAAGATGCTAAACTTACCCCTCAAGATTACGTAGACATAAAACAAAGATTTGGAGAAAAAACCAGGCTATCCCATGGTGAGGGAACCTGCTTTGGATCACTGGTTTGGTGCTGTAAACCATCAAAACCATGTCCACTGAGAGACATAGTGATGAAAAAGATAGAAATGGATGTAGATGAATATATGCAGCTTAAAAAGCAGCTTTCAGAAGAACTGGTAGGATCATCAGATACATCAACAAAAGAAAGCATCAAAGCTCTGGCTGAAACATTCAATGTTACAGAAGAAGAAGCTCACAATGTGCTCTTAGAATGCGGCAACGACCTTAAGACCGCCATCAAAATTTTGAGAATGAAGAATTTGGAGTTATAGGATGGGCTGGACCCCCCTCTTCCTGGAGATGAAAAACAAAAATGTTTTAATCGCCGGTGCCGGTGAAGTGGGGATGAGAAGGGCCAGAAGATTTCTGAAAGCAGATGCTAATGTGGCCATTATTGCAGGAACTGTTCCTGAGGAACTGATAAAGCTGGGGGCGGACCTAAAACCGGTGTCAGAAGTTGAAGAGTGGGTGGTATGGGCAGATCTGGTGGTGGTGGCCACTGGAGATCCTCACTTAAACCAGCAGATAGCAGATTTAGCAGGAGATAAGCTTTTAAACCGGGCGGATCATCCTCATAAAGGTAATGTAATCGTGCCATCGTCTTTTTTTATAGGGGACGTACAGATATGTATATTTACCAATTTTAAAAGCCCTCTAATGGCGCGTGAGTTAAGAAAAAAGATAGAAAATGTAATAAAAAATGAGGATATCAGGCAGATGGAACTGCAAAATTATACCAGAAACATCCTCAAAAAAAAGATTGACAGCCAAAAAAAGCGGAAATCTTATCTATACCAGATTTTAAAGGATGAAAAAGTTGAAAAATTTCTGAACAACGGCGACCTGGAAGAAGCTAAAAAATATGTTGGAGATCTGGTAGCAAATCTTTAAATCCACTTGATTTAAAAAATCAATCTAAATTTCTAATTCACCACATTCCAAAAAAATAATCAATCTAATAAGAAAATCTAAGGTATCGATGAAAATTGATATAACTTAGGGATGGTGGAGATACCCAAAATGATTTTAAACCTCAGAGTAGATCACCAAACAGCCGACATCAGTAAGATGGAAAGATCAGCTCAAGAACTGGATAAAACATTTGAATTTATCCAGAAAAACTACCATCCAAAGGAGTATATCCAAATAAAAACCTGTAACCGAGCGGAAATTTATCTAGTTTTAGACGGATATGACCCCCAAGATGTTGATCACCAGGCTTTCGTGGTTGAACACGATGAAGAGGCGCTTAAACATATTTTAAGACTTGCATCCGGATTGGAATCAATGATAATCGGTGAAGACCAGATATTGGGCCAGATAAAAGATGCTCAGAAAAGAAGTATCAAAGAAGGGTGCTGCGGGCCGGTCCTAAAAACCATATTCACCAAGGCCGTCCATGTAGGGCAGGTTGTAAGGAAAAAGACCAGTATAAACAAAGGTTCAATATCAATAGGTTCAGCAGCTGTTGAACTTGCCGAATCTGTCCATGGCGACCTCAAATGTAAAAAAGTTCTGGTTATCGGTGCCGGTAAAATGGGAACCCTGGTTGCCAAAGCCCTGGTTGAAAAGAAACTCAAAGCAATTATTGTTGCCAACAGAACCTATGATCGGGCCCTTGACCTTGCAAAAGAGCTTGGAGGGTACGCCATACATTTCGACAAACTTGATAATGCAATGAAAGATGTCGACGTGGTTATAAGTGCTACCGGAGCTCCACACCCAATTTTAACCTACGAAAAAGTAAAGGAAACAATTTCACCTGAAAATCGCCACAACGTGGTGATGGTAGACATTGCCAATCCCAGAGATATAGATGAAAAGGTAGCAGAACTGGGAGTTAAACTGTTCAACATTGACGATCTGCGGGGAATAGCAGATAAAAGCCTTAAAATGCGGGAATCTGAGGCCCAAGAAGCTGCCAGAATCGTAGATAATGAACTGGAACTCCTCCAAAGATCCCTGAAACACCTGGAAGTTGAACCCATCATATCCAATATAAGAGCTAATGCTGAGGAAATAAGGCTTCAAGAGACTCAAAAAGCTTTTAAAATGTTGGGAGACCTCAACGGCAAGGAGAAGATAGTGGACGACTTAACTCAGGTGGTGGTGGACAAGATCTTTTTTGACATAATAAAAAACATAAAAACTGCAGCAGAAAAGGATGATGAGAAGGTAATAAACACGGTAGAAAGTATTTTTAGCCACCAAAACTAGATAAAGTCTTGTTCTGAGAAACTGGATAACGTCAGAATTTTTTATTTTAATGTTTTTTTTGTAAATTAAAAATTTAATTTATTTTAA
>JADGNH010000132.1 GCA_017883605.1 Methanobacteriaceae archaeon
GCCTACAACACCAGCCTAGGACTATACTTCGGCTACCAAAACCTAATCTACACCTACTCCAACATCCTAGACAACTACAACACCAACAACGCACTACCCACCACCATCACCGTAAAACCATGGACCACCATCATCAACCCACCCCTAAACTTCACCCAGGAACAGATAATCGACGCAGCAACCTGGGTCAAAAACTACACAGAAAACAACCATAGCCTTCCAGATTATGTGACCATCACCGGCACCACCCTCAACAGCTCCCCCGTAACCAAAGACATAAACATGCCCACCTTCCTAGAACTAATAACCACCACCACCCTAAAAATCAAAAACAACGACAACACACCCACGGATCTGACAAACTTCGGCCCAGCACCCACACCCCGAGATGAGATTCGAAGCGGGAACATGCCACAGGCAGAGTACCTCAAAATCGCCGACGACGTGAAGTCTTTCATGGACAACAGAATGGTCGCCCCAGAATACGCCTACAACACCAGCCTAGGACTATACTTCGGCTACCAAAACCTGATCTACACCTACTCCAACATCCTAGACAACTACAACACCAACAACGCACTACCCACCACCATCACCTTAAAATCCTGGAAATTCATCACCGACCCCAACGCAGCAACCTTCACCTTAGGTCAGGTAGCCAGTGCAGCAACAGAGGTCAAAAACTATGTGGAAAATAATTATAAGCTCCCTGATTATGTGACCATGGATGCTTTGACTATAAATGGTTCTCTGGTTAGCAAACAGGTGAATATGCCTGCATTTTTAGAACTTTTAACCGCCAGTGTCTTAAAAATTAATGCCGGAGACGGCAATCCCCTTGATCTTATTACATTCAGCCCAGCCCCCTACCCTCGAGACGAGATAAAAAGCGGAGACATGACTAAAACCGAATACCTCAAAATCGCCAATGACATAAAAAACTTCATGGACACCCACCCTGTAGCGCCAGAATACGCCTACAACACCAGCCAAGGACTATACTTCGGCTACCAAAACCTGATCTACACCTACTCCAAAATCATGGACACCTACAACAACACCACCCCCCAAAACCTACCCAACACCATTAAGGTGAGCCCCTGGACACGTTTCAATGTGGATCTGGTGGTTGCAGCTGCCAGCTGGGTGGAGTATTATGTGGGAGTTAACCATTCTCTTCCTGGTTCTGTGAATATTTATGGGTCTCAGGTGAGCATGCCTTCATTTTTAAGACTCTTAACCACCGCTGTGTTAGAACTTAATAATAACGACAGTACACCACTTGAACTTGTGAATTTCAGTTCCCCACCCAACCCTCGAGACGAAATAAAAAGCAGGAACATGCCACAAACGGAATACCTCAAAATCGCAGCTGACATAAAAAACTTCATGGACACCCACCCTGTAGCACCAGAATACGCCTACAACACCAGCCTAGGACTGTACCTCAGCTACCAAAACCTGATCTACACCTACTCCAAGGTGCTTGATTCCTACAAGGATAACCAAGTATTTCCAGATGTTATTGCTGTAAATCCGTGGTGGGGATGGGTTCATTACTTAGGGGTTACTAGTTACGGAGAGGTTGTGAAGATGGGGCCCTTTGGTAATGTTGATTCTCCCTTTAAAATCGCCTATATAGTAGGAGTACATCCCCAAGAACAGGCTTCTCATCAGGCCATCATAGAAGCCATTAAAAGCTATGATCCCTCCCTTAGATACTGTTATTATATTTACATAATCACGGTAACTAAAGACGCAGCTGATTATGAACAGGGACGAATGAACGGCCAATTATTAGCCAATAGTTTTGCTGTGCCAGATATAATAAACCAAGGATTTAAATTGGCTATTGATATACACTCCAATGTAGGAAATTGGGATAAAACAAGGTTCATTTTTAGTCCGGTTGGTGGAACTAAAGCTGAGGCTGTTGCCTGGAACATCAAAAATAGAATATCATGGTTATCATACTATTCCCCGCCTTCCCAGACAAGCCCCCCATATGTTACTATCCCCTTAATACAGGCAGGAATACCTGCTGTAGTATATGAAACCTATTATTATGATGCTTATGCCACCACAAGAAATTATGCCAATGAATTTGTACTGACGGTGGATGCTGGGACTTACTGAGATAAGTGGATTCATGATTAACAAAAATGTATTCCAAAAATGTATTCCAAAATAAGATTAGATTAAAAACTATTTCAATTCTTATTCCCTTTTTCGGTGAATATTCCACTTTTTCTAGGTGAAATTCTTTTTGTACCTTCTTCTTTTCTTTATTTTGCCTTTTATTTTTTTGGCTTTTTTAATTTTTTATTTTTTTCAAAAACCTTAATTTTTTATTTTAAAAAATCTTAAATTTCTAAAAATATCCGTTTACATATTTATAAAGGATTAAAACTGTTCCAACACCCCATAAAGCCATTAAAAAGATCCCTAAGGTTTTTTTGTATCTGTGCGGGGAAATGGGGTTAAAAACTTCCACACCACTGGGAGTAAAAAGATCAAGGATTAAGTGGCTTAGACAGCCTACAAAAATGGCTCCGAAAACAAAATAAGGATCCAACCCTGTGTTTGGAGTTAAAATTATCCCTGATAATACCAGGATGGTGAATAAAGGTATTAATTTTTTATTTAAAACTATAAATCCCAAAATAAGAGACACTGCAATCAAAGATACCTTGGGCTCTGAGGAAAAATTTTGGATGGACAAATAAGATCCCGTGACAAACACTGTGAGAAAAGCCGTTGCAACCACTATTCCAAAAATAGAGTGCATAAAACCGCGATGTTTCGAGACATAAAAAATGGAGGCCAGTGCAACTAAAATTATCCCCAATAGAAATGGTAATTTAAAAAGATACAAAATTCCTGCTAATAAGACGCCTGAAAGAGCCATTATAATCAAATTCTTCTTTTTCACATGGTGATCCAGATCTACTATGGATGCCCCCACAACGGCCAGGGAAAGATAAAAAACGTCGGGAAAAAAAGGTAAGGCCATGATCAACGAGAATAGAATATGTTTTTTATAGGAAGGCATTATATCATGTTTTTTATAGTTTTAAAGTGAAAATCTATGTCTTTAAATGGGAAAATCTATCTTTAAATTAACTTATTTATTTAATTAAAATTGATTTAATATTTTTTAATGGATCTAAATTTCTTTAATGGATTTAAATGGAAGAAATTATCTTAAAATTAAAATCCATAAATTAAAATCCATATATTAAATGGAGATTTATATCCTCCCATGAAAACAATTATTTCTTTGCATCTTTAAAACTTTAGGTTAAATTAAACTTTTAGGTTAAATAACATTAATTAAATTAAATAACACCGAAATACTCAAGATAAGCCTCCATCTGTAAATAGGATCTTTCCTGACTTCCAGGATCCAGTCTGTTGTTTTGAGAAACCACCTCACAGGTTACAGCCGGGACCCCAGAAAGGTTGCACTCATCTTCCAGTGCCCCGCTGTAAAGGGTGCCTGCAACTTTATGACAGATTATTTTAGATGATGTAGCTTTTTTTATGTACTCTGCTATTTCATAACTTTGATAACAGGGTTTTTTTGAGCAGAAAATGCTCTCCACCCCTGGATTGCTGTGGGGTTTGGTGGCATGGAAATCCGCAGCCGAACTCATTTTTAAGTTCTTTATGGCCTTTAATATTTTATTTGATAAAGATCCCCCACTTGAAGCTTTCCTATTCATATCAAAACCTTCAAATCTTCTGGAGCCCTTTCTGGTGGCTTGGGGTATGGCAAAAGGTACTATGAATACGGTTCCACTTACATCCCGAATAACCAGGTTGTCAACCATTTTAAGGGCCGCTATTTGGGGGGGAAGTTCATCTCCATGAATTCCTGCTATTAACATCAATTTAGGGTTTCCACTCCCTATTTGAATCATAGGTGTTCCCTTTAAAGCACTTTCCATTATCTTTTCTGTTAGATGGCCTTCAGGGATATTTTGCTTGATTATCTGATTTTTTCTTATGTCTCCCGCTGTCTCCGGGGAGATTATTCTTATTTTTCCTATGGAAGCCATGAGTCCACCAAGTTTAAATTGAGAATTTTATAAACAGTTAGATATATAGTATATTTCTCAAAAACTCATATAAAAATAATCAAGGTGATGGAAAAATGGAAAAAGTGGTTCTGGCATTCAGCAGTGGTCTGGACACCTCTGTATGCATTAAGTTACTTCAAGAAAAATATAACCTGGAAGTCATAACTGCCTGTGTCGACGTGGGCCAGCCTGAAGAAGAAGTAGAAAGATCTGCCCGGGTTGCCAATGAGATAGGTGTTTTTAAACATTACACTATAGATGCTAAGGAAGAATTTGCCAGAGACTTCATATTCAAGGCTGTGAAGGCCAACGCTGTTTATGAAGGTTATCCGTTAAGTACAGCTCTTGCAAGACCATTAATAGCTATTAAAATAGTTGAAGTTGCCCAAAAGGAGGGTGCGGTGGCCATATCACACGGCTGTACTGGTAAAGGTAATGATCAGTTCCGATTTGAATCCACCATCCGATCCGAATCAAGCTGCCAGATAATAGCGCCGGTAAGGGATCTAAATCTCACCAGAAGTGAGGAAATAGATTACGCCAAATCTCATTACATCCCTCTGCCTTCTTTCAAGCTTTACAGTATCGATGAAAACCTGTGGGGCAGATCCATCGAGGGAGATATCTTAGAGGACCCCATGGTGGAGATGCCTGAGGAAGCCTTCAACTGGACTCGTTCCAGCAACGACGCACCTGATGAAGCCCATATAATGGAGATGGAATTTGAAAACGGCGTGCCAGTAGCTCTTAACGGCAAAAAATTGGGTCCAGTGGACATAATTAATGAGTGCAACCGTATCGCCGGATTACACGGTATTGGGAGGGTGGACATAATGGAAGACCGGATTATAGGTCTCAAATCACGGGAGAACTATGAAACACCCGGTGCTATACTGATAATAACCGCCCATAAATCCCTGGAACAGATAATTCTTAGTCGAGAAGAGTTAAAATTCGCTGAAAGTGCTTCTCAAGCCTATTCTGAGTTGGTTTACAATGGTTTGTGGCATGAACCCCTCCGGGAAGATCTGGACGCCTTAATAGATAACATGCAAAAACGAGTGTCT
>JADGNH010000133.1 GCA_017883605.1 Methanobacteriaceae archaeon
GGGATAATGAGGTAGTAAAGATGCAGTCTAGAAGAGGGGTGGCTAATCTTCCCCTGCACGGTGGACATGCCCCTAAATGGTTATTTCACAGGATGGTAAAGTTGACCAAAGGCATTGTAGAGGTTATGCTCTATGAGTACGGTTCAGAAGAGTTTTTGAGGCGTATTTCAGATCCATACTGGTTTCAGGCCCTATCCTGTGTCATTGGATTTGATTGGCATTCCTCTGGAACCACCACCACGACCTGTGGGGCTCTGAAGATGGCCCTAAACCCGGAGAAACATGGGATAATGGTTGCAGGAGGCAAAGGCCGTGCTTCTAGGAAGACACCCTCAGACATTGAGAATGCAGGGGAGATTTTTTCACTATCCACCAGTAAAATTGAGGATATGATCTATTCCAGTAAAATATCGGCTAAAATAGATAACTCCTGCATCCAGGACGGTTACCAACTCTATCATCATTCATTTATATTAACCGAGAATGGAGAATGGGCCATTGTCCAGCAGGGGATGAATGAAGAGAACCGCTACGCCAGGAGGTATCACTGGCTTTCTGAAAATGTGGCGGATTTTATGGAAGAACCCCACCAGGGAATCTGCTGTGACAAAACAGAATCCAAAACACTGGATATGACGGCACAGGAGAGCAGTGACACGCGGAAGGTCAGTGTGGATCTCCTCTGCGACAATCCTGATCATCTGAAGAAATATTTTAAAGAGAAAACTCCGTTAGTTGATAAATCCCAGACACACCTGGAGAATTACTTCAATGAATTTAAAATGCCCAGACATCATCCAGTTCTGGATATGGACATGAGTGACAGAGAATTTGAGGTTTTAAAGCGGGCCTGGGAGCTGCAGCCTGAGAACTATGAGGAACTGGTCTCATTGGAGGGAATGGGTCCTAAAAAGATCAGGGCGCTGGCACTGATATCTGACCTGGTTTATGGTTCAGAGCCGAGCTGGAAGGACCCGGTAAAGTACAGCTTCACCCATGGTGGAAAAGACGGATTTCCTTATCCCGTTGACCGCGAAGTCTACGATCATTCCATCCATACCCTGCGAGAGGCTCTGAAACAGGCTAAACTGGAAACAAAAGATAAATATAATTCCATCAAAAGGTTAGAAAGCCTTATTAACTAAAAAAAGGTTAGAAAGCCTTATTTAACTAAAAATCTTTATAATGAGTTATATGGGGGGGTTAATTTATGAATAAAGAAACAGAAAGAACTCATATAATAAAAAGCTTAACCGAATATAAGATATTCCTGAAGAATGGTGAAAAAAACCGGTTAAAAAAACTATTTAAATATTACCATGAGGAAAATGTCCGCGATGAAAACAGCAATTCGGACCAATCAAACGGCCATTATAAAATTAAAGAAGAATTGAAGGATATAAAATATATAAGCTACGATAACCCCTACGAAGCTTACCTGATAACACAGATAAAGATAGGAAAAGCCCTACCCCCAATATTAGATGAACATATAACTCGCCTGGAGGAAGGGGAAGACCTGGGTTGGGTTATAAAATCTCTTGAATATGGGATTTACCGGGTTAAAAAGAATGTTTATACGGATATAAACGAGTGGGAAGCTATTCTAAAATATATACCAGAAGACCGCTTATTTGAAATCAAAGAAAACCCCAAAGGACCTGGTGATCTTATTATAAAAGAACTTTCCTGGATAAAAGAATATGAAGAAAGGCTACAGGGATGTTGAAGTTCAAATGAGGTAATTAATCGTATTTTTCTATAATATCATGTTTTTCCATTTATTAATTCAGATTCTTAATTTTCCACAATCCAATTCCACTCCATTTTTTTTATTATGAGTAATTTTCATCATGTTAATTTAACTTTTTTTAACAGTTTTATGGGGATAAATCTCTTAAAATGCAAAAATTAGTTATATAATTAGATATATACGATATAATTTCTTAAACTTCAAAAAAAAATGATAATGGTATAAAGTTCGTTTTATATAATAAAGATCGTTCAAAGTGAAAATCATGGTTGTTTCATCAGATGATGCGGTTTTAATTAAAGCCCACAAGTTGAGATGGAGGGAAAAAATTTTCTTCCTGATCTCTGGGATTATAGTCAGCATTCCCGTAACCCTCTTTTTCGGGGCTCTTGGCAAAAGTTTTTACTCTTTCCTTCCCCTGATTTACTCCCAGGTCATATCAGTGATTATTCTAACCCCTTTTATAGAGGAGTTCGCTAAGGCTTACCCACTCTTCTACCGTTATTCAGTTAGTGAAAGGTCTTTATTTATTCTAGGGCTGCTGGTAGGATTGGGATTCGGCATAACCGAATTCATGGTATATGTATTCGGCTATGGGGCACCAGTATATGCCAGATTGTTCGGACTATTTTTCCACGCAGCTAGCACCTCCCTGGTGGCCTACGGTATCGCCAAAAACAGGCCAATCATGTTCTATCTTGTAGCAGTTTTCTTACACTTCTCCTATAACCTGGCTGCCCTAAAAGAGGGAGCAATAGGGGTAATAATCATCAGTTTATTCGCTTACATTTTATCAGGATTAGCTTACCAGAGGACTACGGAGAAGTGCCTGGAGCCGAAATAAAGAGTTATAAAGCGATAAATAGAGAGAATATAAGCAATGAATAGAGAAAGTATAAAGCAATAATGGTTATTTTAAAAGCACAGACATGTCCAGAAATTCACCGTAGCGAAGTGCGGCTGTGGATAAGGCCTGATTTTCTGCGGTTTTAGGGGTGGTAAAAAGTTTTGTGGTAATGACCACCGCACCTTTTTTGAACACCCTCTTCCAGGTGCCTACTATCCGACCATCTAGGGCGATGGTAGGGCTGAAACGGTTGCCCAGGTTGATATTTTTAGCCTGCAGCGCATTGAATGAGGCGCTACGATCTCTGTAGCCAAGCAAATACTCATCAAAGCTGGGTAGGAGATGAGCCCTTGGTGGGCTGTCTGGCACGTTGAGCACGGATTGAGACCGCCAGTAGGTTTGATTGGCCACTGTTTCCGGGATCAGCTGTGATTGAACTGTTTCTAAGCCTGCCTGTGCATCCACCACCAGAAGCCCTGACCACCATACAAAATCCTGTAGGGTGGCTGGTCCATGGCTTTTGAAGTATCTTTTAGCCAGCTCTGCCAATGCTTCTCCACGCCCCATGGCATTGGTTTTGGGCAGAGGTTCAGGGAAGGACCTGTAGATTGGAATGTTGCGGCGTGCAACACCCTGGCAAATAAGACCATCAAGGGAAGCCCTCTGCAACATATATGCTGCGCGCTGTCCCTCAGTGGAGATGCTGTTTTTTTCAAGAATAGCCAGTAATTCTCTACGATTTAACTCTTTCCCATCTTGCACTGCATTTTTTAATACATTATTGCTGTGGGCAAGTGTTTGCTCATCCAGTTCCAGTTCCCGGTAGCGCCGCGCATTACTGGCAATGACACGGGGTGCCAAAAGATCTATTAACCAGTGGATATCCGATGCGGCAACAAAATGCAGGGTACCGCGCATGGCCCAGGTTCGGATAATGGTTTTATCGGCAATGGCTTGTTCGATACTGGTATCGGTACTTTCTGGCAGGCGAAGACCGATGGACCATTTTCCACCAGCATAGTCCTGGGCCTGCACCGCCCCCAGCCATTCTACTACCTCACCTGGCTTTTTAAATCTTGATTGCTCAAGCTGCTGATTTTGAAGTCGGTAAATAGCGATTTCTGAGAGGTTCATATATACAACTCTTACCTTCGTTGGGGAATTGATTTTATACTACATAAAACTTGTTCTGACTAATATTAAAATTTTTTCAGATGAAAATATGAGAGAATAACAGAATAAACCAAAAGCATTTTGGAGAAGTTGATTATTTTTTCGAGGTTCAGGATTAACAAAAACTGGCAGAACTGAACTTCGTTAAATCAAGCTTAAACGAAGTTGGTTCAGATCGATCTACATTTTTTTTTAAACAGAATTTAAAATGAAATATAAATTTTTAAAAGTACCACTTTTCAAGGCACCACCAGAACCGGGCATTTTGCTTCTCTCAGCACCCTTTCGGTTACGCTCCCCAGTAGATACCGCTCCAGGCCGTGCCTGCCAGAGGCCCCCATAACCACCAGATCAACGTCTTCTTCTTTTATAGTTTCAAGTATTGCATCATATGGTTTGCCTTCTTTAATTTTGGTGGTTAGATTAACGTTTTTACATGTGCCTTTACATTGATTCTCCTCTAGATCTTCTTTGAAGTCTTCAACAGCTTTTTGGCCTTCTTCCCTCAATTCATTGTAAAGTTCTCTCCTGAAATTGGGTAGTGCTGGCATTTTTGGGTAATACATATCAACGACATTCAAAACAATGATATCCGAACTACCCAACTCTGCGATCCAGAGGGCATGTTTACCTGCCCTTTTTGCATTTTCTGAACCATCTGTAGGCAGTAAAATTTTTTGGTACATATTATTTTTTTATGTTTTAACTAATATTTAATTAATTTGAATTTTAAAATAAATTGGTAAATCTTCAAAATATCTGCATTTTAACCGTAACATGTATAGGGGATACCTTCTTTTCGGGTATAAAAAGTATTTTACAGATCTGAATAAGAAAGTTTTATTAGATTCATATGAACACCTAACTCTTAGAAATTAGTATTCAAAATTTTTTATGGGAGTGTTAAATTTTTTATTTATACTGATCTGCTTTTTTTTGGGGTATTAACTGTTAAAATTTTTGATCTCAGAGACTGATAATATTTATGAAAACGAGCTAAATTATCATTTAACTTCAAATACAGAATAAAAAAATCTAATTTTTATTATAAAATCCATGATAGACTAAAAAGACATGTTTTTTGTATATATGTTATATTAAAGATTTTTAAGCCCTTAAAAGGAAAATTCAATTTCAGTGCTAGTGTAAACTTTATATATAACTTTTGTTAATAATATTTAATTGACTCAAATATGAGGCTGTGATAAAATGAAAAGAAGAAGTAGAAGAACAAAGACTATTTTAGATAGGAAAGGTTTAATTGAGAAGATGCTGGAAGACACGTCAAAAACAATTGATAATATAAAATATGACATTGAAAAATCAATTGT
>JADGNH010000033.1 GCA_017883605.1 Methanobacteriaceae archaeon
CGGGTTGATGCATATGAAGAAGCTGCTGTGGTGGTTAATTGCAGGCTCGACCGGCGGGCCTAATAGGGGCAAAATTATTATGGCCCTGCATGAAAGGCCTTATAATGCCCATCAACTCGCAGAAAATCTTAAATTAAATTATAAAACAGTCCGACATCATATTAAAATTTTAGAAGAAAATAATGTCATTACATCAAGCGGGAAGAAGAAATACGGTGAAATGTATTTTCTTTCTGATAAGATGGAGGAAAATTACGATACTTTCAAAGATATCTGGAAGGAATTGGGATAAAAGTAATAGAAAACTTAAATTTATTGTTCGATAACTAAACGGGGTCAAAAAATGGTAGCAGTAGACTTTGGAACCATCACTTCATTATTGATTTTTGTGGCTTTAGTGGTAGGAATCGCCAACATTTGTTTATTATTAGGATTGTTGAATGCTTATTGGAAGACTTATAAAGAAGTAAAATCTGGGTTTACCATAGGTCTTCTATATTTTGCATCGGTCCTTATCCTTCAAAATGTTGTAAGCACCATATTTTTGGCTTTTCCCCTAATCGTGCCCATAGAATTCCATGGCCCAGAAATAGGAGGGCCAAGATTACCTCTATTTTTAATCAACATAGTTCAATTGGTTGCTCTATCTATACTCTTCAAAATAACCAGGAATTGATTCTTATCAGAATAATCAGGATCAGATCTAGGAATTGATTCTTATCAGAATAATCAGATCTGCTCTTTAAAATAATAAGAAATAATATTTTTTTTTCTTTAAAAATCGCCAGAAATAATTTGAATTTGTAATAGATTTGGGCATAAATTGTGCCTAATTGATGCCTTATTTGTGCTTAAATTTGGCATAACTACTTTATATTGTTTCTAAATAGAGATTCCTATGTCATTCATTTCGCTGGTGGTTAAAAATCCATTCAGAAACAAAACTAGAAGTTCCCTGGCAATCGTAGGGATTGCTATTGGGATTATGGTCATCGTGGCACTGGGTATGATCACCGGCGGCCTTAAAACATCTACACAAAGTACCCTAAAAGCAGGATCAGCCGAAATTACAGTAATTCAAGCTGGTTCCAGTGGTTCCGGAGGTTTTGGATCGGGAAGCATTAACCAGAGCCGCGTAGCTGATGTCCAAAAATTAAGCGGAGTCAAAGATGCTGCCGGAACTTTAAGAGCGAGTTATGATTTACAGGGCTCAAATTCAAGCAGTTCCTCTGGAAGTCCTGGTGGTGGTTTACCCAGTATGGGTTTCTCTATTACCGGTATAAATTCAGATAAACTAAGTCTGGCTGGAGTAGATAGTGTAAACGGCACTGCTTTCACCAATGGAAGTGTAAATGAAATTATAGTAGGTAAAACCGCCGCCCAAGACCTTAACAAGACAGTGGGAGATACGGTCAATCTTTACGGTAAGGACTTCAAGATCACCGGAATATTTGAAACCGGGAGCTTCATGACTGATAGTGGGGCATTTATGTCCCTGGAAACACTGCAAAATCTTACCAACAACCAAAACAAAGTCAGCAGCATCGCAGTGAAGATAAACGACAATGCAAACACCACTGAGGTAAGCAAAACAATTCAAGACGCCTACCCCAATGAGCTCAATACTACCACAGCCGCCGCGCAAGAAAGCAGAATAAACCAGGGATTGAGTTTCATAGACACCGCTTCATGGGCAATTTCGCTTCTGGCCATCTTCATTGGTGGTGTTGGAGTTATAAATACCATGATCATGTCCGTCTATGAGAGAACCAGAGAGATAGGCGTGCTGAAAGCAGTGGGATGGAAAGACCGGAGGATACTGGGAATGATACTGGGCGAATCCATTGTGCTTACCCTAATCGCAGCAGTAGTGGGTACTGTAGTGGCCGTAGTGGGAGTTGAAGTCTTATTATCAGTTTCAACATTTGGAACAGTTATTCAGCCATCTTTTTCACTGGATATATTCCTGAGGGCTTTTGGAGTAGCTTTTCTGGTAGGGATCATAGGTGGTTTGTACCCAGCATACCGGGCGTCCAGACTAGCACCAACGGAGGCGTTGCGCTATGAATAATGGAAACAACATCATCGAAATTAGAAATCTCAAAAAAAGTTATGACAAGGGGAAAATAAACGCTTTAAACGGATTAGACCTGGAAATCAAAAAAGGAGAGTTTGTATCCATAATGGGTCCCTCTGGTTCCGGAAAATCAACCCTGCTCAACATGATCGGGGCACTGGACCGGGGAGATGAAGGATCAATTGAAGTGGCAGGCGTGGATCTGATGCACAAGAGCAGCCTCAACGAATTTCGATCAACGGAGATTGGCTTTGTTTTTCAGATGCACAACCTGATACCCAACCTCACCGTCCTGGAAAACGTGGAAATCCCCATGTATGAAACCAAGCTTTCCAGTAAAGAAATGCATCAAAGGGCTTTAGAACTTTTGAAGTCCGTTAACTTGGAGGATAAAATCGACCAGAATCCCACCAAGCTTTCTGGAGGGGAAAGGCAGAGGGTGGCCATAGCCAGAGCCCTGGTAAACCATCCCTCCATAATCTTGGCCGACGAACCCACCGGGGCATTAGACTCTAAAACCGGAGATATCATCTTAAGCCTGCTTAAAGAACTCCACCAAAAAGAACGCGTAACCCTGGTAATGGTCACCCACGAGCCTTATGTAGCTCAAATGGCTGGCCGGATTATAAACGTGCTGGATGGGAGGATTGAAAGCAGCAATCTAACCTAAACGGATAAAATTTCTTTTAGTAGAATGGGTGGATTAGTAAGATGGGCCGAAAAAGCGGTCTAAATACTATTCTTAACCATTAGGGCGGGAGGGCGGGACTGCCTCCATCTTTTATATGATGGGGCAAAATTTTTAAATCTAAAAATTAAGGATTTGCCTTAAATCCTTTTTTTAGAGATAGATCCATAAACTTTTTGGAGATAAATCTATAAAATACAATTTTAATAGGATAAATTGATTAATAACCCAGATCACGTGGGAAAATATAATTTTAAATGAATATTAAAAATTTTTTAAAAATAGAGAGTAAAAAAATGCCAACCAGTGAATTAGGACAGATTATTGTCATGGTATATGTGGCCCTTGCTGTAGGGATTGCAAACATTTGCTTGCTATTCGGATTACTTCATAGTTACTGGAAAACCTATAAAGAAGTAAAATCTGGATTTACCATAGGTCTTCTATATTTTGCGTCGGTTCTTATCCTTCAAAATATTGTAAGCACCATATTTCTGGCCTTTCCACTGATCATACCCATAGAATTCAATGGCCCAGAAATAGGAGGACCAAGATTACCTCTACTCCTAATCAACATAGTCCAGTTAGTTGCCCTGACTATACTCTTCAAAATCACCAGGAAATGATTTGAAATTAATATATAATTTGTGCCTAAATCTGGCATAATTATTTAAAACATTTTTGAAATATAAAATATCCATGTCATACTTCACCCTAATTCTAAAAAATCCATTCAGAAACAAAACCAGAAGTTCCCTGGCAATTGTTGGAATCGCCATTGGGATCACAGTCATCGTAGCCCTGGGCATGGTCACCGGTGGCCTTAAAACATCCACACAAAGCACCCTCAAGGCAGGGGGAGCCGAAATCACAGTAATTCAGGCCGGTTCCGGTAGTTTTGGGTTTGGTTCGGGGTCTAGCAGTATCAATGATAGTTATGTGACAGATATCCAAAAATTGAGTGGAGTTAAGGATACTGTCGGAATTTTAAGGGTTATTTCTAACGCGCCAAGCGGCTCCAATTCAAGTTTTTCTGGAGGCGGTTTTTCCATTACTGGTATTAACAGCAGCAAGCTAAGTTTGGCTGGAGTGGATAGTGTAAACGGCACCATATTTACCAATGGAAGTGCAAATGAGATCATAATGGGTAAAACTGCTGCCCAAGACCTTAACAAGACAGTGGGAGATACTGTCAATCTTTACGGTAAGGACTTCACAGTTACCGGGATATTTGAAACCGGGAGTTTTATACAGGACGCCGGGGCATTTATGTCCCTGGATACACTGCAAAATCTTACCAACAATAACAACCGAGTCAGCAACATCCTGGTGAAGATAAACGACAACGCTAACATCACCGATGTAAGCAATACAATTCAAGATACCTATCCTGAACTAAATACCACCACAGCCGCCGCGCAAGCTGGTAGAATAAACCAGGGGTTAAGTTTCATAGACACCGCTACCTGGGCAATTTCACTCCTGGCCATAATAATTGGAGGAGTTGGAGTTATAAACACCATGATTATGTCTGTTTATGAGAGAACCAGAGAGATAGGGGTACTGAAAGCGGTGGGATGGAAAGACCGGAGAATACTGGGAATGATACTGGGCGAATCCATTGTGCTTACCCTAATCGCAGCAGTAGTAGGTACCGTGGTGGGTATTGTAGGTGTTGAAGCCATATTATCCTTTTCCCCGTCGGTGGGGGGAGTTATTACCCCTTCTTTTGCACCGGACATATTCCTGAGAGCATTCGGAGTAGCTTTCCTGGTAGGTATCATAGGTGGTTTATATCCCGCATACCGGGCATCCAGACTAGCACCAACCGAGGCGTTGCGCTATGAATAATAAACCCAACATAATCGAAATTAGAAACCTCAAAAAAAGTTATGACAAGGGAAAAATAAAAGCTTTAAACGGCATAGATCTGGAAATCAAAAAAGGAGACTTCGTATCCATAATGGGGCCCTCTGGCTCGGGAAAATCAACCCTACTCAACATGATCGGAGCACTGGACCGGGGAGATGAAGGAGCAATAAAAGTGGCCGGCATGGACTTGATGCGCACCAAAAATTTAAGCAATTTCAGATCTCAGGAGATTGGATTTGTGTTTCAAATGCACAACCTGATACCCAACCTAACCGTGCTGGAAAACGTGGAAATCCCCATGTACGAAACCAATGCCTCCAGTAAAGAAATGCATGAAAGGGCTTTAGAGCTTTTAAAATCCGTTGACTTAGGGGATAAAATCGGTCAAAACCCCACTAAGCTTTCAGGGGGCGAAAGACAGAGAGTGGCCATAGCCAGAGCCCTGGTAAACCACCCCTCCATAATCCTGGCCGACGAACCCACCGGAGCATTGGACTCCAAAACAGGGGACATCATCCTGAACCTGCTTAAAGAACTCCACCAAAAAGAACACGTAACCCTGGTAATGGTCACCCACGAACCATACGTCGCTGAAATGGCTGACAGGATTATAAACGTGCTGGATGGGAAAATTAAGAGCGAATAATATTTAATAAGTCTATTTAATAAGTCTAAAATTTTCAATAAGGTCTTAAAATTAAAAGTGGATAATCCGAAGCTTAAAATTAAATTAAGGTTAAAAAAAAATATTTTTTTGAAAGAAATAAATTCTCTAAAAATAATTCTCTAAATAGGTATGAATTCGATTGATTAAATAATATACACCTATAAGGCGGTTCTATGAAATTTATACGGTTTAAAGTTAATGGAAAAGAAAAAATAGGAACTTTAAAACATGATCATATTGTAACTGAACTCTCCAGCACTATGATTGATGCCCTAAATGCTTATACTACCGGTAGATTTGAAAAAACTTCCTCTACTGATACCTCTACTGATATGTTTGAAAAAAATAGAACTTACAATTTAGAAAATGTAAAAATACTGCCTCCGGTCTTCCCTTCAAAGATAGTGTGCGTGGGTTTAAACTACCGGGACCATGCTAAAGAGCTTAAAATGGAACTCCCTGATGAGCCGGTCATATTCTTAAAACCGTCCACTGCAGTTATTGGCCATCTGGAAAACATACTTTATCCTCCTTCTTCAAATCAGGTGGATTATGAAGCTGAGCTGGCTGTCGTGATCTCCAGGGAAGCCGAAAAAGTGAACAAAAAGGACGCGAAAGACTTTATAGGGGGTTATACTATCTTAAACGATGTTACGGCCAGGGACCTCCAGAGAAAAGATGTGCAGTGGACCCGGGCCAAGGGTTTTGACACCTTCGCACCCATAGGGCCGTTTATAGAGACAGATTTGGATCCAAACAACCAAAACATATCTCTAAGACTCAACGGTGAGGTAAAACAGAGTTCAAACACTGCAAACATGATCTTCGGTGCAGAAGAGCTGGTTGAATTTATATCCAGTATAATGACTTTAAAAGAGGGAGATGTAATAGCAACCGGAACACCGCCCGGTGTGGGCTCCATGAAGATGGGTGATGTTGTTGAAGTCCAGGTTGAGGGAATTGGGGTTCTTAAAAATTTTGTTAAATAACTTTAAAAAAATGTAGAAATTGGTGAACAAATATTAATCTGAATTTATTTTTATTTACAACATTAAATTTGAATATCTTGAATAAATACAAAGATTATTCATCACTCAACCTTAACTCCTTAATAATTAATTTGACTATTAATAAGGAATATAATATAAAATTTAAGGTTTATGAACTATAACTAAATTAATTCTTCGCACGTGCTAATTTGTCATCTTTAGCCGGTCCCGCTATTAGCCACATTACAATCTGGGCAATAGTAAGAACTCCCATCCACGCTAACATATCTGCAATCACCGGCGCTGTACCGGAACCAAATACTATGAGATTGCTCGAACTTGTAGCGGCGGTAAAAAGGAAATCACGGCTGACTCCATAAAATCCAAAAAGGATTATAAACGCAATCAAAGCGTTTATACCAAAACGCCGGTTTATTCTCCATCCAATCAGGGCTATTCCTGCCCCGTAAAAGAGAGCATTAGGGATGTAATATCCTAAAGGACCGTAACCAGTTGTAGAACCAGGGTAATACCACAATCCTAATGATGAGGCTATGGTGTCTACTAAAATCACCAGTAACCCCGTGGCAATGCCCCCAACCAGGGCGCCGGCTATTCGGCGGCGTGCAGCTCGTGTAAAATAAATGATAATCGTTAATAATACTACCGATGCTGTAGTGCCGTAAATAATGATCTGATCTGGTGTAATTGTTACCATTTTTCCCTCTAAAAGCTATTAATCCACGCCGGGAAATGTTAAATTTAAAAATAAATATATTTAAGCTTGAAATATATTTAAAGAGTTATTTCAAGCTTTTTTTTGTATACAAATTTTATAGTGACCTTAAACATCAAATTTCATATTTAATCAGAAATTATTTCTTCCCAGTTAATTCCTCCACTTCTTCTCTACCTTTTTCCAGTTCAACTACCTGCTCTTCATCTTTCATTAAAAGAAGAGTCTGGAATTCACCTACATGGGTTTTTTCTTCCATTGCTATGTCTGAAAGAACTGCCTTGAGATCCTCGCTGTCGGTCATACTTGCAAGTTGCTCATAAAGGCTTACAGCATCAAGTTCTGCTATCATGGCCACCCGCAGTATTTCCCGGTCCATATCTTCTTTTCCTATCTTACCAATATCAATGGGTATTTTTGACATCATTTTTTTTGTCTCCTAATATTGATTATGTGTTGGATATTTTTTATATTTTACTATCTCCCTTACTCTGATCTTCTTCCTCTGCATTTGAAAAATAAAGGGATGGATAAAATGTCAGATATGCCCAAAGACGGGAAAAGAAGGCGGTGGAAAAGACAAACATTAAACGGCTAAAATCTTGAAAGGGGACTAAAATCCACTTTTCAAATAAATTTTTTTTATAGACTCAGATCTATCCCCGCCATCCCCTCATCACCATCTCATTGCTTATCTTGAGATAATTTCCTTCATAACCCCTCCAAAGCATGCGATTAACGCTTCGAAAAACTTTGAAGTTGAGGCTGATCAAGAGATCAACCAGATCAGCATAACGAGAATTAACTTGAACTATAACCCTTTCATCCTCATTCAAATGGATAAAATTAATCAGCATTCCCATCATAATCTCATTTTGAGCTTCATGTAACTTTACCGTCCCCCAAAGATACGGTAAAAGCGTTTTTGAGTAGGCTAAAAATCCAACCGGCTCCTCTTTATGAAATGCAACTAAAACCAGCCCTTTTAAATCAAGAGTGGTTTTTAAATCTTCGCTGTAGCTAACCCCATTAAAACTGTTCCGGATCCATGAATCTATTTCCTGGATAATTTTTTCCTGATGAATCTCTGGAATCCCTGAAAGCAGTTTAAATTGAAATAAGTCTTTTTGTGACGCTGTTCGGTGTTCTGATTTAAAATGGTTTGGTAAATCCCTGTGACGTGATAACTCGAACCGCCCCGGTAATTCAAAAAGTAGTGAGGGAAACCCTGAAATGAAGCCTATTTTACTATAAAGCCCGATATTACCACCATATTCAGGTAAAACCTCTAATCCAATAGTATCACAGTGCGATTTAAGATATTCAAGATTTTTAGAAACTAAAACTTTACCATAACCTTCGTTTTGGTAGGAAGGAAGCAGACCCAGCGGGCCTAAATATCCTTCTCTCCCCAGGATCTTGGAATAGCTGTAACCCACCACTTCATCTTTATCCAGAACAACAAAACATCCGTCCGGGTCTGAAAGTTTTAGGGCTCTAAAATTTTCTTTGATCCGGGGTTCATATCGCTCAAAAGCTATTCGATCTACTTTGACCACATCATCCAGATTTTCATCTTCCATCTTTAAGATATGCATGGTTTCTCCGAAGTTATGGGTTAAATCAGGTTTTTCAGGCTGCATGCCCTTTAACATATATTAAACATATTAAAGTACTTCAATTATTAAAATACTTCAATACAGTTAAATATCATCCAATAGACGATTAAACCCTTTAATACCAGTTAAACATCATTCAATGTATATAGCCGGTTTATATGGTAAAGCGTTTCCTGATTTACCCTCGGGATCATAGGTTGGTTCTTTATAAACCAGAACTTCCGCTCCAGATTCTCTGGATAAAAATTCCAAAGAGTCCTTTATAACTGAATACTCGTCTATCTTGCCTACATAATTGATTTTTGTCATTTCCCTGGCTATTTTCTTTGCAAAACCTGCTATTTCCTTTTTATCCTGGTGGACATCCTGTTTTATGGCTTCCTGCATTATTCGGCCTATATCTGGTTTACCCACTTCAGCAGCAATGTCAAATATTTTCCATTTCCATTCTGGAGCTATATAAATGTGTATCTTCTCAGGTTCTTTATTTAAAATCTTTTTTATCTCATTTATATCTTCAGATAGCCCAGTTACAATTTCCTCCGCTTTTTGAACCTTTTCGTTTATAACTGTCTCATCATACTGGGGCCAGGGGGCTTCAGATATAAATCCAGAACCTCCATGCTTATTCCACAATTCTTCACATATATGGGGGGTGAATGGGGTCATAAGACGTATCCAAATGTTTAAAACGTAGATGAGAGTAGCTGCAACTTCACTTTTGAATTTCTCATCCTCCAGATCAGGTTCTATACGGTAGAAATAGTGATCAACATCTTTTTTAAGTAAAAATAAGGATTCCTGGAGGGCTTTTCTGGTCTGGAATCCTTCCAGGGCCTGGGTGGCTTCCCTTACTCTGATGTTGATCTGACTTAAAAGCCAGGTGTTTATAGATTTTTCAGGGTCAGAATTCAGTTTGTAAGATTTTAAATCAATTTTAGAGCCGTTCAATTCTTCAACCCTTCCTGCAAATTCTGAAAACCATTCTAAACGTTTTTTTATTCCTTTAAGCTCATTTTCTCTCCAGTCAAAGTCCTGCCAGGGCTCAGCCGAGGCCATTAAAAACAAGCGCACCACATCTGATCCGTGGGTTTCTATGGCTTCACTTAAGAGTATCACGTTCCCCTTGGAGGATGACATTTTATTACCCTCCAGAAGGCCCATTCCAAACACTACAGCCCCTTTAGGCCATTTATTTTTGGGGAAGATGGCGGAATGATGGAACAGGTGAAAGGTAAGGTGATTTCCAATGAGATCCTTGGCGGAAAGACGCCAATTCAAGGGATACCAGTAGTTAAATTCGTCTTTAACCTTTTTTAGAAGTTCTTCATCAATTTTTCCTGTATATGAGTCATTTTTATCTAAAAATACCTTATCAAAGAAGGAATCATCTAAATCTGCCGCGTTCATTTTCTTTATATGTGTAGCAATGGCATAGTAGGCCATGTAAATGGTTGAGTCACTTAAGGGCTCTATAATCCACTGGGGATCCCATGGTAATTTGGTTCCCAGTCCAATCCGTCTGGAACAGGCCCAGTCATGTAACCAGTTTATGTAGTAATCAAAATTGGCCCGCACTTCTTCTGGGACTATTTCCATTTGACTTAAACATTTCATGGTGAGCTCTTTCCAGGGGGTGTCTGAATATTTGAGGAACCACTGGTCTTCCAAGATGCGCACCACACATTTACCGCCGCAACGGCATATGACCGGCCTTTCAGCGAAATCATACATTATATCTCCTCTACCAGAATCTCGGAGCTCTTTTGTGATTTCATCTCTGGCCTGAGCAACCGGTAAACCAGCGTAATCAGTTATATGTTCTGAAATAACTCCTTTGGCATGTTCCAGCTTGTAAAGCTCATTGGTAGCCTCTTTAAGCCGGGTATCGTCCTGGTTTTCCACCCGGAATTTCTGGATCATTTCCTCGGCTGGAAATTCTCCGAAGTCCTTTAGGGTTATCACGTTCAAAGGTCGGATCTTTTGCACAGCATCCTCTAGATCATACTTTTTCATGAGCTCTGAATCCTTTTTCAGATCCTGAAGGGCAATATAATCTGCAGGGGCATGTCCTGGAACAGAATAGACCACTCCAGAGGCATATTCTGGATCTACAAAGCTGGCAGGAAGGATGATGTGTTCTTCATGGGTTATGGGGTTTTTAACATATTTTCCTATGAGCTTCTGGGGGTCAACTTCAGCTATGATCTTTATGTCCTGTTTTTGATGAACCAGATTATCATAGGCCTCTCTACTGATGATCCACTCTTCTCCCTGGATTTCTATTTTGATATAATTTACGTCAGGGTTCAGCCAGAGGTTGGTGACCCCATAAATGGTTTCCGGACGGAAAGTAGCCGGTACCAGATATGCCCCGTCAATTTCAAATTTTATAAGGGTAAGTTCATTGATTCCCACTCCCTCTCCTTCCAGGAGGTCGTGATCCCCCACAGGATTCTGGCATTCGGGGCAATACTTCACGGGGTGGGCTCCCTTCCTTACCAAACCTTTAGCTCTAAGTTTACAGATCTGCCATTCAATGAACTTCTGGTAAGTAGGATCTATGGTTTTAAATTCCCGCCTCCAGTCTATAGAGTAGCCCATCTGCTGCATTACATCCTTATATTGACTGCTGAAATAGTCTACAATATAATTAGCATCAGAAAACCTGGCCAACTCCTCTTCCGGAACTTTGTGCACGTTTTTATAAATATTGAGTGTCCAGGGGTCTTGTCTCGCTATCCGTTTGGCGATTCCAATTACCGGAGCCCCGGTAACGTGCCATCCCATGGGAAAAAGGACGTTGTAACCCTGCATTCTTTTGAATCTTGCATATACGTCTGGCACGGTATAGGTACGGCCGTGGCCAATGTGCATGGCTCCGCTGGGATAGGGATAGGCCACTGTTAAGAATAATTTCTCTCTTTCATCGGGATCAGATTGGAATATCCTGGCATCCTGCCATTTTCTCTGCCATTTCTCCTCTAATTTAATATCTGTCAAATGATCACCACCAAAATAAGTTTAAAAGTTAATTATAAGTTTTTATTAAAGTTTTATGCCTTATACAACTAATTTTATGCCTTATACAACTAATAATTTCATTAGAATTTTTTAGTAATCCATGGGCCTTAAGAATTTTTATCCCATCTTTTTTTCATTTAATTCGCTTTCTAACCATTCCAAATAATTTTCAGAACCTTTTTTCACCTGAATTTGGAGTATACAGGGGATATCATAACTATGAATTTTTTCTACCATTTTTATGACGTTATCCACCCTTTCAGAGCGAGTCTTGGCCACGAGCAGGGATTCTGTATCTTCCTCTATTTCACCTTCCCAAAGGTAGAGGGATTCTATCTGGGGGATGATGTTTGCACAGGCAATCAACCTCTCTTTTAATAGTGCTTTAGCGATTTTTTTTGATTCTAAAACGTCGGATGTAGTTATATAAACTAAAGAATACATATAAATACCTCAAATTAATTTTGGTGTGGAGGGTGCTCTTAGCTTATGTTCAGAAGACTCCACCATAATTCCAATCCTTAAAACCTCTTCTCTGGGGATTTCCAGTTTTAAAGATACCTCCTCAGCATCCAAATTTTCATCCACCAATAGATATAATATTTTATCCAGAAGGGGGTATTTGATGCCCAGCTCCTGTTCATCGGTCTGGCCAGGCCAGAGACCTGCAGTGGGAGCTTTAGATATGATATTTTTCGGTACGTGGAGGTTTTCAGCTATTTCTCTTACCTGGGTCTTGTAAATACTCCCCAGGGGCAGTAGATCCACACCGCCGTCACCATATTTAGTGAAGTAACCTACTAAAAGCTCTGTTCTATTCCCGGTACCCAGTACCAGCCGATTCATGGAGTTGGCGTGATAATAAAGGATCATCATCCTTATCCTTGCCTTTAAATTGGCATCGGCAAGTTTATTATGGTATTCGGAGGTTGAATGAACACATAAATGTTGGAAAGGTTCTATAAGTCCATCTATAGGTATGATTTCCTTTTCTATTCCCAGATGCTCGGCAACGGAAACCGCATCCTCAATATCCTCAGCTGCTGTGGTTTGACTGGGCATGATCAGCCCCAGTATTCTGTTTTTATCCACAGTTTTAAGAGAGATATAAGCTGCAGTGGCTGAATCTAAACCCCCACTTAGACCTATAACCAAACCATCTGTTTTTGATTCGTCTATTTTATCTTTTATAAACTTAGAAACAGTTTCAACTGTTTTTTCCTGGTTTGTCTGGGGAAAGGTGGTTGATTGTTTTTGCATTTCAACACGAAATTTTTTTTATAAATTTTTAAAATTTTATTGTTTTTAATTTAAAATTTTATTTCTTCTAAAATATTTTTTACTCTATTTTTTTATCTTTACTCTATTTTTGTGGCAAACCTATAATTTTAAACTTTTTAATCAATTTATTTCCATAATTACTTTTATTAATCAGAAAAATTTGCATTATATCTTTTAAAAACCTTTTCAACAATTATTATGCAGGTTTTTTGGTTAGACTGCTCAGCTATAGTTATATAAATAGTTAAGGTTACTAATATGAATTTGCACAATTTTTATAAATAATCACACAAGCTACATAATATAACTTTAAAAATAGATATAACAGATCATTAAGTAGACCATAAGTTTAATTTTAAACGAATTAACTGGTATAAAAAGTAATCTAAATGGTATGGAAACTAATTAAATTGGTATAACAAACCAATCTAAGTGATATAAAAACTGATAAAACTACTTTAAGTGATATAAAAAAGATATGAAAAAATTGGAGGAATAAAATGGCATTTAAAGATCTTTTTAGGTTCAATCAAGGAAAAACAACATTTGTATTTATAGGTGGTAAAGGAGGAGTAGGTAAAACCACCGTATCTGCAGCGACATCACTGTGGTTTGCCGATGAGGGTAAAAAAACTCTGATAATATCCACAGACCCTGCCCACTCCCTTTCAGACTCCTTTGAAAAACCCATAGGACACGACCCCACCCCCGTAGCTCCCAACCTCTATGCAGTGGAAATTGACCCGGAAGTGGCTATGCAGGACTATCAGGCCAAGATGAAGGAACAGCAACAGCTCAACCCCGGCATGGACATGGGTATGATGGAAGACCAGATGGACATGGCGGCCATGTCCCCCGGCATAGACGAAGCAGCAGCCTTTGACAAGTTCCTTCAGTACATGACCACCGATGAGTATGATATCGTTATATTCGACACCGCACCCACCGGACACACCCTGCGTTTCCTCTCCTTCCCCGAGATCATGGACTCCTGGGTGGGCAAGATGATCAAGATCCGCCGCCAGATCGGGGGTATGGCCAAGGCCTTTAAAAATATAATGCCCTTCATGGGAGATGAAGAAGAAGAGGACAAAGCATTAGAGGATATGGAAGTTACTAAAAAGAAAATAAGAGAGGCCAGAGCAGTAATGGCTAATCCTAATCGGACTTCCTTTAAAATGGTTGTTATTCCAGAGGAGATGTCCATCTATGAATCGGAGCGAGCTATGGTGGCCCTTCAAAAGTATCACATGTACACCGATGGGGTTATTGTAAATCAGGTGCAGCCTGAAGAGGCGGACTGTGAGTTCTGCGCCTCCAGAAGAAAATTACAGGAACAGAGACTTAAGACCATCCATGAAAAGTTCGGAAGCCAGCTAATAGCCGAAATTCCTCTCTTCAAAGGGGAGGTTAAAGGTGAAGAAGGCCTGAGAGCTGTGGGTAAAATCCTGTACTCAGACAAACCCCTGGAACTGCCTGGAAGTTAGGATTTAAAACTTTTTGAGAGGTTTCTGCAATATTATTTTTTTTGCAAACCTTTCTTTACCTACCTTTTTTTACCTTATTTTTAAAATCTTCTTACCTTCCTTTTTTTCTTATATTTCAAAATTAACACGTTTTTTTTATTTTAAGATATCTAAAAAAATTTTTCAAAGAATACACAAATTTCAGGTAACATCAATGAAAAAAAATAAGAATAATATAAGTCTACGTTGAAAAAAATTTAAACTGTTTTAAAAAAGTTTGATGAAAGAAGGGAGTATTAAAATGCTCCTCCCCCTCCACCACCATCACCGCCGCCCACACCACCGAAACCACCCCCTCCGGAACCGTCTGATCCTGTTGCAGTACTCATTCCACTGTCAAATGAAGAGCTCATATATCCATAGCCACCATAATAGTGGAACATATAAACATTGCTCGTTTCTAACTGATCCTTGGGAACCGCTAACTTCATGGCCTTTATAACAGCATCTGCAGCCCCTAATGCAGTGGCATAGACCAGATATTTATTCCAGATCTCAACAGACTCTGGGGGGTACTCCTTTATCAAACTGAAATCTTTTATGTATTTTTTAAAGTTATGCCATTTGGCATCGTATTCCTCACCATAAGTGGTCCATTGTCCCGCAATCTTCTGAGGTAACCTCAGAGAGACGATAGATACCAATCCTAAAATTATGGAAGCAAGTAAAGCGTATCTAGCTGCTGGTAAAGGGCTAAAAATGGCCATAAAAAAGACTACTGCAGCTGTTATTAGTCCCAGAACCCCAAAAATCTTTAAATAGGTATCACCCTTCTTTATGAAGATCTTTTTCAGTGTTTCATCAGTTAAGAACTTGCCTTTTATATCATCTTTCCAATCATCGTAGGTATCTTT
>JADGNH010000134.1 GCA_017883605.1 Methanobacteriaceae archaeon
AAAATTCACCTTTAAGAATCAGAGGTGGCAAACATGCCCAAAAAATACGATAAATCTGCCTACTGGGAAATAATAAACCGACAAAAAGGAATTCTGAACAAAAAAGAACAATTAAAGCTTAAAAGCTCTAAAGTAACCGTCATCGGCTGCGGCGGCATCGGCGGAGCAGCGGTGGAAATGCTGGCCCGAATGGGTGTGGGAAAGCTGAGAATCGTGGATAAGGACTCCTTCGATCTCTCCAACATAAACCGACAACTAATGAGCAGCCTGGACAGCATTGGCCGGCCTAAAACCCAGGTCACAGAGGAAATACTTCGCTCCATAAACCCTTCCCTGGAAATCGAGGCCTTTGAACAGGAGCTAAACCAGGGAAATGTTAAAAAAATTTTAAATGGCAGTGATCTGGTGGTAGACGCCCTGGACAACCTGATTTCACGTATTTTAGTAAGTAGATGTTCCTTTGATTTGGATATACCATTTATTCATGGAGCTATTCACGGCACCATGGGCCAAATAACTATTTTCACCAATAAAACACCTTCTTATGAGGAATTATTTAAATTACCATCTTTTAAAGAAGATTTAACTGAAGAAATTGTAGATAAGGTGCAAAAACTGAGTCAAAATGTTCCTCCGGTTATTGGGCCCGTCCCCAATATTGTGGGGTGCCTGCAAGCCTTTGAAGGATTGAAACTCCTCACCAGCAAAGGAAATCCTATTATGGCGCCAGATGTTTTGATGTTTGATCTTTTGAAAAAGGAACCATTTTATATGGTTAAATATTAGTTATTTTCCTCATAAGTTTATTTTCCTTTTTTTTATTAGTTACTTTTCCTTATTAAGTCAATTTTCTCCCTTTTTTTCCTTATTAAGTTATTTTCTCCCTTTTTTATTATTATGAAACAAAATTTTAAGACCCCCAAATAAGTTAATTTATTGAATTTTTATTGAATTTTTTTTACCCTCTCAATCACCTGATCTAAATTTTTATACTTTACCCAAACATTTATAAGAAAGAACCAGGAAACTTACTTCCGGTGAGATTTTACTTTTATGGAGGTAAACAATGTCAGACAAAATAGGACAAGTAATTGAAAATATTGAAGAATGCGGCACAAAGTTTGTAAGGCTGCAGTTTGTAGACATACACGGAACTCCCAAGAATATGGCAATTCCGCTGGTTAAACCAGGAGATATAGAAGATGTAATTAAAGACGGACTTCTTTTTGATGGTTCATCCATTGAAGGTTTTGCGGATATTAACAACAGTGACCTTATTTTAAAACCGGATCCCGACACATTCTCCGCCCTCCCCTGGAGACCTGAAGAAAAAGGTGTTTGTCGGTTTATTTGTGATATATACTGGCCAGAAGGAAAGCCATTTGAAGGAGACCCCCGGTACATACTCAAAAAAGCCTTGGAAAAGGTACATAAAGAAGGATATGAGTATAACGTCGGTCCGGAGCCAGAATTTTTCATAATTGGCGAAGATGAGAACGGATATGTAGTCCCCCAGGATGAAGGTGTTTATTTCGATGTGGAACCTGTTGATCAGGGTACGGATGTTAGAAGAGAGCTTGTTTTGGGTCTTGAATCGCTTAAATTTGATATTGAGGTAAGCCACCACGAAGTGGGTCCAGGACAGCACGAGATCGATTTCAAATTTGATAAGGCCATGAAAACGGCCGATGCGGTTATTACCTTTAAACAGGCCATAAAAGCTATTGTCGACAACCTGGGTTACATGGTAACCTTTATGCCCAAACCATTCTTCGGGGTTAATGGTAGCGGGATGCACTGCCACCAGAGTTTATTTAAAAACGGAGAAAACGTGTTCTTTGATGCTGATGCTGAAAATCAATTATCAGAAGAAGCTCTTTACTTTACAGGAGGTCTTTTAAAACACTCCAAAGCATTATCAGCCATTGTTGCACCCACAGTAAACTCGTACAAAAGGTTAGTTCCAGGATACGAAGCACCAGTATACATCTCATACGGTCTGAAAAACAGATCCACACTGGTAAGAATACCAGCATCCCGTGGTAACGGTACACGGGCAGAATTCAGATGTCCAGACCCAGCATGTAACCCTTATCTCGCTTTTGCTGCTATGCTTGAAGCTGGAATGGATGGTATTAAAAACAAAACCCATCCTGGTGAACCAACAGAAATTGACGTATTTGAATTAAATTCTGATGAACTAGCCGGCATGGGGATAGACACGTTACCCTCCAGCCTATGGGAAGCGTATCATGCACTTGAAAATGATGATGTGGTAAAAGCGTCCCTGGGAGACCATGTGTACTCCCAATTTATGGATATCAAGAGAAAAGAATGGGATGATTACAGGATACAGGTCTTCCAGTACGAATTAGACAAATATCTGATGATATAATCCCTATTTTTTTATTTTTTTCTATTTTAGTTTGTTTTTGGTGATCTATTAAATATTCTTGGGTAATCTATTAAAAAAATATTTAAATTAATTCTTATAATACAAATCCACAGAGCAAATTTATTCCACTGTAAATAAATTCCAATGTAAATTAATTCCACTTAAAACTAATTCAAATCTGGTGAATAAATGCCTCAAGAAACTGATCGTAAAATGATAGAGATCCTAAGGATTCTAGCCGCTCGGGAAGAAGTTCTTGGCGCTAAAACCATTGCTGAAGAGCTTAGAAAGAAAGGTTACGACCTGGGAGAAAGAGCGGTAAGATATCACATGCGCATTCTGGATGAGAAGGGATTCACAGAAAAGATGGGATATGCTGGAAGAGAAATAACCGATAAAGGGCTTAAAGAACTTGAAAAAGGTCTTATATACGATCAGGTTGATTTTATTTTCTCTAAATTTGAGGACATGATCTACCAAACCACCCTGGATCCGGTCAAGGGCCGGGGAGCGGTGGTGGTTAACACCTCCACCTTCACCTATCAAAAAGAGTTAATGGACATAATAAGAGATATTTTCGGTAAAGGAATTGCAGTAAGTCCTTACGTAAAGATCAGTAATCTTCCCTCAGAAAAAAATAATCAGGAAGGTATTATTAAGCTGGACAGCATTTGTGGAACCACCATAGATGGCATGCTACAAAAACAGGGAATACCAGTTATACCCCAATATGGAGGGGTTGTTAAAATTGAAGATTACATTCCCACCCGGTTCACCGAGCTTATAGCCTACAAAAAGACTTCCATGACTCCGCTGGAGGCCTTCACAGACCAAAATATGACCTCGGTTCTGGAAGTGGTTGAACAGGGTAACGGGCTCATACCAGCGAATTTCAGGCTCATACCTGCCAGTTCCCGGGAAAAAGCGGTTGAAACCTTCCTCAAACTCCATAAAATAGGGATATCTGGACTGATGAAGATAGGTGATAACGGAGAATCTGTTTTAGGAGTTCCAGTGGATGAAGATATGGTGGGCATAGCCGTGGTAGGGGGTATTTCTCCACTTTCTGCAGCTAAAGAGGCCGGCTTTGATGTTGAAATTAAATTAGCTGAAAATACGGTTGAATTTAGGGACATGGAAAGTATTACCACCCCCCAGTCGATATTAAAGACTACAGGCCCTGAAACCGGGGAAAAAGTCAAATTTCTACTTTCAAAGGCATGGAACCTTATATATAACGTTGATTTTGACCTGGAGTCTCATAAAGGCAATGTAATCGTCAATATATCCTACGTTAATCAGGAGGATCTTGAAGAGTCTCTGGAAATCTTTAAAAAGGTGATTGATTCCAGACCAGAATACTGCACCAGCAGATATTTTAAGGTAACTAATACCCCTGATCCTGGTAAAGCAGGTATTGCCACGGTGTGCAGCTTAACCCTGGACGGAATACTCACCAACAAGGGGATAGCTGCCGTTCCCCGTTATGGTGGTATTCTGGAAACCGGTGGTAAAGAACCAAGATTCATCGAGCTAACTGCTTACAGTGGATCATCTCTGGATCCCCATGAAATATATTTGTCCAAGGGCATGACCTCAGTTTTAGATGCTTTAAATAGTGATGGTAGAATACTGGCCAGTTTAAGGGAAATACCATACATGGCCCGGCCTGAAACCATTGATATTTTAGACGAGGTAAAAGAAGCTGGTTTCTCCATCTTAAAGGTTGGAAAACCCAGCGAACTTATCTACAACGCCATAGTGGAAAGGTATCATGCTGGTATAGTGGCTCCCGGAGGTTTAAACCCTATTGCCGCTGTAAAAGAACATGGTATCAAGGTGGAAGCTAAAGCTGTGGAGACTTTGATGGATGTCTCCCTGATGGAAGAGTTTTAAGGTAAAAAAGATTTTTTAAATTAAGAAAATCTCTATAAAATTGAAATTATTATAGATTTAAATATCTTATTTACCCAGTTATGTATTAGGTGATGAGATGAAAGAAGAAAAAAAGTGCTGTACTTGTGACGAGATATGTCAATATATCGAAGACGAAGTTAAACCAGGCGATATAGTGAGATTATCCCTGGGGAGATGTTATATTCCAGGAGAGGTAATTACCAATAATGAAGGAGTACTACAAATTAATGTGGATAGCGAATCTATCAAAGGATTAAGCTGCATTGACATTGAAAAGCTAAAAGAGTTTATAGTGGAAGTGGAACATGAGTGCAAGGACAGCATCTGCACCATAGAAGCTAAAGATTAATGAAGATAAACAAAAAATAAATAAACAGCAATAAAGATTTAATCTAAATTTACATTTTAAGCTCTTAAATAAGAAGTAAAGGATTTTACTTATTAGAATTAAATTTTTAAACTTAATTTTTTCTTCTGTCTTATTTTTATTTGTATTTTTTCTTATCTTAACCCTAATTTTCCTTTTTTTTGATTAATTTAAACTATCAAATTTTTTTTTAAAGGGATATCACTACCATCATTTTATGATGCCATAGATCGATATGTTTATATATGTAAATCGTATATCTGATAATATCCAGTAAATACAGTGATTTATTTCAGTATAATGCGGTGATTTTTATGGTTGTTATCATAGATATGGAAAAATGTGGTAAAATAAAAGACTGTCCTGGTGAA
>JADGNH010000135.1 GCA_017883605.1 Methanobacteriaceae archaeon
GAAAATGCGGGAAAACTGGGGATAGAACATCGGGTAGTGTCTTTTAAGCAGTCTTTCGGAAGGACCTTAGATGATATAATGAGGGAAAGCCGGGATAAGGGGGATTCAAGACACGCCTGCACCTACTGCGGGGTTTTCCGCCGGTGGATATTAAACCGGGCGGCTCAGGAGGAAGGGGCCACCAAGATAGCCACCGGCCATAACCTGGACGATGAAACCCAATCCATACTCATGAACTACCTGGAGGGAAACATGGACAACCTCACCCGTATCGGGCCTAAATCAGAGTCCAAAAATGAGAAATTCACCGTCAAAATCAAGCCTCTGCGGGAAATACCTGAAAAGGAGGTGGGACTTTACGTGGTAGCGTCTGGTTTGAAGGTTCACCTGGCCGGATGCCCCTATGCCGGGGAATCCTTCCGGGGGGAAGTGGGCCGTTTCATAAAGGAGATATCCCAAAAACATCCCACCATTATGTATTCCACTTTGAGGGGATTTGACAGGATAAAACCAGCACTCAAAAGAGAGTTCTCTCGTGAAGGAGTGATGGGGGTCTGCAAAAGATGTGGGGAGCCGGCTTCAAATGAATTATGCCGGGCATGCACCTTCTCCCAGGATTGGATTTGATAATAATAAGAAGTTTAACATATTAAAGACCGGTTTAAAATAATTAAAAAATAAATTTAATAAAAAATATTGATGAAAAAAGAAATAATTGATAAAAAAAGATAATTAGTTTAAAAAGATCATAGAATAAGTAGTTTAAAAAAAATTATACCATAAATTCATTTTTTATAAATAAGATTCATTGTTTATCCGTTCATTGGGACTGGAAAAAAATAAAGAATTACAAAAGAAATTTTAAGAGGCCAGATTCATGGAAATAACACTCATCATCGGGGAAGATAAAGAAATAAAAGAAATTTCAGAGGATAGAAATATAAAAAATTTGTTGGAAATGCTGGACGTACCATCTGAAACTGTTGTTGTGAAGAAAAATGATTTCATCGTAATTGATGAGGAAATTATTGAGGATGGGGATACCATAGAGATTATAAAAGTTATTTACGGCGGATAATGTGATGGACTATAACATCATTGAAGGTTACATCTCCCAATATTTTACCATCAAGGGCTTCCAACCCGCTGGTGATGGATCCTATTTCATTACTTCTGACTACAGCCAGGACAGATTTTCCCAGTTAATCCAAGATCTGGATGAGATTGGTTATATCCCATTCATAAACCGTTATGATGAGTATTATTATATAAAAATAGCTAAAAAACCTGAAGAAGGAAAACCAAGGGTTATTATAAATGTTTTACTTTTGGTAGCCACCATTGCCAGCACCATATTTGCAGGATACCTCTTCGGAGGGAAAATTTTGGATGGACTGGCATTTTCAGCAGCTATTATGGGAATAATCGGCACCCATGAGTTAGCCCACTTCTTCGCCGCCAGAAAACACGGTATAAAGGCAACTTTACCCTACTTCGTACCTGCACCCACTATTATCGGCACTTTTGGGGCGGTTATAAACGTTAAATCACCAATACCTAACAAAAAAGCCCTTTTTGACCTGGGAGTGAGCGGACCCCTCGCCGGGATTGTAGTAACAATAATAGTGCTTATAATTGGAATTAGTATTTCTACTGTAGCCCCTTTTCAGGGAGAATCAATTATATTCGTCCCCCCACTTCTCATGACCATAATAAGTTACTTTGTAGCCCCAACCGTCCCTCCAGGCTATTTGCTGATGATCCATCCTGTAGCCTTTGCTGGGTGGGTGGGAGTGATTATCACCATGCTCAACCTAATGCCGGTGGCATTTCTCGACGGGGGACACATATCCAGATCCCTCTTCGGTGTGAAAATCCACCAGATCCTATCCATACTGGGCATTATTGTTACCCTAATCCTGGGATGGATACCCATGGCCATCCTCATGATCTTCATCTTATTCATGTCCAAAAAGCATCCCGGGGCCCTGGACAATGTTTCAAAGTTGAGCAGAGGTCGTAAGATCATCGCAGTTTTGGCGCTGGCGGTTTTAATCCTCTGTCTATCTCCCATTCCTAATTATTTAGTTTAAACCCATTTCCAAATTGTTCAGTTTAATATTTTCAATACTCATTAAATATTTTTAAATTTCTTTAAAATCGCTTGAAAATTTAGGAGATAAAATGAAAGTTCACTATGAATGCGCAGCATGTTTCCTGAGACAGGCCCGGGAAGCACTGGATCTGGCAACTTCAGATGACCAGATGAAAATGGAGGTTACAGAAAAGATAACCAAAATCTTAGGGGAAAGATTCCGCCAGGGAGCCGCTGCCAATGAAATAGGCACCAAGATCCATCGGACCATAAAAGAAGAAACCGGTAACAGCGACCCTTACCAGGAGCAGAGGAAAAAATCAAACCAGATCGCCCTTAAATTCCTTCCTAAAATAGAAAAAATTATTCAAGAAAAGGGTAATAACCTGGAAAGCTACTTAAAAGCCGCTATCGCAGGAAATTTGATTGATTTCGGTGCCCTGGGATTGGACTTTGACATGGAAAGCCAGATAATCCTCACCATGAAAAAAGATCTGGCTTTGAATCACTCAGATAAACTTGAAGAAGAGCTTAAGGCAACAGGTAATGTATTATATCTGGCGGATAATATTGGAGAAATAGTTTTCGACAAACTACTCATAGAAAAGCTTAAAGACTATGACGTCACCGTTAAAGTGGCTTTGAAGGAGAAACCTATCCTTAACGATGCCTGTATCAGTGATGCCCTGGAAATAGGTTTAGATGATGTGGCAGAACTTATTTCAACCGGTACGGACTCCATTGGGGTTATATACGGTGACCTATCGGAGGAATTTAAAGAGACTCTAAAGAAAGCAGATCTGGTCATAGCCAAGGGTCTGGGTAACTACGAAGGCCTGGATGAGATGGATTTAGGAGATAAACCGGTATTTTGCCTCTTAAATGCTAAGTGTCAGCCTGTTGCAAGGGATATTGGCGTTAAAGAAGGCGATAATGTGGTTTTAAAGATGTGATCTCTGGAAATTTGATATCAGGGATTTTAAGGAAAGGATTATTAGATTAAACATGGATTTAAGAACGGATTATCAGATTAAAAGATAATTAAAACAGGGGATAAGAAGGCATGAAAAAACTTCTTTTAATTTTGGGAATAGTGATAGCCGCAGTTTTGGTAATTTACGCTGTATCCAGTTCCCAGAATAATAACGACTCCCAAAGTCAAACAGTAAATTTGAAATGGTACACCGACATCAACCCAGCACTTCAGGAAGCTCAAAAGACCAACAAACAAGTTTTTATAGATTTTTATGCTGATTGGTGTCCTTACTGCAAAGAGCTTGATAAAAATACCTTCCCTGATCCTAAAGTTTCAGCAATACTCGCTCAAAAATATGTGCTGGTAAAGATCAACACCGATCAAAACCCTGCCCTAGCATCCCAGTATCAGGTTTATGGACTCCCTACCATGGTGATTTTAAACTCCAATGGACAGGAAATAAAGAGAATTACAGGATATGTAACACCTGAACAGATGTTAAATCAACTTTGAATTGGGATGTACTATTTAAATGGGCTTTAATTTGGGGTTTATTACTGTCAAATCAGCTTTGAAGGGAACAATATGGATGTGGGATTTTTACTTTCATTTTCTGCGGGAGTAGCATCTGTAATATCACCATGTGTTTTGCCGCTAATTCCCATAGTGGTGGGATATTCCCTCCTTAACCGGAAAACTTCAGAGACCCTTTCATTTTTGGTGGGATTTTTCTTAGTTTTCACAGGTTTAACCATGTTCACTGTGCTGTTTACAGCGGCAATAAACCACTACCTTTTATACTTCCGTATAGCAGCGGCTTTAATCATAATTGCAGTGGGCATATTCTTTATCATAAACAAAAATGTTTTTAAGTTTTCCTACAAACCAAAATATGACAACACTATTTTAGGGTCCTTTTTAATGGGATTTTTCACCTGCCTGGCGTGGTCCCCATGTTACGGCCCGTACATAGTGGCTATAGCAGCCTATAGTGCATCTACAGGGAACTGGATGTACAGCCTGTTTAATATGACCTTATTTGCAGCGGGATTTACGCTTTCCTTATTGGTCATAGCCTTTCTGGCATCTAAAATTAAGTTTAAGGGAATTATGAGATATTCGGAGTGGATAAGAATATTTTCTGGAATAATAATCGTAATTGCAGGGATTTACTTGCTTACAGGACTTATTTAAGATGATCTAATAATATCCTTTGCTTAACCAATTCAATAAAGGTTGACAGATTTCAATCGGAATTCAAATAGAATGTAATATCTCAATGAATTTCAAAAATAGATGTGTATTCAATAAAAGAATATTTATATTCAATAAAAAACTTGATTTAGACGTGATCTCATGAAAGTTGGATTTTTAGGCTTCGGAGAAGTAGCATCAACACTATCTAAAGGTCTTAAAGACGGCGGGGCGGATGTGTATACTTGTGTACGGGGCAGGAGCTCCAGAACAAAAAATCTTGCAGAAGAAGCTGGAGTAAACCTGTGCAGAAACAACACTGATGTTGCCAGAGTTTCTGATATTTTGATCTCATCCGTGGTGCCGTCAAAGGCGGTTGAAATTGCCCGGGAGGTAGGAAGCTATTGTGAAGGGGTTTACGTTGATGTAAACAACGTTTCACCGGAAACTGTGAAAAAAGCCCTGGGATTCATTGAAAACAATAAAATTGTGGATGCCTCCCTAATGGGGGGCGTGAGAAGAAAGGGATCTAAAGTTCAAATCATTGCCTCAGGAGATTGCGCCCATTATTTTGCAAAGCTTAACGGGTATGGGTTGAATATCATCGTGATAGGGAATGATGTGGGTCAGGCATCGGCTATCAAAATGCTCAGGAGTGCCTATACCAAGGGGGTGGCTGCACTGCTTTTTGAATCCTTTTATGCAGCTTATCAGATGGGAGTGGAT
>JADGNH010000034.1 GCA_017883605.1 Methanobacteriaceae archaeon
AAAGTTTGTGAATGAGAGGGAGGATTTGAAATATTAACGAATTTAAAAAAAATTAATTTAACAAAATTTAAAGATATTTATGATAAGGAATTTAAAAAGATTTAAATAAAAGAATTTATTCCAGGATTTACCTCCACAAAAGCTCACTTCCATGTAGATAATGGTAAAGGAACCCTAAAACATCATCTCCAACTTCTTCTGATTCTAAAAATTCCATTAGATCCATCATTTCATATTTCTTCAAAATTTCATTTTTTAAATGCTTCCCAAATCGGAGGTAGCCTATCTTTCCCCGGGTAAGGGCGGTTTCAATCAGTGATTGTACCTCTTCATGCTTTCTTTGAACTCCCACCACCCAGCGGTCGTTTTCAATCCAGGCTTTCTCTTTATATTTATTTAAAAATTTATCCTGATGGTTTTTGGACCATACAAAAGGTCCTGAATGTTTTTTTATGGTGGGAAGTTTCCAGGTATCAAATTCCAGGAGTATTATAACTTTTTTCTTTTCATCGGTCCAGAAATCGCTTCCAAAAACTTTGAAATCTTCCCTTTCTGAGAGATTCACCAGAGAATTTTCGGTTTTTTTGATCTGGGGATATATCGCATCTGCCGGTATAGAGGGTGGCTTGAAGATCAGGAGGACGGTATGGGTTCCTCTTTTTTTGAATTCCTCTTTTATAAGATTTAAATCGTGTTCAACTTTTTTGGGGTAGAAATATTCTTGTGATGGGTTTTTGGTAAAGTTATAAGCTGCCACCATGAATTCTGACATCTTCTGCTGGGTTAGGGGAGCGGCCACATTTCTTTTTTTATCCACCGGATCAACCACCACCAGGGGCTCTTTGAAAAGTTCTGCAGTCCCGTATTTTTCCAAGTCTATCTGGTAGTGGGGGTGCCACCGGGTTGCCGCAGCATTCAGGACGTCCTGGAATGACCCGTAATAGAGGATTAGGAGTTCGCAGAGGTATCCGGCAAAACCGCCTACTTTGAATTCGGATCCATAGGTGCCCACGCTTTCCATGAATTTTTTCAAAAGACGGACTTCATCTTTCTTTTCGTTTTTCAGTTTATTCTGGATGTATAGGGTGTGCAGCAGGGTGCGGTCCACTGCTGATTTAAGCTGCCTGGCATCTTTTATGGAATAACAGGGGACAAAATCGATGTCATATCCATCTATATGGCCAGTTACATAGGGGTGTGAGGCATATCTCTTCTCAGCATAGCCTTTAACCATTTCGATACATTTCTCGCCTAGAAAAAGTCCGCAACGTTTGAGATCATTTAAGGAGGTGGTTAAGGGGAATTTTATCAGTAAATCTATGTCGGCATTATCTTTCACGGCTTTACCCGAGAGCCAGGTCCCCTTGGCCACAGAACCCACCAGCATGGCCTCTGCATTTATTCCATTTTCTACTGCCAAACCATCTATTATGTTGATCAGACCATTGGACAGCAATTTCACCTTTTCAACTTCAGCTGCCGAGGGTTTTATGTCCTCTAATATTTTATCAAAATTTATTTCAGTCAAAAGCGTCACCTGGTTAAAATAGGAAATAATATGAGATTAAGTCGATTAATAAAATTTAGTTAGTACTTAAATTAAATATAAAGCTTATTTAGTATTTAAATTAAATATAAAGCTTATTTAGTACTCAAATTAGATATAAAATTTATTTACTACTTAAATTAATAAATTGGCTGTTATTTAAGTTCAAATTCCTTCAGATTGGTGTAGATGGGCCCGGCTGGTGTGAGTTCGCTTTCTTTAAGCACCAGTTTTTCCACCATCATCTCTCCGATTTCCACCTCTTCCAGTTCTTTGATTAGAGAGGTCAGTGCTTCCTTGTTCTGGGCTCCCTTTACCCTTACTATGGTGAGGTGGGGATCATAACTCTTCTCTTTTTTGAAACCCATTTTAATAAATGTTTCATCAAAATCCTTCAGCATCTGGGAGAAGGCTTCAGCCTGTTCTACACCGACCCATATCACCCTTATATATCCCATATGTGGAAAAACACCCATTCCCCTGATATTTATCTGGAAGGGCTTGTAATTGTCTATCTTTTTTTGGACAACATCTATGATCTCTTCTGACTTCTCCAGGGAGATATCGCCGAAGAACTTGAAGGTAAAATGCAGGTTTTCCGGCTCTACAAACTTAAGTTGAGCATTTGCATCCGTAAACTTCTTTTGGACTTCTGAAATCTCATTTACCAGTTTTTTATCTACATCTACAGCTAAAAAGGCCCTCATAACATCACCCCATCCATAATTCTATTTGGTTAACCCTGCCTTAATCCTATTTGGTTAACCCTGCCTTAATCCTATTTGGTTAACCTATCCCCAGATCTTTTATCCGGTCAAGACTCTCCTCCGGTTTTTCTATGGTATTCAAAATATGAACATCTAATTTTGAGAATAATTCCCCAAAAAATTCTTTTCTTAGCTTAAATTTTCTCTCATCCCGGATCAGCTGGTGGGGATTGCAGAAATCCTTATCCACTATATATTTTAAAGCGTCAGATGCATCTAATTTTCTGAATGGTGGATTTTGGCCTTCTCTTTCCAGGAGAACAATGGTTTTAAGCGCGGAACTTTCCCGGATACGTCCTTCAAATAGGGCATTAACATCGGCAATTCCACGACCTTTACCGTCCAGTTTAACCCGGCGCAGTTCATCTTCAAAGCTTTTCCATACCTCTGTTATATCATCCCTGATGTATGAATTTTTCTCTGATGAATAAACCATTACCCCATTTTCAAAGAGCCGGGTGAAAAACCAGTCATCGGATATGTAGCTGAAACCATCATCCTGCAGGAGGCCGTAGGTTAGGGTGGTCTTTCCAGTACCGGGAGGCCCTATAATGGCCAGGCCATGGCCCGAGTAGTCCACCACAGATCCGTGCACCGAGTACCGCCGGTGTTCAGAATGGTACTCCTCAAAAAAGTCGGAGATAGCGGCCAGAGCAATGCTCTTGATCCAGCCGTAGTAATCACAGTTTTTTATTATGCAGGTTTTGGAGAGGGGTTCATACATCACCTCAAATTCCCCGCCATCCGCTACTGAGAATATTTTTGCATGGGGTCTTATATCATCGTTCATGAATTTAAAGTTGTCTTCCCATTCTTCCTTAAAGTCCTGGCTGTCAGTTAAGAGTTTAACACATGCCCCGTGTATATTTGCTTTTCTTTCAAATCTGACTTTATTTACCAGTCCCGGGAAGAGGTCATCCTTTTTCTGGGGACTTATAATTTTCACCTGGTATCCAGACATTCCAAAACCATCCGATGATAGGTTTATTTTTTAATGATATTGCTTTATTTTAAATTATGATGGTTATTTTTTAATTATGGGTGGTATTTTCTGTTGATAGTAGTTATTTTTCGATTATAGTCTCTTCAATGGCCATTCCAAAGTGCCGGGCTCCGGGGTCCAGGTATACCATAATTTTATCTCCTACTTTTAGCTCGGCCACTGAAATTGGCGATCCATCCTCTTTAACCAGCCTTATGGTTTCAGCGTTTTGAAGCAGAGTCCTCAGTGTCACGCCGTTATATTCGGCTTCCACCAGCATCAACGGTCTTTTCTCAATTTTAACCCGTCCCACAATTGCTGTCTTGGTTTTACCGTCCTTATCTACAGTCAGGACCTCATCTCCGGTCTGGATCTCTGAGAGGTACTTGGTTTTGTTGTTGGGAGTCATAATGTAGGCGTGGACCGGACCAGCATTCACTCGGAAGGGTCTGGAAGCCACATATTCACTTTCCATGGATTCGCTGTGCACCAAAAACAACCCTTTGGAGTAGGATCCAATTAGCATGCCCTCTCCCAATTTCATCATGGAGCAGGTGTCAACGCATACCCGGTCCCCGGAACCCACCGGTTCCACCTGGGTTATGGTGGCAGGTTTTAAGAGGTAGCTTTCAGAGTCCACCCTTTCCACCAGTTCTGCAACCTTTTTTATCTGGGAGATATCCTTAGGACAGAGCAGTACTCCCTCTGTCCCATATTCCAGGGTTTCCAGGGCCAGCTTAGCCTCTTCATAATCGGAAACAGTGGCTATTAGTTTAACATCCTCTTTTTGGAGTTCTGCAATGATGTTCTCCAGTGGGATTACCTTCCAGTCACGGCCCAGGAGGATCAGGTAATCTGCGATTTTTCCCAGCTGAGATGCCAGTTGTTCATGCTTTTTACTGGTGATCTCCACATAGGCTGCCACTGGTTTTTCTTTTCTTTTAAGTCTTCTGATGGTTGTTAGATCCTTTGATTCCCTGATATCTTCAGGCAGAGAAATGGTGCTATCTCCTTCGCTGTTTCTACCCACTAGTGTGATGTCTGAACCTTCCATATCTGAGATTAAGGTGACGTTTCCCAGCCGTTTTATGTTACCCACATCGGTGAAGTCCACGATATGGTCTATACCAGATTCCAGGGCGGTGGTTATGAAATTCTTTTTTTTATCCCATTCCATGCCCTCTGCCATTATCCATGCAAATTTCATTTTTTAGACCTTCTAAATTTCAAATTTTTGTCCTTTAAAAAAATTTTTTTCATTAAGATCTTTTAGAAATTTTCATTCCATTAGGAAAATTTCGTCCTTTAGGTTTTTTAAGAAATTTTCATCCTAATAAGAATTTCATATTTTAAAGAATTTTCATCCTTTAATTATTTTGAGAGCTTCTTCCACTTCCATGTTGTTGTGAACTATCTCTGAAATGGCTCTGGTTGTTTTCTGGGGGGATACAGCCTGGAATATGTTCCTGCCTATGGCTACACCAGCCCCACCCACATCAACCGAGTTTTTAACCATTTCCAAAAGTTCGCGGTCGGTTTCTACCCGTGGGCCTCCGGCTATGACCAGTGGTACTGGACATCCGTCTATAACTTCCTGGAAGGTTTCCGGGTCTCCGGTGTAGTTGGTTTTTATTATGTCTGCTCCCAGTTCTGCTCCGGCCCTGGCTGCCAGTTTTACCACAGATGCGTCGTGTTCATCAGGGATCTTTTCTCCCCGAGGGTACATCATGGCTATGAGGGGCATGCCCCAGTCATCGCAGATCTCGGAGGTGGTCCCCAGTTTCGCCAGCATTTCAGGTTCTTTTTTTGATCCAACGTTCACATGTACAGATACGGCATCTGCACCCAGTTTTATGGCCTTCTCCACCGAGGTTACCTGCACCTTATGGTCTGGATCAGGGCCCAGGGATGTGCTGGCTGAAAGATGTATTATAAGACCAATATCTCTCCCGTATCCCCTATGACCGCTTCCAACCATCCCCTTGTGCATCAAAACTGCATTGGCACCGCCACTTGCCGTCTCGTCAATGGTCTCTGCCATCTTAATTATACCTGCCACCGGACCTATGGAAACCCCGTGGTCCATGGGCACGATAACACTTCTTCCTGTTTTCCGGTTTAGTATCCTTTCAATCCTGATTTTCTTCCCTATCATTAACACCCTCACCTGGTCTGTGACCATTGTATTACAAATTTGTAAAAATTTATATTACTAATACAATATCCTAAATAAAATTTAATCTTACCAATATAAAAAATGATCCCTATTCCATGACATTATCGGGATGTAGACTTAAACTGGCACTCAAAAAAAATAAAAGCTCAAAGTTCAAGAAATACTGTGGTTTAGCGGAAAAATCATCCCTAAAACTCATTTGAGGAAGCTTAGTAAGTGTGGGATGAGGGTGTTTTTAAACGAAAAATGGAAAATTTATAAAATTTCTACAATCGGGTGGACCACATTTTAAGTTCCTTTAATCTTTTTGGGATACCATCATCTCCCGAAGATTCTAGCCATCCCCTTTTAGATTCCATAATTTCCTGGGTGGATGAGGATTGAACAAAATCTAAAAGACCCCGATTTCTTATGATGGTGTCCCGTGGTTTTAAAGTGGATGACCAGATAAAAAAGACTTTGAAAGTGGTGTCAGGATGATAACCCCCTCCCAGATCCACTGATAATATATCACACCTTTCTATCTTTTTTGCCACATCCTCCAAAGTTTCGTGGAGTCTCACATCCCCTTCCATGAATTCTAGTTGGGAGTGCTTCTCCATAAGGGCTTCCATTGCCCCTAAAGATTCAGGGCTTTTGTCCAGGGAGATTATCTTTCCCTGAGGGGATAGATTGGCTATGATCTCCGTTGATTTACCCACATGACATCCCAGCTCCACCACCACATCATCTGTCTTAATGATATCTTTTAAGACTTCCCTGTAAATTTTGATATCGTAAACTATTTTGATCATAGTAAAACGCTCTTAATTTTTTTTATTCACATAAAGGTATTATAAAAATTTCTATTTCATGCATTTTTTAAAGGGAGATTGGTAACTTTAATATATTATTAAAGTTAAATAACATATTTGATATAAAAATAGAGGGCTAAATTCTTCTCAATCAGAGGGGGCTAAAAGTTGCCAGACACGGAAAAAGAGGATTTAAAAGAGGACATTTTAGAGCTCTGTAAGGAAAGGTATGAATTAGAGGAGCAGATCAAGAAGCTGGATCAGGAAAAAATTCAAAGACTGGAAGATTTGAACGAAAAACTTGAAAAGAGGGTTGAATGGCTTGACAAAGATAGAACAAAGGTCTTAAAGGAGAAAAATAATTTAAAAAGGCAGATTTCGAATAAGCGTAGTAGAGAATGGTCCAGAACCCTTATAATGATCAGTTTTCTGGCAGTTGTAGATCTGCTTATAGTGCCGCTTCTGGTAATTACTATGGGCATACCTGTTCAGTGGATATTCATTGCTATGGGTGTAATCACTTTCTTTGGCATACTGCTTATTGTAAATTATATGTCAGGCTCCTCACCCTTCGACACCGGGGAGATACGGAAAGCTCTCACCGGCTCTTTTGTAGTATTATACTTTGTCTTAGTTCCTCTGGTAACCTTTGGAGGAATTACTGTAACCCAGGGAGAAACGGTGAAAACCATTTTAACCAATTTCACCTGGATAGTAGGTGCAATAATTATCTTCTACTTTGGATCAAGGGCTGTTGAAGAATATGTGAAAATTAAAAAGTAGTAATGTGAATAAAATAAATAGATAAATGGGTCTTCTAAAATCGATAATTTTGATCCTTTGAACATTTTAATGGAATGCAGTGCTTTTACCGGCAAGATAGCCGGTAGAAAGGCCTGTTATAAATTGTAACCTCCAATTTCCCCGGCAAAAAAGATCCCCGGTACCAGCATGGATTTCATGGCCTGGGATTGATCTCCTTTTTTGTATCACATATAAATAATATTGTTCAACCTTTTTTTAAAAGGTTGAAATGTTGAGCTATGGGGTAAGTCTTCTCCGATCCCTGGGGAAGAGCACGGTTTCCCGGATGTTTTTGACTCCGGTCAGGCACATGGTGAATCTTTCTGCACCCAATCCCCAACCTGCATGGGGGGGCATGCCGTATTCAAAGGCTGCAAGATATCGGTTAAATGAATCAGGGTTTAATCCCTTTTTTTTCATCCGTTCTACCAGCAGGTCGTGCTGGTGAACTCGCATGGCTCCTGAGGATATTTCAAGGTCTTTGTACATCAGGTCAAAGGCACAGCTTTTTTTAGGGTCATCTTTGTTGGGCATTACGTAGAATGGTTTTATGTCAGTGGGCCATCCGGTAATAAAATAGTAACCTTCCATTAACTGGCCCATGGCCTTTTCAGCTGCACGGGAGAGGTCTTCGCCGTGTGTTAAGAGAACTCCCTGGGAGTTTACCATATCCACCACATCATCGTAGTCAATTCTTTCAAATGGTGTTTTAGGTATCTTCAGGTCAACATTCAGCGTTTTAAGCTCGTCTTTGCAGTGTTCTGACACATCGCTGATGGCGGTGGACACCAGGTTTTCCAGTATTTCCATCACATCCTCATGGTCGCAGAATGATGCCTCCAGGTCTATGGATATGGCTTCATTTAAATGTCTCATGGTGTCGTGTTCTTCTGCCCGGAATATGGGGGCTATTTCATAGACCTGGTCAAATCCAGATGCCATCATCATCTGCTTGTAGAGCTGGGGGCTTTGCCCCAGAAATGCTTCCCGTTCAAAGTAGGTTATGGGAAAAAGTTCGGTACCGCCTTCTGTTGCTGAGGCCACCAGTTTTGGGGTGTTTATCTCAATAAATCCATTTTTTTCCAGAAAAACCCTTACAGAATGGAGCATTCTGCTTTTTATTTTGAATATGGCACTTACACTGTGTTTTCTAAGGTCGAGAAATCTGGAGTCCAGTCGGGTATCGATCTCGGCCCTTACCTTTTCGGTGGTGTCCAGCGGCAGGGGGAGCTTGGATTCGTTCAGGAGTTTGAATTCCAGGGGAATGATTTCCACCCCTCCCGGTGCCTTGGGAGATTCTTGTACCATGCCTTTTACTGCCAGTACAGACTCTTTTTTAAGCTTTCTGATATCTGCAAAGAGTTCCGGGGAGATCTTTTTGCTGGGGGCAGTTATCTGGATCAAACCGTCTCGATCCCTTAAAAGGACGAATATGATTCCTCCCAGGTCTCTCATTTCATGTATCCAGCCCATTATAGTTATTTCTTTCCCGTTTAGGTCGGGTGTTATTTCTTTTGAGTATTGGGTTCTTTTACAGTTTGTTAATAAGTCTGTCAATGTAATTCACCTCTAAAAAGTATAATAAAAAAATTTAATAATCTTAATTTTTATTGATTTTTGTTATCAAATTTTTTTATTTATTTATCAAATTTCTTATTCCAGTTTTTTTTGAAAATTTATTTTATTAATTCTTATTATCAATTTCCATTTTTTTATATCAATTATTTCCATTTTTTGAAATTATTTTTGGAGATTTATTCAAGTATTTGGAGCTTTATCTAAGTATTTAGAGCTTTATTAAATTATTCGGAGCTTTATTCAAATTCCAATTTTTTTTGAAAATTTATTTTCAGCTTTTATTGTTATTTTTATTATTTTTAATTTTGAAATTTCATTAAATATATGTTTTAATTTTTATTAAATAAATTTATATTTAAGTGCTTATCTGCTGCTAAATCCGCTTAAATAACTAGTCCATAGGATGATATTAATAATTAAATCATAATTCAATTTATTTGAGCTTAATCATCTGGAAGACGTTTTTTAAAAGATTCTGCGTGGGCGTAAAGTCCTTCATACTCTGCCAGGGTCACAACCATCTCTTTAAGGTTCTCCAGTCCTTTTCTGGATAGTCTCTGTACGGTGGGTTTTTTGAGGAAGGATTCTGTGGAAAGTCCGGAATAGAATCGGGCACAACCGGAGGTAGGGAGAACGTGGTTAGGTCCTGATCCATAGTCCCCAGCAGCTACTGGGGTGAATTCCCCTAGAAATATTGATCCAGCATTATTTATATCATCAAGAACTATATCTGGATTTGAAGTCATGATCAACAGGTGTTCAGGGGCGTAGAGGTTGGAGAACTCTGCTGCTTCATCCAGAGAATCAACCAGGATTATCATCCCGTATTTTCTCAGTGATTCCTCTATTATCTCCCTTCTTTTAGCAGACTTGACATCATCTTCAATTCCCTTTTTTACACTTTTTGCCAACCTTTCTGAAGTGGTGACCAGCACAGAAGCTGCTTCTGGGTCGTGTTCTGCCTGGGCCAGCATATCCAAAACTATATAATCTGTTTCGGCGGTGTCATCGGCAATTATAAGAACTTCAGAGGGACCTGCTGGGAAGTCGATGTCCACATCACCGTAAACCAGTTTTTTGGCCGCGGTGACAAACACGTTCCCCGGCCCCACTATCTTATCGACGGCAGATATGGTTTCTGTTCCGTAGGCCATGGCAGCAATAGCCTGAGCCCCACCAACGGCGTAGATTTCATCCGCCCCGGCGATACTGGCAGCGGCCAGCACCACATCTTTTATTTTACCATTCCTGAGCGGAGGGGTGCAGCAGATAACCCGGGATACTCCGGCTATTTTGGCCGGTATCACGGTCATGAGGATGGTGGAAGGATAAACAGCGCGCCCACCAGGTATGTAACATCCAACACTCTCCAGGGGACGTATAATCTGCCCGGCCACAACGCCTTCATCCACGTTACAGAGCCATTCTGGAGGTATCTGGGCTTTGTGAAATTTTTCAATATTTTCTGCAGCCTTTTTTAGGGCTTCAACAACCTTCTCATCCACCCGGCTGAAACTGTTCTTTATATCTTCTTCTCCCACTTTAAGCCGGTTCAGTTTAACTCCATCAAATTTTTCAGTATAATAGTGCAGTGCCAGATCACCCTTCTCACGCACATCACCTACTATCTTACTGACGGTATCCAAGACTCCGGAAGCGTCGATCTGGGACCTTTTTAAGAGTTCCCTTCTCTCCTCATTTTTAAGGTTTTTCATTTTGATGATCTTCATCTTATCACTAATCAATTGCTTTAAAATTAAAAATTGTTGCTTTCAGGTTAAATATATTACTTTAATGATGGTTTTTTTTGATTCATTTTTTAGTGATGGCTTATTGATTTTCATTTTTTTAGTGATATTGTATGATTGATATTTTTCCGAACTGTATTTTTATATGTCAATTTCCGAACTGTCTTTATATATGTAATTTTAAACTGTCTTGTTATGTCAATCCGAAATGTTTTTATAAATGGTCAAAAGCTTTATCCACAATGATTCCCAATAGTATATTGCATGTTAAAAGTGGTATGGAACACCTTAGTATACAACCATTTACTGGCATTTATTACTTTTTTTAAGTTGTATAGGTTTGGTACTAAACTTTATATAACATGCTAAAAAAATCCTTATTTACTTAAAAAGTAGGTGTCTGGTAGATATGTACAAAGATGAGCTCATACAGTTACATCAATTTTTAGTATATGTTTTAAAATATCTAGATGATGAATATGAAGTAAAAGGTGAGTGCAGAGATTATCTCTGTCTTAATATAAGTCCCCACCACATTCACCGAACTAAAGCAGAACACAAACACGCTATTTTTGTATTGTCAAGTGCGATATCCGAGGTGATAGCAACTAATAATGGCAGCACATCTCCCAACGTTCCTAACGGTCTTTCTGAACTGGTCAAGCGATCTAGGAAGGAGCTTATAAGATTCCAAGACGACGGGACAGTAAAATACCAAAAAGTAACGATGTAAAAAAGAGTATTAATAGAAGATCATATAGATTCTCTAGAATTTTTAGACCATTTTATATTTTAGACCATTTTATATGCTTCAAACGCAGAGGTGTGAGATATGAGTGCATTGAGGAGAATGGTATGTTTAGTTGATGGTGAACATTATTTGCCGGTAACAAAATCTGCACTGGACACTCTGGATAGTTTGGAGCACAATGAAGTAGTAGCTGTTGTTTTTATAGGTGGAACCGAAAAGTTGAGAGAAGCTTCTGATGAAGGAGTTGTAGAAAAACTTGGAAGACCGGTTCATTTTGGTGATGATCATCATAAAATCCCCTATAATCTCATTGGAGAAATTATAGAACAATATCATGCCGATGTGGTAATGGATTTGAGTGATGAACCCATAGTTGATTATTCTAAAAGATTTAAAATAGCTTCCATAGTACTTGAAAGGGGAGTACCCTATGAAGGACCTGATTTTAAATTTTATCCTCTTTCGGAGCATGATGTCTTAAAGAAACCATCAGTCAAAATATTGGGCACCGGTAAAAGAATAGGAAAAACTGCTGTTTCTGCATTTGCCGCCAGAATCATACATAAAAAACAGTATAATCCCTGCGTGGTGGCCATGGGAAGAGGCGGCCCAGAAGAACCTGAAATAGTCAGGGGAGACCTGATAGATATTACCCCTGCATTTCTCATGGAACAGTCAAACAAGGGGGTTCACGCAGCATCTGATCACTGGGAAGACGCCCTTATGAGCAGAATATTGACTATAGGGTGTAGGAGATGTGGTGGAGGTATGGTGGGTGATGTTTTCATAACCAACATGAAAAAGGGAGCTCAGCTCGCCAATGAAGTTGCAGCTGATTTTGTAATTATAGAGGGAAGCGGTGCAGCCATTCCCCCCATCAAGACCGATAAACACATTGTTCTGGTGGGTGCAAACCAACCTATTATTAATATTGAAAGATTCTTTGGACCCTTCCGAATAAACTTGGCTGATCTGGTGATTATAACCATGTGTGAAGAGCCAATGGCCAGTCCAGAGAAAATTAAGAGCATTGAAAAGTTTATAAATCGCATCAATCCCAAAGCAACCGTTATATCCACGGTTTTCCGGCCCAAACCACTAGAAAGTGTGGACCATAAAAAAGTTCTCTTTGCAACCACCGCCCCAGATTCCATAAAAAACGTTCTTATAGAACATCTTGAAAGTAAATACGGTTGTAAGGTTGTTGGAACCACACCACACCTTTCTAACAGACCTCTTCTTCAGAAGGATATTGAGAAACATATTGGTGAAGCAGAAGTAATGCTCACCGAGCTGAAGGCCGCAGCAGTGGACGTGGCCACTAAAGACGCTTTGGAGGCGGGTTTAGAGGTTGTTTACTGTGATAATATACCCCACGTCATTGAGGGAGATTATGAAAGTCTGCCTGATGCCATAATAAAGGTGGTAAATGATTCTATAGCTGATTTTAACCAGAAAAAGTGATCCCTTTGGATCAAGGCGGGTCTGACTTTTTAGAACAAATGGATCATTTAAAAAGCTCTGAGGTCACAGGGAAATCTTTATGGGATTTCCATTATGAGCTGAGGGTTAAGGGAAATTATGACTAGATTTAAGAAAACCAAACTTTTAAATGGATATAATTTAATATTAATAATAGAATAGGTTTAGAGATCTTTTTGAGAATTTTTTTAAAGTAAGCTTATAAACATTAAACCAACTTAGGGACTGTTTATAATATTATGACAAACTATTTATATAACCTCTAACCCATCGATAAATTACAAAAAGAGATAAATGGAGATGATAATGTGGCACAGTTAGGTGGACAAGGCCAACAAGGCCAGCCAATTTTAATACTACCAGAAGGTACTTCAAGGCTTCTGGGAAGAGATGCTCAAAGAATGAATATAATGGCAGGTAAAGTTCTTGCAGAAACCATCAGAACTACCTTAGGTCCCAAGGGGATGGACAAAATGCTGGTAGATTCCCTGGGAGATATTGTGGTAACCAACGACGGAGTAACCATCTTAAAGGAGATGGACATAGAACACCCCGCAGCCAAAATGCTGGTGGAAGTGGCCAAAACCCAGGAAGATGAAGTGGGAGATGGAACCACCACCGCAGTGGTTATTGCAGGGGAACTCTTGAAAAAAGCAGAAGACTTACTGGAACAGGATGTACATCCCACCATAATTTCCATGGGATATCGCAGAGCCGCTGCAAAGGCTCAGGAAATCTTAAACGAAATTGCCATTGACAGAAATGATCGAGACACCCTACTGGAAGTGGCCATAACCGCCATGACCGGTAAAGGCACAGAAAAAGCCAGACAACCTTTAGCTGAGCTTATAGTATCTGCGGTGAAACAGGTTGAAGAAGATGGAGAAGTGGATAAGGACCACATAAACATCCATAGGATACAGGGCGCCACAGTGGAAGATTCACAGATAGTAAATGGAGTAGTCATCGACAAAGGCCGTTTAGACCCTTCCATGCCCAAAAAAGTCCAGGATGCCAAAATAGCATTGCTCAAGTATCCAGTTGAAGTAAAAAGCCTGGAAACTGATGCAAAAATTAAACTCACCGATCCCAACCAGATGCAGGCATTTATTGAACAGGAAGAAGCCATGATCAAAGATATGGTTGATAAGATCCTGGCCACCGGAGCAAACGTACTGTTCTGTCAGAAAGGAATCGACGACCTGGCCCAGCACTACCTGGCCCGGGAAGGTGTATTCGCAGTTAAAAGGGTGAGAAAATCCGACATAGAACGATTAGAAAAGGCCACCGGAGCCAATCTGGCCACCAACATTGAAGATCTTAAACCAGAAGATCTGGGTGAAGCAGGAATGGTTTATGAGAAGAAAATATTCGACGAAGTACTAATATTCGTTGAAGAATGCCACGACCCCAAAGCAGTGTCCATAATACTTAGAGGAAGCACCAAACATGTAGCAGAAGAAGTGGAAAGAGCCGTAGACGACGCCATAGGTGTGGTATCTGCCACAGTTGAAGACGGTAAAGTGGTTGCCGGCGGTGGAGCAGCAGAAATGGCTATTTCCAAAGGCCTCCGAGACTACGCTGACACCATAAGTGGAAGAGAACAACTGGCAGTAGCTGCATTTGCAGATGCACTGGAAATTATACCAAAAACCCTGGCAGAAAACGCCGGTCTTGACAGTATAGACACACTGGTGGATATAAGGGCTGCCCAGGAGAACTCCCCTTACATGGGAATTAATATTTTCGAGGGAAAAGTTACCAACATGAAAGTCAGCAGGGTAATCGAACCCCACCGGGTGAAAAAACAGGCCATCCAATCCGCGGCAGAAGCTGCAGAGATGATCCTCAGGATCGATGACATGATCGCCTCCACCAAAGCCAGAGAACCGGACATGGAAGGCATGCCCCCAGGAATGGGTGGAATGGGTGGAATGCCCCCTATGATGTAGATGGGAATAAAAAGTATAACTTTTTATTTTTTTTCTATTTTCTTAAATTTCTTTTTTTATTTTTCTAGATTAGGGTACTGTCCTAAAAGAATTGATTTTTTCTATTAACTCCTTAAAGGATTTCAATTCATATTGGATTAATTCTTCTTTGTCAAGCCGACTTTCTTCAAAGTAAGGCTGGGTTAAGACGTAAGGACCTCTAATTATTGTTCTCTGTTTACCATCTTTAACTAAAATTTTTTCGGCTTGTTTATCATGGACCAGTGCCCCACTGGGAATTATGACGTTTTCTTTTATTTCATCTAGATTCAGGGACTTCAGATCTTCAAGGGTAATTAAATCTGCAATTTCCTTATTTACACCAATCACGTTAACCAGTCGGGATTCATCAATCATTCCAAATATTTTTTTCAAAAAAGGCGCAGCCAACGCACCAGTTAAAATGGTGGCTTCTGACTTGATCTGAGGTAATTTTTCCACGTATTTTTTATTTTCTGTTTTTGATATTAGGAATGGAAGATCCTTTTCTGAGCCGCAATGAGGATAACCAATGACTTTGAAAGGGAAGTCA
>JADGNH010000136.1 GCA_017883605.1 Methanobacteriaceae archaeon
CCGCCTTCCCATTTGTCCAGGCCAGTACAGCCATCATAATCTGCGCTGCAACTTAAACAGGTGATCTCACCTTCTGGAACTCCTTTAGGGTTGTCTGCCAGAGTTCCATAATCCCCGCATAAAGGGCAGTAGTTTTCCCAGCTATAATATCCTGAATGTCCGCCGTACATTCCAGATGGCTGGAAATATCCGCTTATATTAACCGCCTCCGATGTTGGTATGGTTAAAATTAGAACAGTTAATAGTAGCGGGATTAAGTAGTAAATAGAATGAGGATTTTCCCTCATGGTTATCACTCTCCGCTGAATTATATTTAAGTTTTAAAAGGTACGGATAGCCACTAACCACGTTTAAAGCCCAGGTTAGGCTTTTGATAGCATAAAAATCACCTATACAAAGTTTCTAAAAGTTTGAACCTGACGAACTCATTTAAGTGCAGGTTAAATATTTTTCCATATTTTGTTGGTCAAAGTATATAAATGCAATACATTTAATTCAGAGACTAACCTCTTAATACTAAAAAACAAATCTTATTATCCAATTTTTAACCCGTTTAAGTATTCAATTTTGCCCCATTAAAGGTATTCAAATCTTAACCCATCAAGGCCGGTACCTTAATATGGCTGCAATACCTCCAAAAGCCCTTAAAAGCTGTATTCCTTCCTCGGTTTCAGTGGAAATGATCTCCACCTCTGACCCTATCTCTTCAGCCATCTCCACCAGGTCATCTATCACGTCTCTCTCGCTTTCAAACTTCATCTTCTCACCACAGCCGGGACAGGAAACTTCTTCCGGTACCACCTCTTTTTTAGTGGTTTTTTCTTCCTGAGAGCCGCAGGATGTGCATTGATAAATTAGACGTTTGGATTTAAGATCTTCTGAGAGTAGCACGACTTCTACGGCACCCATTGCGAGGTAACGTCTTACTTCAGCTTCTCCATAAGATGCCAGCCCATCATCGTCTACCAGCTCATGCAAAAATTTCTGTACCAGCTTCTTCTCCCGCATAACATCGATTTCGGCGAGTACATCCATGGACTTGTCCATAACCTCCCGGATACCAAATTCACCGGTGTAGGAGGTGTCTACAGTGGTTATTATTTTGTTTTTTATCTCGTGGTGCAGGTAGTCCCCATCCACAAACTCTTCTTTGGTATAGCCTGGGCCGCCGATTATAACTCCTTTAAGGTCTGGAACAGAAAGGAAGGCTTCGTTCATATGGTCTCCTATTCTTTTTTTGAATTCGTGGGCTGCCAGATCTATCAGACGGTCGAACCTCCGCTGGGACTGTCCGCCGGCCTTATGCTTACCCGGTACACCGCTGGTGAGTTTTTTCACGATATCTATTCTCTTACCCCGTAGTATGGCTATGGTGGCCTCCTTCCGGTCCAGGACAGCCAGGCCGTAGACATCCTTCTCTTCCAGGATCTCCTGCAGGGGTTTCAGAAAGAAAGCTGAGTCGCAGTGGTAGACATAGGTCTGCACCGGTTCCGGCGGTTCGAAGACGTAGGTCTCCATCTTCTCGGTGCCCGGCCCTCCCCGGGGTATCATTCCCACAAATAAGACCAGACCATTCTCCGGCGGTTTGGGAAAGAGTTTCATCCTCTGCATGATAACCTCAATAGCGGACTGCACATTCTTTTTGGTCTGCTTGCTCTTTATGTTGGCGCTCTGGCTCAGCTCCTCCCTCATGTGTTTTACCACGTCGCTTATCTGCCGATCTGGGGGTATATAGACTGATACAAGTTCTGTACCCCGCCCCTTCTTATCGGAGAGTTCTTTAAGGGTTCTTTTAACCTCGTAAAGTTCCTTTGATGATACCTCAGCCACTTGTGATCACTCCTAAAAGTTGAATTGATAATGGGTTAATTTGATTAATTTAAATTTATTTTATTATTAAAATTTATTATTAAATTGTATTTTAAGCCATGTAAAACCCGAAAGAATTTTAAATTGAACATTATGATTTTAATATATATCTAACCTTTATATTTATTAGTTTTATTTATTTCTTATTCTTATAAAAAAACTAACTAATAATCCTGATTTTGATAAAGGAAGTTTATAAAGCATATATTAATTTTGATGCAGTTATTTTAGTCCTACAAATTAAATGGGTATGAAATAAAATATATAATGTAAGTTTAAAAATGGCATTATATTCATCATATTGTCAATTGGTGTAATTATGAACAAACATAAACAGGTAGAAGTTAAAATTAACGATGATTTCCATTTTTCAGTGGATAAGGGATTGGAGGATATTATTGAAAATTTCTTTCATTGGGAGATTGATACTTGCAATTCGTGTATTGATGTTAATGGGTCGATATGGATTGAGTTTTGTGATTTTGATGATTGGAAAGGATTTTTACAATTAGCATTGCGTAATAACATTGTAATAAATGGCGCTGGCTATAAACGTGAAACTCTGTGGAATTTTCTTCAAGAAAAAGCTAAAGTAACTTTAGTTTTTGATGAAGAAGTCATAAACGACCCAAATAATGAAGATGCTTTTGAGGGAACTGGTATTTTAGTGATCTGTGTCGGTTTACACTTCCCAAAAGAACTATTAGAGGATTTTAAAGAATTGTTCTTTGAAGTTTTACCCCCTGAATGATTTTTTAAATATTGGTCTACTACTAAAAATGCAAAATAAAATATAGTTAGTGTATCACACCAAAACTTTATATATGTTTAATTGAACATCTGTTCATATGAAGAGAGAAGATGTTTGTGAAATCAGATGTATTCATGAAAACTCTGTTTTGGAAGTTAAATCCAAAATGCTCACTGAAGAAGATTTTCAGAAAATAGCCGGAGATTTTAAAATCATCAGCGATCCTACCCGGGTGAAAATTCTGTACGCGCTATCCCAGAGGGAGCTCTGTGTCTGTGACCTTGCCGCTATACTGGAAATGAAGGATTCTGCCGTGTCCCATCAACTTCGACTGTTGAGGGAGAGAAACCTGGTTAAATTCAGGAAGGAGGGGAAAATGGCCTACTATTCCCTCTCAGATGAGCATGTCATGGAATTGATAAAAATGGGATCTGAGCATGCAAAGGAGTAACACCTCTAAAGCTGATAACATTTCTAAAACAGATAACACCTCTAAAACAGATTTATGCCCGCACTGTTCTATAGAAGGGCCTGTTGGAGAAGAAAACCCGGCATGGATAAAGATTTCCCTGGCAATTATGGTCAGCTCAGCTTTAATACTGGGTCTGGGTCTATATCTGGATATTTTCACCAGCCAAAAATTAATAGCGGAAATCCTATTTCTAACTGTTGCAGCTATTTCTGGTTATGAAATAATGAAAAAGGGGTTATTAACCCTTTTAAGGGGCAAATTCAGCATTAGTCTACTGATCACCATTGCAGCTCTGGGTGCCTTTTTAATAGGGCACGGAGAGGAAGGAGCATCAGTTATCTTCTTATTCTTCATCGCTGAATTTTTAGAGGAGTATGCGGCGGAGAGATCCAGAAAATCAATAGGTGCACTGTTGAAACTCGCTCCGGAGACAGCGACTCTGAAAAAGAAGGATAAAAATGTGGAAGTCCATGCCCATGCGGTAGATGTGGATGATATAGTAGTGGTTAAGCCCGGAGAGAAAATACCCCTGGATGGGGTGGTGGTGGAAGGCACCTCTACAGTTGATCAGGCCAACATCACCGGAGAAAGCATACCCGTCACAAAAACCGTGAATAGCGAAGTTTTTGCCGGCACCGTCAACCAGGAAGGATATCTGGAGATAAAGGTAACCAAAAAATCTGATGAAACAGTAATCTCTAAAATCATAGAACTGGTGAAACAGTCACAAAAAAGAAAATCAAAAACCGAAGCATTCATTGAAAAATTCGCCTCATACTACACTCCAGTGGTAATATTGCTGGCAGCCCTGGTGGCAGCTATTCCACCTTTGATTTTTGGATTGTCCTGGGAGGAATGGTTTTATAGGGCACTGGTTTTGCTGGTAATTTCCTGTCCCTGCGCCCTGGCCATATCCACCCCAGTTTCAATGGTATCAGCAATCACATCCGCTACCAGGAAAGGTGTTTTAATAAAGGGCAGTGAATATATAGAAGAAATGGGAAAAATCCGTTTTATGGTCTTTGATAAAACAGGGACCCTGACTAAGGGTGAGCTGGAGGTAACCGATATCATCAGCGCCAATAAATATTCCCCGGCTGAGATCCTGGAGATTGCAGCTTCTTTAGAGTCCCGGTCTAAACACCCCCTTGCCGAGCCAATAGTAAATAATGCTCTAAAAGATAAAATTCCCTTAAAAAAGGTCACAGAGTTCAGATCCATCACCGGCCAGGGCATCAAGGGCAAAATTGATGATAAAACATTCTATGTGGGGAAAATTAGCATGTCTCCTGATGGAGGTTATTCTTCCCCATCTCCTGGTGGAGATTTTCCTGCCGAATCCCTTGATGGAGGTTATTCTGCCGAGATAATTGGAAGATTAGAGGGTAAGGGCAAGACTGTGGTGTTGGTGGGTAACCAGGACCATATTATTGGCTTTATTGGATTGAGGGATCAGATACGGGATTCATCTCTTAATACCATTGATCTGCTCAAGGGGATGGATATTCAAACAGCCATGTTAACCGGTGATAACCAGAATACCGCCAGGGCGGTTTCATCTTCTATTGGTATTGAACAATACTATGCAGATCTTTTGCCAGAAGATAAAGTGAAAATTATAGAGGAATTATCAAAAGAGCATGAACACGTGGCCATGGTGGGTGATGGAGTTAACGACGCCCCGGCCCTGGCAAGGGCCAACATAGGTATAGCCATGGGTGCTGCTGGTTCTGATGTGGCTATAGAAACTGCAGATATTGCCTTAATGCAGGATGACCTCTCAAAGGTGGATTATTTAATCAGATTAAGCAGGAAAACCATGTCCATAGTGAGGCAGAACGTTTCAGTATCCATCCTGGTAAAGAGTTCATTTGCAGTT
>JADGNH010000137.1 GCA_017883605.1 Methanobacteriaceae archaeon
GATGAGTGATGAGCGATGAGTGATGAGCGATGAGCGGTGAGCGGTGAGTGATGAGTAATTTGATGACTCACCACTCACTTCTTTTCATGAGCACCATTTTTCAGGATTATTAATAATGGATATCAACATTTTACGGACTTCATCATATTCATTCATTAATTCATCGTGTATCAAAACGGTAATGTACTTAGAATCTCTTGAATAATCCAGCCAGACTTCTGTCTCGTATTCTTCTCCTAATGAGTCAATTAATTTACTTACAAATAATTTTAAATATCGCTTTTTTGCCCATGATTCTCAACTATCAGTATATCAGCTATTCAGATGAAGGAGAAAATATAATCTTCCGAAAATAAATTAGGATTATAAGAATTTTCATATGTTAGATGTAATTATCCACAATTAGATGTAAAAATTACCCACATTAAATGTAAATTATCCGAAATTAAATATTGTATTTTTTTTATTATTTCAAATGTAAATTATTAATATATGACCTTCAAATCCTCCTCAACAACTGCCTGAGACGTCTCAGGAAATTGGCCAGAAATCTCTCCTGCGGCCGCAGTCTCCGGGCAAAAAAGCCTTCTCCCAATATTATTTCCTTTCTGACCCTCTCTATTTCTTTTCCTGGAGAATATTTTATATAGATGGGAATTCCCAGTAGTATGAGAATGGTTCCGACCATTATCTGATTTAAAGTGCACTGGGTCATCATGTAAATACTGATTATAATCCCCAGAATGGGTACGACCCAGGGGAGGTGTACTCCTCCGCTGTACTTCTTTCTCAATGGAAAAACAGATACACAGGTTATCAGATAGCAGAAAAGGATGGTGAAAACGGATAAGATAATAAGCTGGCTTATGGTGCCAAATATGGCTGCCAGGAGAGTTACGGTGTTCTGTATAATCAAAGCCACATAAGGCGTACCGTATTTAGGGTGGACTTTAGCAAAAAAGTGGGGTAAAAGCCCGTCTCCAGCCATGGCATACGGTATCCGGGCAGATGATAAAATTCCAGCTTCATCAGAACCAGATATAGACAATAATGCCCCTATTGTTAAAAATACTGCCCCTATACCCCCCATAAGAGCATATCCTGCTAAAGCCAGGGGTGCTGTAGCCTGAGAAAGATCCATCCAGGGCACCACACCCACAATCACAAAGTTGGTCACCACATAAAAAAGTGCGATAATGCCCATGCCCATGCCTATGGCCAGGGGAATGGTTCTTTTTGAATTTATTATTTCATCTGAAGGGACCGTCACCAATTCAAAACCGACATAAGCCCAGAATATCAGTACCAGAGCACTTCCCAGGCCACTAAATCCTAACGGGGCGAAGGGTGTGAAGTTAGAGATTAAAATGGATGGTTTTAATATGAAATAAATGATTCCCACCACGGTAAAAATCAGTATAGGCGCGATCTTCAGGATGGTTAAAATATCATTGGCCTTACCTGCTGCACGGACACCAAAAAAGTTTATAACGGTAAGAAACATAACAAACAGAATTTTAACTATTATCTGTAAGGCCGGGGACATGTAGGGGAAAAAGTATTTGAGATAGGCGACAAAGGCCAATGGAAATACTGCTATGGCACTCCATGCCGCTATAATGAGGGACCATCCCACCAGAAATCCAACAAAATCTCCGAATGCGTCCTTGGCATAGGCGTATGGTCCCCCAACCTGGGGGACCAGTGATGAGCATTCGGCAAAACACAATGCTATGGTAATGGCCATGAGCCCGGCTATGATCCAGGCAAATATTGAGGCCGGCCCTAAAAGGCTGGCTCCAAAGGCAGCGGCGATGTAAATATCTGCCCCTACTATGGTGCCGATGACCAGGTTTGTCACATCAAAAAGACCAAGTGACCGCTTTAGGGTGGGCATGGTTTTCTTTATATAAGTAGAAATAAAAATAGGTATGGTAATTTCTATGGAACCTGCAAGAAGAGTTAGGCCAGTGAGTCTTTCTGGAATAAGGAAAATGTTTGAATTAGTGAGGGAGGATTCCATTAACCTCGGGCTGGGCGAGCCTGATTTTGACACCCCCCGACACATAAGAGAAGCAGCAAAAAATGCTTTAGACGATGGATTCACCCACTACACAGTAAATAAAGGCATTATAGAGCTTAGAGAAGCCATATCAACTAAATTAGAGGAAGATAATAAGATATCTGCCGATCCAGAGTCAATAATAGTTACGGTAGGAGCCAGCGAAGCCCTTTACATGTGCATGCAGGCCCTGATAGATGAGGGAGACCAGGTTCTAATCCCCGACCCTGGTTTTGTGACTTATGATGCTTCTGTAAGGCTCTCAGGTGGCACACCATTGCCAGTGATGCTTAAAGAAGAAAATGAATTCCGAATGACCCCCGAAGACGTTCAAGAAAAGATAACAGATAAAACAAAGGCCATAATACTAAATTCCCCTTCAAACCCTACGGGAGGCGTTATGACCAAAGAGGATGTAAGGGGATTGGCTGAGATTGCCGATGACCAGGGCATCTGTTTAATTTCTGATGAGGTATACGAGAAAATTATTTACGATAAAAAGCACTACAGTCCAGGCCAGTTCTCTGAAAATACCATAACCATTAACGCTTTCTCCAAAACCTATGCCATGACCGGTTTCAGAATAGGGTACCTGACAGCCAGTCCAGATATTAGCGAGGAGCTCTTGAAGATCCACCAGTACAACACCGCCTGCGCCAGCTCCATATCCCAGAAAGCCGCTCTAGCAGCTTTAGAAGGTCCTCAAAACGTGGTGGATGAGATGGTAGGTGAACTCAGGAGAAGGAGAGACCTTATAGTCCGGAGACTGTCTGAAATGGGATTATTCTGTGTCGAACCCCAGGGAGCGTTTTATGTCTTTCCCCAAACCAAAAACTCTCACAAATTTGTGGAAGAAGCTTTGAAAAGAGATGTGGTGCTGGTACCAGGAAGTTCCTGCGGAATCTACTGCCAGGACCATGTGCGAATGTCCTATGCCACATCATATGAAGAAATAAAAGAAGCTATGGATAGATTAGAGGAGATAGATCTATAAAAATCGTGCAAAACAATAAAAAAATCATGATGAATAGATTAAATTATTTATCCTCTAATTACTTCTAAATTTTTTTATTTTTAAAAAGTTATTTTATTTTTAAATTTATCTTAAAAAAGTTATTTTATCTTAAATATATTCCTCAATTATTTTCCTTTTTAAATATCAGTTGGTGCAATTGTTTTAATATTAGAAACCCACATATAATAAATTTCTATATCATATCAAATTCATTGGGAGGCCTTATTTTTGGACGCCAGTTTAAGGGAAAAAACGGGTAAAAAAGCGGTTTTACTTGCCATTTTTGGAAACATACTTCTCACTATTTTTAATTTTATAGTAGGCACCCTTTCAGGCAGTACCGCTCTGGTTGCTGAAGCTGCCCACACCATGTCAGACGTATTAACCTCCATAATTACAGCCATTGGTTTTAGAATAGGCTTAAAACCGCCGGATAGCGAGCATCCTTATGGTCACGGCCGGGCAGAGCCCCTGGTGGGTCTGGTAATAGTGGTTTTTCTGGGGGTCATCGCCTATGAAATATTATCAGAAGTTTACCATAAACTTCTCTTGGGAGGACAGTTAACCCCGCCCGACTGGACAGCAGCAATAATGGCCCTCATAGGTGTAGCAGTTAACTACGCCATGACCACCTACATGATGCGGGCCGGGAAAAAGATCCACAGCCCCGCCATAGTGGCTGATGCACAGCACCAGAAAGTGGATATATTCTCCTGCGCCGCAATATTTGTGGGAGTAATTGGATCAAGGTTCGGCATACCCATCTTAGACCCATTAGTAGCTGTCTTCATTGCATTACTGGTTATAAGAACCGCATTTCTAGTGGCCAGGGACAACATAAACAACATAATGGGCAGGGTGCCTTCAGAGGATATTCTGGACGATATAAAAAAGGCAGCTTATTCTGTAGAGGGAACCTCCGGAATCCATGATGTTAAAGTAAACTACGTGGGACCCTACGCATCGGTTGACCTTCATGTGGAGGTTGATGATGATCTAAAACTCAGGGAAGCTCACGACATAGCCCATAAGGTTGAAGACACCATCATCGACCAGGTGGATATCGTGACCATGGTAAACGTCCATGTCTGCCCTAAAAATGAAAAAGGTGAAGAAATATGCTTAGATTAATCATTTACAAGTTATTAGTTAATATTTATCCCTAAATAGATTACAAATCCCTCCTAAATAATCAATAATAATTCCCCCTCTCCTAAATAAATTATAAATCACTCTAAATAATAAAAGAGATAAAAAAATCAAAAATAATCAAAGAAAAAATTAGAAGTCAAATAATAAAAGAAAAGTTAGATTTCAAACCGGTTTAAACTCTTTTCAAAGGATAACCTCTTTCCAAAGAATACCTCTTTTCAAAAAATTATGTATTAAAACCATTTGATCCGGTTTTTGGGAGATTTTTAATGGATAACCTGGACATGAAAAACATCTCAGGCCTCTCTCAAGATGAAATAAAAGAGAGATTAGAAGAATACGGGTACAATGAGCTTCCGTCATCTCAAAAACGGGGTTTTCTGACCATTGTATTGGAAGTGGTCCGAGAACCCATGTTCCTGCTTTTGATAGGTGGTGGAATCATCTATCTCATTATAGGAAACCTGGAAGAGGGATTAATGCTCATGGGTTTTGTTTTAGTAATTATGGGAATCACCTTTTACCAGGAACGCAAAACAGAAAATACTTTAGAAGCTCTGCGGGATTTATCCAGCCCCCGGGCCCAGGTAATCCGGGGAGGAGTTAAAAAAAGGATCCCAGGCAGGGAAGTGGTTAAAGACGATATTTTAATACTGGAGGAGGGTGATCGGGTACCTGCCGATGCAGTGATGATATCCTGCACCAATTTCA
>JADGNH010000035.1 GCA_017883605.1 Methanobacteriaceae archaeon
AATTAATTTGAACAAATTTATTTATTTTTATATTTATTTTAGTAAGTGAGTCATCCATTTCAAGTGTAACATTGATTATCTGTTCAATCTTTTTTTTGGATTTGAATGTTAATTGGCAAAAATTTTTTAGAGACAAACTTAGAGATGTATTTCCAGTGTAACTTTTGGCAAATATTATAGATCCGCTACCTAGAGGTGTGTTTCAAGTGTAACTTTGAAAGAATAATGTTGTAAATCCAAGACCGTGAGAGGTACATTTCAAGTGTAACTTTTTAACAAATTATTAAATACTCAGTAATAAAAATTGTATATAAATTACGTCATTATATTAAGTATAAATATACCATCTGACTAACAAATATTCATACGTAAATTCCCTTGAATAAATAAAAAATTATTGAATAGGTTAAATTATTACTTTATAATACAATTTAGAACATAATATCGTGTTAAATCTATTTTAAACTATTATAAAACTTTTATTTAGTTTTTAAATGAATTAAACATCTAAATTGGTTATTGAATCCAAAATAAGTTTATTTTATTGGTATTTTCCTCTTTTTATCTGTTATTTTTTTTATTTAATTTAAACTCTTTTAATTATATATTAACTAATTAAATTAATTTTTTAAAAGTATAAAAGCTTAATAACTCTTTAATTGTTTTTTAAAAAGTTTTAAAAATAACTATCTATGTTTAATACATATTTTACCGGTTATTCTTTCTTTTTTAATCTTTTTTTTAAAAAAAATAATAAGAAAACTATAAATCAAACTTAACATTTATTCTATTACACTTGCAACACACCTCTCTAGGATCATGAAATTCCCATGGTCAACAGAAAAGTTACACTTGAAATGTACCTCTTACCCTCAGTAATAAATTGTAGGTGGAAAATTAAGATTTTTTACACTTGAAACAGCACACCTTCAAAAAAAGTACCTGAACAATCACTACATTCCAAATTTTTCATTTCGATCATTATTGAGGAAGTTACAATTGAAATTCACCTCTATCTAACTCAGGAATTTCGGAGTTACGCTGTGGAAAGGTTAATTATTATTTAATTCATTGAACAACATCTAAAAAAATATTTACATTAATTTAAGCTGTATATAATGATTTACTCAATAAACCATTATTTATAGGGCTTCTGTGTTGGGTTGAAAATCTATAATGGATTTTTCTTAATAATGATTTTAAATTTGTAAGAAAATTTTTTGATGGTAGTTATAGGGGGCGCTGATCTAGATGAAGAATATATTTAAAGAATTAGATGGGAAGCATACTGTTTTTAAATACAAAAAATATTTGGACCATAGATTTTTACCTGATAAACTTCCCCACAGGGAAGATCAGATTAAATCAGTGGCAAAATACTGGGTAGAAGCTTTAAACAGCGTTACTCCTCCAGATGTGACTATTTATGGTAAGACCGGGACTGGAAAAACTGCTGTGGCCAAGTTTGCCCGGAAACAGCTCGAACAGATATCTAAGGAGAAAAACGTTAACGTGCGTGTTGAATACATCCGATGCACGGATTATACCACCGAATACCAGGTTATAGCCAGATTATGCCAGCAAATGGGCCAGGATGTTCCATATCGTGGCTGGACAAAGGCAGAAGTTATCAATGCTTTTAGAGACCTCTTTAAAAAGAATGTGTTTGGTAAAGGCCTGATCCTCATAATTATTCTGGATGAAATTGACATATTACTAAAAAATGATGGTGACGGACTTTTATACACTCTAACCCGAACTGAAAATGTTTCTATAGCATCAATAAGTAACTATGTAGATTTTAAACAGTTCATCAAACCCCGGGTTAAAAGCAGCCTCCGGGACCGAGAGATAGTCTTTCCACCCTACAATGCCCAGCAGCTGGTGGATATACTCTTGGAGAGGGCGGATTTATCCTTCAAAAAGAATACTTTAAACGATGAGGTGATACCTCTCTGCGCAGCAATGGCTGCCAAGGAAGAAGGCGATGCTAGATACGCTCTGGACTTATTACGCACTTCTGGAGAGCTTGCTGATGAAAAAAGTTCAGAATTTGTTTATGATAGCTATGTAAGGGAAGCTAAAGATCAAATTGAACATAACAAAGTGACCGACATCATAATGACTCTTCCCAGTCAACAACAAAAGGTTTTAGAATCCATACTCTACCTCACCAACCGGAAAGAAGAGATAACTTCGGGAAGATTGTATGATGTTTACAAGGAGTTTTCCAAGGGAGATTCCGTTTCTTACCGGAGAATATTTGACTTCATAAACGAGCTGGAAATGCTGGGACTGATATCAACCAAAACCATATCCCGGGGAAGAGGGAAGGGAAGAACCAACATCATAGACCTGCAGTGTGACAACAATCTCCTGGAAGATGCCCTCTGGAACAATTAAAAACTAGATTTTTTTTTAGATCTAAAAATTTAGATCTAACTTTTTAAGTTTTCTACTTATTTTATAAATTTTTTATTTTATCAACGACTTTAAAAGAGCCATACGCACAGGCACACCATAAAATGCCTGTTCAAAATATTTCCCATAGGGGGTGTCGTCTACATCATGGGATATTTCGTCAACCCTGGGCAGTGGATGCATCACAATGGCCCGGCTTCCATTTAAAAGTTTGGAATTGATGAGGTAAGCTCCCTTGATTTTTGAATACTCTTTAGGGTCAGGGAAACGTTCTTTCTGGATCCTGGTTACATACAGAACATCCACCTGATCCAGCACATCATGGATATTCGCGGTTTCATTAACATAGACCCCTGAATTGCTCAGATCGTGCAGTATCTCCCGGGGCATCCGCAGCTCCTCCGGTGATACGAAGCTCATTTTCACCTCAAACATGGCCAGTGCATAGGCCAGTGAGTGCACGGTTCTACCGTATTTCAGGTCGCCCACCAGGGCCACATGCAGATCATCTATATTTCCCAGTATCCTTTTCATGGTGTAGAGATCCAGCAGAGTTTGGGTGGGATGCTGCCCCGCTCCATCACCCGCGTTAATAACCGGCACATCAACCAGGTCGGCTACAAATCTAGCGGTGCCTTCCATTTTATGCCTGATAACCAGGGCATCGGTGTATTCAGCCACTATGCGTACGGTGTCGTTGAGGTTTTCTCCCTTGGTTGCCGAGCTAACACCAGCTTCTGCAAAGCCGATTACACCACCACCCAGCCTCTGCATAGCTGCTTCGAATGAAAGCCTGGTTCTAGTGGATGGTTCGTAGAAAAGGTTTCCTAATAGTTTCCCTTCCAAAATGTTGCACTTTTCCTGGGATCTGGCAACTGGTTCCATCTTCTCCGCCAGTTTTAAGATGTTTTCAATATCTGATTTACTGAAATCCCGTATGGAAATAATATCTCTTTGAGTGAAGGCCATAAATTCACCATACCTTATTTATATGCTGCTGGTTTTATTCTTTACAATTTAGTAGTTTAGTATTCATGCAATTTTAATATCTTACAGTTTATTTTATTATTTTTTCACTTTTTATTTTTTATTATTTTAGCATTAATTACTAATTTTATTTTAGCATTAGTTAATAAAGCACTTTAACTACTATAAAATCCGAGCAAAGGTCAGATATCCGGTGTGACCCACCATCCTGGTCTTTGGCCTGGTACCTTTGTTTTTAACTTCAATCTCTCTTAAAATACATTCTAAGCTCTTCAAATCAGAGAAACCGAACTTTTTAAGTACTTTATGCAGCGTTAGAACCTGTTCTATATAAGGGTTATAGGCCGCCAGGTAACCGCCAATTTTAAGGGATTGGGCCGCGCTTTCCACCACATCCCAGGGCTTGGGAAGGTCTAAAAAAACCAGATCCACATCTCTCTCCTGAATACCGTCTTTCACATCCTGAAACTTTACCTGCACGTTCTCCAGACCGAAGCCTGCTATGTTTTTTTCTGCTATCTGGGCGAAATCTTCTCGTATCTCATAGGAGGTTACTTCTCCATTTTTTCCTACAATATTCCCGAAGTAAAGGGCCGTGGCCCCGGATCCGGTCCCGGCCTCCACCACCCGCTGGCCGGATCCCAGGGCAGTGTAGGCGGTTACAACTCCTATGTCTTTGGGCAGGATAATGGAGCATTTCCGCTCCATAAGATCTATGTAATCATTGATATTTGGCTTTAAAACTTTGAATTCTCTACCCATATGGGTTTTAAGCACATCACCTTCTTTACTTTTTTCTATATCCTCTTTTTTAATGAAACCGAAGTCGCTGTGAAATTCCTCATTCTTTATAAGATATTTTTTTCCTCTTTCATCTATTATAATCCGCAAAGTATCACTCCTCTGACCATTAGGATCATATTATTTTTTTAGAATTAATTTTTTTTTAAGGTTAGAATCAATTTTTTTAAATTTTAAATTTAAACCGTCTTTTAAGATTTAGAATCATCTTTTAAGATTAAAACCTGTTCGGGAGGTTTTCTAATGGTTTTAAAGCCAGAATCAACTACATCTCTAATTTTTTGGGCAATTTTATCTCCTATTCCTTCTATATTTTTTAATTCATCCTTTGAAGCATTAATAACTCCTTTAACTGTTCCAAATTCATCTAAAAGTTTGCGAGCGGTGACCGGGCCGATGTTTGGCAGGGATTCCACTATGTAGAGCTGCTGCTCCCACATGGTGAGGGGTTTCTTCTCAGTGCGCACCTGAATTTCCGGACGCTGGTGCATTTGCTCCCTGACAGCGATTCGAACGATCATGGCGGCGGTGTCCTCCTGTGATCTGGTGGGAATGATGGGAATACCGAAATCCACAGCCACCGAAGCCAGAGCACCACGCACGGCATTGGGGTGGATGAATCCCGAATAAAGATCATCTCCTTCCAGGATTATTAACGGTTTTTTAAAGTTTTCCACCAGTTCCCGGGCCTGTTTGTGCAGACGCTTGTCTATGATGGAGCTCACAAAGTCTTTGGTGGTTTTTCGCTCAATGGCCACATCATCACTGACCTGGTAGTCAGCAACAGCCAGACTTCTGGTTTGTAGATCAACATCCAACTGACTCAGCTCCCTGAGGACGTTGGAGTTGGTCTCCCGGGAGTCGGCGTAGATCAGGGGCCTTACTTTTAAATCTCCTTCTTCCGGATCTTTTACCTTCTGATCTTCTTTTTGAAGGTCTATAATATTTAAATCACTTTTTAATTCTCTTCTATAGCCCTTTGAGAGTTGTTTTTTCATTTTTTTCTCTTTCCGGATGCTGGACCAGTAGTATGATTCGTCTCTGGTGCCTTTGGTTATCATTATAAACATTCGGCCCATATTTTTTCTCCCGGTCCTGCCCCGGCGCTGTATCATCCTGATCTCCGAGGGCACGGGTTCGTAGAGCACTACCAGGTCCACGGCCGGGATGTCGATTCCCTCCTCCGCCACGCTGGTGGATATCAGGACATCATAAACCCCGGTCTTAAATGCTTTGATTATTTCTTTCTGTTTTTTCTGGGTCAATCCTTTTTCACTATCTCTGGACGCCTGGCCAAAGAATTTAACTGCGTTGATACCTTTTTTTTCGCAGTTAACAAATATGTTCTCCACCGTATCCCGGAACTGGGTGAAAACGATTATCTTGGAATCAGGCTTTTTAAGTTCTTTCTTTAAAATTTTCATGAGCTTTTCCAGTTTAGGGTGTTCTATCCCTTTTTGGTAAGCCTGATCTGTGAGGTACATGGCCTGGTGGAATTCCACATCCTTAATAAGACTTCGCGCTGCCTTAGTCTTCTTTTTTTCCAGCCTGCCGAAGTATTTATTCAGGGTACTTATTCCCTGGGTTTCCAAAAGTTCCAGGGAGTGTAGGATGTTTATTACCGCAGTTAACAGTGAAACCGCTGTGAAACATTTTTTAGGCGGACGGGTACTTCGACCAATCCTGTTTTGTGCCTTGCCCTTGGCTATAAGCACGTCTCTCTTGCTGAAGTTGGTGATGGACTGGATGATTCCCATTCTCTTTAAGGTTTTGAGTTTGGTCTTGAGGGTTTTATCCAGGTGAGATTTTATTTCTTTGAGTTCCGGGGTTAGATCTACTTTTATCCATTTTGTTTCCACCGGGTTGAAGTAGGGAACCACGTCCGGGTCATCCTCACTTTTAATTATAACTTCATTTATAAAGAGGTTCTGGCACACCCCCTCTATTTTACCCTCCTCCCAACCTGGAGAGGCTGTTAAACCAACTATAAGGGGATTTTTACCCTCTGCGATATATTTGGAGGCCAGAAAGACGTAGGAATAGGAGCCCACTCCCCGGTGGCATTCGTCAAAGACCAGTAGAGATAAATCTTCCAGAGAGTATCTTCCGGCTATTATATCTGATTCCACAGTCTGGGGGGTGGCGCAGATAACATGGGACTCATTCCAACGTGTGGCCCGTTCCTGGGGATTTACTGCACCGGTGATTGATGAAACTGTGACCTGGAGGAACTCCCGGAAACTTTCCTCGTGCTGCACTACCAGGGGTTTGCTGGGGGCTAATACCAGAACCTTTGAATCTGGAAAGTTCTTCAACCTCTCTGCAGCCACTAAGGCAGCCACTATGGTTTTACCCAGGGCGGTAGGCGCCACAATCATGCTGTTCCCTTTTTTAAGTACTTCAGCTGCCAGTACCTGCTGGTAAAGTCGGGATTCGATTTTTTCAGGTTTTATTAGGGGGTGTTGGATCCACTCAACAGATTTCCTTAGAGGGTGGGCGTCATTGTTATGTTTCTTTTTGACCATTTTTATGACCATAATATAATGACTTTTAATGCTTTTTCAGGGTTATTTAATATTAATTTATATCACTTATATATCATATTTTAAATTAAGAGATTATGAGTATCATATGTCGCAGGACGGCATATAATATAAAATATACTATTTTAGTAAAAAGTAATATAACCAAATTAACATTTACAAAAAGTATTTTTTTTTTTTTAAACACGAATATGACGAATTATAGAAGAATTGATGATTCGAGTAATATTAATAAGCATATTATTTCTCTATATGTGACCAGAAATTCAGGTACAAATTGGTTTAAACTGGATATTTTAACTTTGGAATGTGCCTCGTGTAATAAGGTTTTTATAATAAATAGCATAGTGTACGTGTGAATCTTCTTGTTCCCATACTTATTGTGCTTATTCAAAACCAGAAAAAATTAGGCTGATCCGTACAGCCTTTTGTATAGATAGCCAATAACTATTCCAAGAAAGAGAAACCTTGTTAAATTAAAAATTGCGCCGATGAGGAAGTAATACAAGGCATCGCCCGATCCATGGAAACTTCTGGGAACATCGATCAGGATTGTGGCAATGATTAGTGCGACGAAGCCTAGTATCATGGATTTTAGAATTGGATTCTTTGTTGGGATCTTATCAAAAAAACGAAGCAAGAAATAGCTGACTAAGCATCCGATAATCAAACCTACAAATAAAGAATCAACCCAAACCGTTTGAATACTCCAATTTGAAAAGGCAGCCCTATAGTCTGCTGCAATTGGAAGCAGGGAAGTTATGATGGTAGTTACCCAGAATACTGCTCCTCCTCCAATAGTCAATTTGATCAGCTTCTTGTAGAACTCGTTTGTCTGTCGTTTGCTTGGATCTGAGGCTCGGGTTTCCATGTTTGTTCACCTATTTTCCCTGATGAGACTTGGAAGCAACTATGGATGGATTAAATCCTTTAACTATAAGCCATACTGCAAATACCATTTCCTGCACGGCTATTGGAATAGCTAATAAGGCATATGGGGAAGTTAAACCCATTCCCAGACCAAAAATACCAGTCAATCCGTATAATACTATTAATGCAGCTCCAATGAATCCCCAAAGAGATAACCATCGAGGAATTAGTTCAGATTGATACAATACATAATTTAGAGTCATACTTGCTAAACCAGCGAAGAGCAAAGTCCCAATTAAACCGGACCATTCACGCAATGTCAATAGTACTGTGCCTAAAACTTGGTAATATGAAGCATCAACTGCTCCTGCTACATATTTCTGGCTTACTGTTAATATTGTAAGAAGAACTAAAGCACCAACAGCATAGAAAATGTTCTCAAATATTCTTAAAACAACATAACCCATAGCCAAGCTTTCAATATGCCTTCTAAGGATTGGGAACAACATAAATGAAGTGGCAACAGCCGATGTAGCAGCTATTAACCATAATATCACTGCCATTATCATTTGGTTTCCATGTGCAGAAACGCTACCAAGATAATTGGGAGTGCCTAAAATTGAACCTAAAGAAACCGAGCCTAATATAGATGCAACTGTCGCAATTATAAATAATACTCCCACAATTATTCCTGTCTTTCTATATGAATCCATTTTTTTCACCATTTTTTATTATTTACATTAATAACAACATACTCTACAATGAGTATCATCCATAACGAGGACTTATTTTAATTTATAAATAATAATTCATTTTGATTGTTAATAATAAGGTTCGATAATATATATGGTGGCATATTAACAACAATCAAAACGTTAGTACAGAAATAAGAAGAAAACACTTTTATATGCAGAAATTCGATTCACATCAAAAATTACCCTGGGACTAGAATTTTTCATAGCAGGAGACCTCATAAAAACCATCACCGAACCAACATTCTCTCAAATCACCACACTAGCCGTAATCGTCGGTATACGAAAGTAATCGGATACTTCATGGACAAAGAATAATAAGAACCCAAAAAACAAATTCAAAAATAGGTTATTATTAATTCTTCGAAAATTGTAATTCATCAAAAATCTAGAATAGTACTATAGAGGTGATTTATTTTGACCATGCTTTAAACCAGGATATGAACTAACTTAATGACAAATCCATGAATCTGTTGATCAAAGAATAAAAGGAGGAAAAAAAATGATTACAAAAATGAGTGAAAGTAAAGGAAATGTATTGGGCTTCAAACTAATAGGTGACGTTACTAAAGAAGATTACAAAATATTAGTGCTTGAAGTGCAAGCACTGGTAGACAAAGAAGGATCAATTTCCCTACTTAGCGATATGACACAATTCAAATGGGTAGATATAGATGCATGGGGGGCCGATTTTAACTTTAGCCGTACATACCGCAAGAAGATAAATAAAATGGCCGTCGTTGGGGATAAAACTTGGGAAAAGTGGCTAACAAATCTTGTAGAACTTTTTCTTTCCATAGAAACCAAGTTTTTCGACCCGATTGATATTGGAGTTGCATGGAAATGGTTAAAAGAATAAAACCTCGCAAACGGACAACCCTTGGGATACTTCTGCAGAGACGGAGAAGCAAAATAGAAGCATTATCTATTTCTTTTAATTTTTTTTTAATTTATTCTATTCGATACCTCGCTTAACCCCATGGGAAAAGGAATAAAACACGGAATAGGAAGTGGTAATGCACAATAAATTGTGCATCAGCATGGTGGGCGTATCTGGGTTGAATCAGAACTTGGAAAGGTTCTATTTACGTTATTATTTCTTAGTTAAATTGGATATTTCATTCTTATGTCTTTAATTCTAACATTGCTTCGTAATTTTTTAATGAAACCAGGGCACCTAAAACTATGTAAAGTACAGTGATTCCCACAGGGAGGCCGCCACCTACTTCAAGATTTGGTTGAGTGCTTATAATTACGCGTAGAATAACTCCTATAGCACCTAAAATAGAAGCTCCAGCATAGCTCCAAACCTTCTGTTTTCTACAAAAATAAATAAAAACAATGTTAAGAATAATTAGTGGAGATACAAGGGTAATTGCTAAAATTTGGACTTCAAAAACACTATTCATAACAGTAACTATTAGAGCAAGGATTATTGCAACTAAAAAAACCTCAAGAAGAACTATAGAAGTTCTCATGTTGATGCTCAATGGTTCAGTTCCAGATTTCAATTTTCCACACCATCTAATATTTAAAATACATAATAAGGAACATTTGCTAACTTTTTTTAAATATTATTTAATATATTTGTAAAATATGATTATAAACGCCAGAACAATTAAAACATTGGCTATTAGACGTTTCCAGAATAAATGCCTAAAAAATAGGGAATCTATGCTGTATACTACGATAAATATGATAACAATCGAGATTAAATATTTAATTGCTGGTTGCATTTTTTAACACCTATTTTTTTTATTTAAAATTAATTTATCTAAATTTATTAAGCCTGATATTATCTCAAAAGGAAATATAGGTGCAAAAAACCTTTATATTGTTGTATCCACTTTTCCATGGGAGTTTATATCTAAAAGAGATTATATAAAAATGGTGATTTTTAAATAGGAACTGATTTTTAAATTAGGAACTATTAATTTCAATGGGATATAGAGAATATTTTAGTTTTAAAGAAGATTTTAATGGGATTAAGGGAATATCCTATGGATTGTTTTATTTTTAAAAATCAGATGGAAAATCATAAGGATTTATTGATTTTTAAATCTTTAGTAAAACTTTAAATTGATTTAAAATTTAATTTGGTTAATTTTGATTTAAAAATTTAAAATTATTTAAAATTTGAATAAAAAAAAATTTATTAAATCTAAAAGATAATTTGTTTTATATTTCTCTAAGAATTAATTTCTTTCTTTTATCTACCATCAGATTTTCAAGGTCATCAAAAACAACATCCAATCCACACATGGTAGGCACATAATTCGCGGCTTTAGCCGAATCAACACCTATAACTTTAAATCCAAGGTCTTCTATGGGAGAAACTACCATGCAAGTATCGCACACTAATTTACCCCCGGCTTTTTCTATGATCCTGGTGTAGCCCCTCTGATCAGCAGCAGCCTTAACCGGGGTGGAGGTGCAGACCCAGAGCTGACTTTTGAGCTTACTTCCGGAAACTTTCTCTGATATGGTTTTTATTTCCTCTAAAGATGCGTGCGGACAACCCACACAGATTAAATCCGGTTTTCGGTCGGTGGTGGAAAGCGATGATCTTGCCTCGTCTATAGAAGCTTTATCCAGGGATATTTTTTCTAATTTTTCCTCTTCTAAGCCTTTAAAGGCATCTTTCCATTCTGGTGTTACTTCTTCCACATGGTAAAGGGCAACTGCCCCAGAAGATGCCAGAGCAGCCCCTAAACATTTCAACTGATCGGTTGAAGGTGTGTTCTGGAATTGGAAGTAGGGAACCCCGCCCCCAACTTTCTGGCCTACCAAGTAACCCAGGGCCCCGTAGTCGGAACCACTTAAGGGATTTTTCACCTCAACTATGAGATCAGCTTTCCTTTCCTCATCCAAATGATATCCGTACTCTGCAGTTCTACCGCAGATAGCGGCTGAAAGTGCCCCGGGGCCCCCTTCACGGTTTGTCCTGGCCCCTAAAACTGAGTTAGCATAGGCCACGGCAGATGATTCTGACCAGGCAAGATGGCTCCCCACGGTGGGCAGGTTGCCCACCAGATAGGGAGTGCAGGTGCAGGTGGTGGTGATTCCCATTTTTTGGTAAGCGGCTACAATACGCAGCTGTTTCTCGGCGAACTCTTCGGAAAATCCCAGCTCTCGCCATATCTTCAGATCTACCCCTGCGGGGTTTAAGGTGGAGGGAACCCTTACCCGGGCATCCTGAGCCATTTCCTCCAGAAACTCTAAACCAGCTTCACCAATAGTTTTGTAGGAAACACCAGATATCTGGGCAGATTCAATGCTAACTAATCTTTCTGCGTCATATATCTCACCTAGAGCTACCAGTATCTCCATACTTTTCTCAACAGCGGGGCCATATTCCCCCGCGTACATTTCTTCTTCTTCTCTGGTAAGGTACATTAAAATCATCCTGGTTAGTATTTACGGATAGTTAGTAAATTAGTTATTAATCAAGGATAGTTAGTATAAATTTAAATCATCACTGAGGATTAGTCTGGCTTTCAACTATATCATCCATGAGATTTAAGAAATTATCCAGGCTTTTATAGGGAACCACAGCCCCTGCTGCCACATTATGCCCACCGCCAGCGCCGTTGTAGCTTTTTGAAGCTTCTCTTAAGGCAATTCCCAAATTAATCCCTTTATCGGTTATTTTAAGGGTAGTTCTGGCTGATACTTTCACCAGGTTGTCCATACGGGATATGGCTAAAACCGGCTTTTCTGGGTTTAAAATGGCGAGATCAATTCCTATGCTGGACAAAGTGCCCATAAAACTTTTTATATTTTTATCTTCAGTGTAAATATATTGTATATGGGCCATTTCTCTGGATCCCTCTTTTTTTATCCAGTTTAACCCATTTAAAAGACCGTCCTGGTACTTTTTAAGTAGTTCCATTCCTTCTTTAACCGAATCGTCACGATCTCCCAGACAGATGCTCAAACCAATCCCATAATTTTTGCTCTTGCCACAGGCATCTATGATTCGGGAGTAGTCTTCGATATTTCTTAATTCCGGAATTTCTCCCATTATTCGATAGGTATTGCTGAAGATGGCGGGATTTACCTTTACAAGTTCCTCTTTAAGGATGTCTTTTTCTTCGTTGCTGAGATCGTTAAATTTAATTCCATAAGATATGCCTATTTTTTCCAGGAAGGCCCTGGAACCTTCTGGATCTCCTGAAATACCAGGAAGAGCGGGGTTGAAAGTATAGGCCAGGGATTTGTAAATGGGCTCTGAAAAGTGGGAGGATATTTTCAGGTCTTCCCTCCTATCCAGCACTTCATGGTTTATCCCTTCCTGCAGTATAGTCTGGTTAACCCCGGTTATCTCATCGTTACACTGCATATCACCATAAGCCCCCACCAGAGCCAGTCCGGAAAGATGTTGATTTCCCAGGGGGCGCACTACTAAATAAGATACTCCCGAAGCGCTTACATCTCTGGTGCCGTCCATTCCAAATAGGTGTGGATTCAGGTGCACCGGGTTTTCCTGGTCATCACCGGAGGAATCTATGGTCTGGTGGTGGTCTGCCACTATGGCATCACCCTTCAGCTGGCCTATTTTTTCGATCCAGGCACTTCCCATGTCGCAGAAAAAGAATAATTGATATTTTTCCCGGGAAAGTTTATTCAACACTTCTTCCTTAAGCCGGGGAACTATGGTAACATGGAATTTGCTATTTTCTCTGGTAATGGCGTTGCACACCACCCCTGCTGCTGATATTCCGTCAGCATCATTGTGGGAGATTACTCTCACCACATGATCCTGATCTAGATGTTTTTTCAGCAGTTTACAGGCTTCTTCAGCTCTATTTAACAAGTAGTGCTGCTTGTTTTGGCTCATATCTCCATCCTTCAGGAAGCATGCCTTCCCGGGTGTAGTATTTCACCAGTCTTCTGATGTTGGACTCCACGATACGCAGACCTCTCCGGGTGTGTAAGTCTTTAGGGTTTTCAATAAGGTGGTCTCTGATGTTCACCGCCTTACGTATGAGGTTCATCAGGTCTTCAGGATATTCCAGTTTCTGGCCGTGTTTTTCCAGTACATGGGTAATTTTCATCCCAGTTACCAGTTTAACGTCCGGAATTCCGTATTGATCCCTCAAAACGGTCCCGATCATGCTGGTGGAGTTACCTTCTTTTCTAAGTTTTAATATCAGTTCTTCTATCTCTTCATTGGAGTATTCAATCCATTCAGGTTTTACTGCCATATAATCACCTCTATCATCATTAAACACTTTTATATCTTATAATAATCTTTATTACTCATTCTTTTATAATGAATCTATTTTATGGCCTAGTCTTCATAGAAATCTTGGATATTTTCATTCTTATGGAGTTTTATTTTATTCCAATAGAAATTTTATATCTCTAATTTCAAGAGATCTTTATATCCATAATTTCAATGAAATTTTATATATCGTCTTTTTAGAATTCTTTATACCATTCTGCCTTTATACCATTCTGCGAACTTCTCAAGGGATCTTCTCCGGTGAGAGAACTCGTTTTTTTCTTCTCTTTTAAGCTCTCCGAAGGTTTTATCATATCCTTCTGGATAGAAAAGGGGATCGTAGGCAAAGCCATATTTTCCTTTTTCTTTGGGGGCAATATGTCCTTTGACAGTGCCTAAAAAAATCTCGGGCTCGGTTTTGGGGGTACAGTACCCAATAACCGACCTGAACTCGGCGCTTCTGTCTTCAACATTGCTCATAAGCTTTAATATACCCTCGTTACCAAGAGTTTCCTGAACATAAGATGAATAAGTCCCTGGAAACCATTTAAGGGCTTTTATAAAGATTCCAGCGTCTTCAACTATTACTGGTTTATTAAGACGCTCTGCAACATGCTTTGCACCGTACCGGGCCACATCAGCCAGATCTCCCTGGATTTCAGGGTAGCCCAGGTCAGCATGCTCCAGTTTCAGACCAAATTTCTCAAAGATTCCTCTGGCTTCTTTTACTTTGTGTTGGTTACCAGTTATAAATGTTATGCTTAAAGGAAAATGTTCACTTTTTGTCATGTAAATCACCACGAAATTACTAAAAACCTGTTAAAAGACTTTTTATCTCAGAATATGTTAAGATTAAATCAGAATCAAGGCCACAGTCCCGATGAACCCGTGTTGTAGTAGCTATAATCGAATTTTCTACTATGCCGATTCTTCAAGTTCAGCTATCTCAAAGATTGTTAAGAAATTCAAGTATATAGTTGACGGTCTGGTCCTGCTGTTCTTCTCTGGTAATGGTGCTGTTGTTATCTCCGGCCTGTGCCCCATAATTACCAACGTTATAGTGATTACCGCCGGTTATGGTAATGAAAGTGGTGTTGGCCGGGAATTTATTAAGGTTATCGGAAATGGCCTTGCTGGTGGTAAGATTATCCAGAGAACCTCTAATTGACAACGCTTTAAAACTGGCGTTTGAAGCATTGGTCGAAGGATAGGCAGCTAAATATATAACTCCCTTAATTTTATCCTGATGGTTTACAGCATAGTCTGAGGCAAAAACACCGCCCAGGGAATGGCCTGCAATTACCCAGGTGCTGATTTCGCTATGATTGGCTATAACCGCATCGGCCTTGTTAACGCCAAAAAAAGCTAAATTAAAGGGCATTTTCACAATTATAGTGGTATAACCATTGGTGGTAAGCTTAGAAGCTAAAACTGA
>JADGNH010000138.1 GCA_017883605.1 Methanobacteriaceae archaeon
GAGCATTTGAAAAGTAAAAACAAATTTTGAATAATACATTATGGATTAATCCGTCTAGAACTTATATAAATAGAAAAAATAGGAAAAATAAGGTTTATTAAGCCTCTTGAATAAAAGAAAAGGTTATTATAGGAATAAAGATTACTTTACCCTCTTTTTTTATTTTGCTTGTTTTATTTGAGATTACAATTCCATATTCAGATTTATATTTATTAATGGCTTTCGTAATTTGGCTTTTATCCTTCTTTCCAACACCTACTTCAACAGGTATTATGCCTTCATCTGAACTTTGAAGTAAAAAATCAACACCATTTTTTCTAGGATCATAAAATATTCCTAAAGGCATATTAGATGTTTCTTTCGCCCTGAAAAAATATGATGCAACGAGACTTTCAGCCAGAACTCCTAACATTCTTCTATCTCTTGTATCATATTTACCTAATTTGAATCTTATAGCAGCATTTATTGATGGAGATAAGAAATAATATTTCCATGGTTTTCTTATAACCTTCCCTGCAGTACCATAAGGCTTTACACTAAGGATTAGGTGTGTTTTTTCCAATATGTTTAGTATTTCTCTGATTAATTTCGGTGATTTCCCTAATATAGTTCCAAGTTTTACATCAGAGGTTCCACCGGGATCTTGCAGTGCTAAAAATGTGATAATTCTTGAAATAGTATTCCTTGTATCTGTATTAAAAGACTGTAAAGAAAATACATCTTTTTCTATCACTCTGTTAACCATGCTAAATACTCTTTCATAGACCTCTGTTCTGTCCATATTTAATCCAAAAGGAAAATCTCTACAAAATAAAAAATCTTCCCACTCTATTTCAACTGGCCTATCTAATTTTAACAAATTTTTCTTTATTTCATTTTCTTTTTCGGATGCATATTCTAATGAGCTTTCATCACCTTTAAAAATTAAATCTCTTAAACTACTAGCCAGATTATCAGGTGGAAAGATTTTATTTTTTAATATATTATATTCTAAGAAATTCATTGGAAATACCGGTTCTTTCTTTATTCTCCTTGCAGCATCAACATTCATCTCAAAACTTAATGCAGAAGAACCAGTAAATATAAGGAATATTTTTTTGCTCTGATCGTATACTATCTTACCTGTTTGAGACCATTCTTTATCGTAATGGGCTTCATCAACCAAAATAAACAATTCTTTTTCTAGATTTACCGGTGAAGTTTCATGAATTTCTTTAACAAAAACATCTATTGCTTCAAATAGTTTAGCCCCTAAATATGTACTTAATTCATCAACTGAAATATAAAGGATCCTATCTTGCTCTATGCCTTTTTCTTTTCTTAAATATTCATATATCTGAAATAAAATTGTTGTCTTTCCAATTCCCCTCAAACCTGGCATAATAATGAACCTATTTTCAATATAGCCCTCTAAAAACTCATCTACGTATTTTTCAATCCGGAAATATGTTTTTCTATGCTCAAAAGGAGTATCATCGGTCTTAATATTATCCTGTGATAATTTTTGAGCCTCGGCCAATTTTGCAAAGACATAATTTGACAATTCTTCAGAATTCATGGGATTTTCACCTTTATTCAGTTTCTATTTTTTTTTAGACTTATATATTTTTATATATAATACTTTATAAATGCTTATATATTTTTATATATAATACTTTATAAATGCTTATATATTTTTATATATAAATGATATAAAGTGTTATACATTTTTATATATAAGAATAAAAGATTTAACAATTCTATTTAATAAAGAAATAATTAACTTCTTAGGGCTGGTAGCTCAGGTGGTAGAGCGTTGCCTTCGCAAGGCAGAGGCCGCGGGTTCAAATCCCGCCCAGTCCACTTTACACTGCTATTTATTTAACTTTCCAAACCACTATAATTGTTTTAAAGGTCTAAATCATCCAAAATTCCCTCAATCTCCTTTTGAACTTCCTCGATACTCTCATCAGCATTGATTATATACCAGCCCTTAGCTAACTTAAGCTGTTTTGCCCTTACTTTAATCAGATCATCCAAATTTTCAAACATCTCATCATCTTCCCGTTCCAAAAGCCTTTTCAATGATTCTTTTGGCCCCACATCCAGGAAGAACATGTAATCTGATGTGGGCAAAACTATTGAAAAGAATTTGTAAAACAGTTTGGCCAGTGGGAAGGGTAGATAGGCTACTCCCATGAGATAGCGCACAAAAATAACATTATCAGATTTCTCATAATACAACCTCACCGAGCGGATAACATCCAGTGCATAGTAGATGGAAGCTTTGATTTTATTCAATTTTCCTCTTCCTAGGAGAGCATCTTTTGCCCTAAGGCCGTAGGAATTATCATTTTCAGGGTGGGAACGTAAAATTACATTTTCACCCTTTGATAGATACTTCTGCCCTATTAAATTTGCATGAGTGTCTTTCCCTGCACCGTCCAGACCGTCAATGATTATGAAACGCATTTAATACACCATATAAGTTAAACAATATTTGCATCATCTCAGTAACATATTTGCATCATCCGTTGGCAATCCTTACATCATGTTCAGTAACAAATAGGTGCCTACTGCAGAAAAACAGGCGGTTAGATTATCCAGTCCTTTAGGAGTTATTCCTTCAAAAATAGTGGCCACTGCAGCCACCATGATAATAACTAAAAAATTGGCAGGTAAAACATGGTAATAACTTAAAACAACCCATAAAGCAGCAATCAATACTAAAAACATGGTAGCTGAACCTTCTAAACTTTTGCTGTCTCCAAATATGTTGTATTTTGTCTTACCAAACCTCTCCCCAATTAGAGAGGCCATTCCATCCCCATAGGACATGGCAGCTATACCCACTGCAATAATCCAGGGTTCTTGAAAGAAGAAAAAGGCCAGCACTGTCCATGATATAGAATAGTATACCAGCCCTAAGCCGTGACCAGAGGAAGAAACTCGGTGCTTTATTTTTTTTAGGGGAGAATGAGGGCTCATTAGATAGGTCAAAAGGATAAATGGTGCTGCTGCCAAAAAGGTCATAACTTCTCTGGTGGTGAATAGGGGCAGAATAAAAAGAACGTTTCCCACCATAATGTGCAGAAACTTCCTGCTGAAGGTGGGATATCTTTTAAGGATTTTTTCAGAGATTAAAAGTAGAAGGGCCACATATCCATAGACCAATGCCAGTCCCATCACATTGCTTTGTACCATGACTTTTATAAAGTTTTTTTTAGTATATAAGATATAAGAGAATTTGAATTAAATTTCATTGTTTTAAGGGTTGATCCATTGTTCTCACCTTTTAGGAATTATTTTGAGTTAAAGCCTCCTGATTGGCATCATGGAACTAGGGGAATATCCAAGAGATCTATCTTAAGGATTAATATCCCATATCTTAAGGATTAATATCCCACAGATCTATTAGGGAGATTTATATCTTTTACAAATCCAAACTAATGAATGGTTATTATGAATGACGATGTAAGCAAAATGTCAGCTTTGGTGGTTGCCACCATAGGATCCTTTATAATGCCCTTTATGGGATCCTCGGTTAACATTGCACTTCCTGCAATCGCCCAGGAATTTGCAGCTAATGCCATTTTGTTAAGCTGGATCACCACTGCATTTTTCTTGGCATCAGCTATGTTTGCCATTCCTTTAGGAAGAATAGCAGATATATATGGAATGAAAAAAGTTTTTACCTACGGTATAATTATTTTTACTGCTGCATCTTTCCTGGCTACCCTATCGCCTTCTGTCTATTACTTGATTATATCGCGAGTTTTTCAGGGTATAGGGAGTGCCATGATATTGGTTACTGGATTGGCTATTATAACCTCAGTATTCCCGCCCAAGGAGCGGGGTAAAGCTATAGGAATAAATGTTACGGTGATATACATAGGGCTGGTCTTGGGACCGGTATTAGGGGGGATTTTAACCCAATATTTCGGTTGGAGAAGTATTTTTTATTCAATGATACCGCTGGGACTTTTAGTAATCTTTTTAATCTCCTGGAAACTAAAAGGAGGTGAATGGGCCGAATGTAGAGGCGAAGGTTTTGACTTGTGGGGATCAATACTTTATGCTCTGGCACTTTTGATGATTTTAACCGGATTTTCAATGATCACCGGGGATTTAGGAAAGTTAATGGTTATTATAGGTATCATAGGTTTCCTGGCATTTGTTATAATGGAATTAAGAATTGAAAATCCTGTTTTAGATATGAAGCTTTTCTTCCAGAATAGAATGTTTGCGTTTTCCAATTTAGCGGCTCTTATAAGTTTTACCGGTACATTTGCAGTGGTTTTCCTTTTAAGCCTTTATTTGCAGTACATAAAAGGATTGGATCCCCGAGCTGCAGGTTTGATCCTGGCAACACAGACTGTTTTCATGGCATTAATATCTCCACTGTCTGGCCGACTTTCTGACACTTTTGAACCGCGTAAATTAGCTTCTATAGGAATGGCCATAACTACTCTTGGTCTTTTTTTATTTGTGTTCCTGGATGCAGGCACGGACTTAGATCTGATAATATTGAGCTTGGCCATTCTGGGCGTGGGAAGTGGAATATTTTCATCTCCCAATACCAACGCCATCATGGGATCTGTGGAAAGGAGATTTTTGGGGGTGGCTTCTGCCACGGTAAGCACCATGAGGATAATCGGCCAGACTTTAAGTATGGGTATGGTAATAGTCATATTCTCCATTTACATCGGGGCGGTGCAATTCACTCCCCAAAATTATCCGGAACTTATGATAAGCATTAAAATAATATTTATCATTGCTACTATCCTCTGTTTCGGAGCTATATTCGCATCCCTTGCAAGAAAATAAGCAATATTATAATATTAGATTTAATAGAGTGAAATATTATAATATTAGATTTAATAGAGTGATATTATGTATGTATGTTTAGAAGGTATTGATGGTTCAGGCAAATCAACCCAG
>JADGNH010000139.1 GCA_017883605.1 Methanobacteriaceae archaeon
TTTTAAGCCAGGAAGAAATTTTAGAAAGGTATTCCAAACTTCAGATCTGGAAGTTGATTGAGGGCCATCATCTTCGGGGAGTATTTAGATTCCAGGACTTTGCTGAGGCCCTGGATTTCACCGTGAAGGTAGGCGGAATAGCGGAAAACATGAACCACCACCCAGAGATAAATTTATCATGGGGAAGGGTGGAAATAATAATTTTCACCCATGATCGGGGAGGGTTGACAGAACTAGACTTCCAGTTCGCCCAGAAAGTCCTAGAAATTCTTTCAGCTTAAGATAACTGTCTTTCAGCTTAAAGATGCTGCGTATAATTAGTATACATTTAGAGATTATTAAAATAAGTCGTTATTATTAAATATTTGCTAAAATTAGTTATTATTATTAAAGATTTATTAAAAATAGGAATGCTCCGGCCGGGATTCGAACCCGGGTCCTCAGCTCGAGAGGCTGAAATGATTGGCCGGACTACACTACCGGAGCATCTGATGGGATCTTAATGATAAAAATTTTAACTTAAAGTATTATTACAGGAGATAGTTGTTTTATGGGAGTAATATATCAAAAAGGAGATATATAATATATACTATCTTGTTTCAGGCAGTTGATATAAGGTTTGTAGTTTGAATATTAAAGCAGTTAGGTGGTTAATATGAGGGTATGGGTTGAACGCAGGTTAGAAATTACAGATGCAGAAGAGACTGAAGTGGTCGAAGAATTCATTGTAGGCAGGGATGTGGAGATACCAGATATATTATTTTTTAAAAAGAGTTTTGAGGTTAAAATAGGTCTTTCATTTTATTGGATAGAAACCAGCCATGGTTTTTTTGATACCCAGGAGCAGCGGATGATATGTAGATTGGATGATATTAAATTGTGTGAAGATGAATGGGAGCCTACCCGTGAGATGTATGAGAAATCAGGCTTTGAAATAATGAGTTTAGAGGATTAACATTATATTTAGTGGATTAATAGTATATCTAAAGGATTAATATCATATTAAGGAGTGCATATCCAATTTAGGGGAGTATATCTCCAATTTAGGGGAGTATATCTCCAATTTAGGGGATGGTCATGTTTAAAAAATTTTAGGAGTTAAATAGTGTTAGATACATCCAGTATTCTTTTTATTATCCTTTTAATAATCATCATTCCCGTTTTGTGGATATTCTGGCCGTTTATTATTGGTGCAGGCTGGCAGCCCACCTCTAAGAAACGCGTGCAGAAGATGTTGAAAATGGCAGAGGTAAACTCTGGAGATGTGGTCTACGATTTAGGGTCGGGTGATGGTAGAATTGTAATGGAAGCTGCCCGGAGATATCAGGCAAGGGCCGTGGGGATAGAAGCAGATCCACTGCGGGTGCTCTGGTCTAAGCTTGTTTTAATGTCATCTGGTCTTAATAACCGGGTTAAAATTGTTTGGGGTAATCTTTTCCATCAGGATATCAGCGAGGCCACGGTGGTGACCATGTTCCTCTGGCAGGACACCAACCAGAAGTTGATACCAAAATTAATAAAAGAACTTAAACCCGGCACACGGGTTGTCTCTAATTACTGGAAAATTAAGGGATGGACACCCACCAAAGAAGATAAAGATGAGGGAATTTATATGTATGTAATTGACCAGGGTTATCAGCCAGGATAAAGGAGTATCAACCAGGTTAGAATCTTCATTATTAAAAAATAAATTTATTCTGTCTTATTTTCGGGCTCCTTTTTAATTCTGTTTTCAGGCGTTTTTTTAGCTTTAAGATCCTCAGGTTCACGATTCCGTAGCCGATCCCACAGGCTCATGCTGTTCATTTTGTTAACCATCTTTTTCAGTTGGACCAGTTCTCTTTGAGATTTATTAAACCGCTTCTGCAGGTCATCAAACTCCTTTTTTAGCCTTTTATAGTCATTTTGAAGTTTATTATAGTTTACTAATCTTTCATCATTCTTTAATGATTGTAGTTCATCGTGAGCAGCTTGAAGGGTTTTTATTTTACTTTTCTGTTCTTCGAGGGTGGCTATCAGTTTTCGGTTGCTACCTTTGAGCTGGAGATTTCTGGCCTCCAGGGTTCTTAGATCACTTTCAAGGTTGGATGAAACTTCATCTTTTGGGGGTTCCTTCAAATTTATAGCACCATCTCCGGAATCGACTTTCTTTGTTCTAAATATGTTTTAATTCTTGTTTATATTATATATAATTTCATTAATAGATTAAAAAACTATAATGATTGTTGGATTATAAGATAGTAAATGGGTTTTGATTAAACATGATAATATGTGATATAAAATTTAGGTGGGAATTATATGGAATACCGTCTGCTTTCATATATAATAGATGAAAATTCTCCCTTTTATATTGGTACAACAAAACCAGTTATAGCTCCCAATAAACAGATTTCCAGTGGAAGCAGTTATAATACTTACATTATAACCATTGAGAATCACTGTGGGACCCATGTTGATGCACCGGCCCATTTCATCCCCACTGGTAGGAGAATATCTGATTATAACCTGGAGGAGTTTACCTTCAACCATCCCCTGATCTTGGACTGTCCCCAAGATCCTGGAGAGATTATAACTGTTGATGACCTATCAGAAGTCCCGATGGAGGGTGTGGACTGCCTTTTCTTACGCACCGGCTTTGGTAAATACCGGGAGGGAGACGTTGATATTTATCTTTCCCAGAATCCGGGAATATCACCTGATGCCATAGGTTGGCTTAGGAAAAATTTTAAAAGCATCCGCTGCCTGGGAATGGACAGCATCTCAATTTCCAGCTTTGGCAATGAAAAATTAGGGATAAAAACTCATTTAGCAGCTTTTAATGCTGATAAAGGTTTGGGGAAGCCGTTACTTTTGGTGGAGGATCTGAAGCTGGATAATATCTCCCAAAAAGACGCAGTGAAAAGCATAATCATCTTACCCTGGCAGATAGGCCTAATTGACAGCGCCCCCTGCACCGTGCTGGCCGTGCTATAATAACATCCAATACCGGTATTAATTGTTAATCAGTTAAAATACAGTTTTTTAGTTGTTAATCAGTTGAAATACTAGGTATTAGATGTTAAACAGTAAAATACAGTTTTTTAGTTATTTTAAACAGTTATAATACATTTAGTTATTTTAAACAGTTAAAATACCGTTATATCAATCAGTTAAAATACTCTAATGCTGCTTATATGTCCAACAACTTCTTTAAGTTGTTGATTTTATCCTTATCATCTATTATCCGGGGAGGGATGCTCCTTTGAATGGAACCTTTAATTCCCAGTAACTTTTCCATCTGATCGGAGGCGGCATGGTAAGGCCTGCCTCTTTTATCTGGTTTTCTCTGGCTGATTAAAATGGCCCGGTTAAGCAGCTGGCTTTTTTCTTTATCTCCCACCACAATAACCAGATCTTGGAGATCTAACCTTCTTTTAAGGTGTGCATTTCCAGAATATTGTTTACAGTTTTCTATAAGCTCCTTTTCTGATAAATTATTGAAATCAACCACCCTCTTCACTGTGAAGTAGCCGATGAGGTACAGGGCTTCAGGGTGCGTATCGTTTTCATGGGGGGTTAGACCGGCATAGAAAACTAAAAGGTCGCCTTCTTCCAGTTTCAAGAGATAATTTCTTTTAACTGACGGATCTCCATAGGTGAAGGTTTCAAACTCCGGATCAAAGTGCATTTTGTCATTTTTTATTTTAGAAGGTAAATAAGAGGCAAATGGCTTACCATCCATTCCCCTGGTATTGGCAAAGGTCCGGATTTCATTAGAAGAAGTATCACTTTCTGGTATGGGTATGTATTCAAAGGATCCGTCAGGGAATATGGGGGCTAAGGCACCTCCACAGCCTTTATCAATACCCACCCTTAGAAGAACTGCTTTCAAATTTTTATCACTCTTTTTAAAGCTAATAATCACTCTTTTTTAGAGCTCATAAAAAAACGTAGGAAAATTATATGTTTAATCAGTTTATCTAATCTTATAATCCCTAAGCTCTTTGTAGTAAATCTTTGAATCGATTATAATCCATAAATCTCTCTTTTCAGTCTATGCGTCTCCCTAAAGTCAGCTTCAGAATCTCGACAACTGTAGCTATAACGATCCCTATCATTGCTATTATTAAAAGAATTTGCAGACCGTAGGTATAGTTGATGTTGCTGAAAGTGAAGGGGAATACGGTGTAGAGCAGGTAAGCTACATAGAATCCTATGATGTTCAGGATTATCTGCACTGAACTACGGAACCACCCGGGATTATAGAATAGGAATATTAAATTCGCTAATATGTTGGCTTCTATGGATAGGTTGATTATCCATAGAACATCCTGAAAACTGGGGGTTATAAAGCTTATATGCCAGTTTAGCAGGTTGTTGACGATGTAGAAAAATATGATGTTTACTATTATGGCTACGATGAAATCTGATCTTTTAGCTTCTTTTTCTTTCAGAAATTTAAGGCCAGAAAACTTTCCAGTTTCATTATCCAAACAAACCACCCCAATTCACTTTTAAATTCATTTATTATTTCTAAAACTTAAGAGTTATGATATACTTATGATCTTACTCTTTATAGAATTTACTGTCAGGTGAATAATCCTTTAAGAAAAAATAATCTAATTTAAATAATCAAGTAGAAAATAATCTAATTTGAATAAGATTCATTTATAAATAAGGTTTAACTTTCATTTAAAACAAGAAATTCAATTAGATTAAATTTTAAATTTAGATTTATTTCATTTATAGAATTATTTCATTTGATAGTTTATCGA
>JADGNH010000036.1 GCA_017883605.1 Methanobacteriaceae archaeon
ATCACAGAATCAATGTAAAATGGTGTTTTTATGTATAAAATAGCGGTTATACCCGGAGATGGTATTGGAAAAGAGGTTATGGAGGCCACACTACACGTTTTAGAGGCTTCTGATGTGGAATTTGATTACAGGTTTGCAGAAGCGGGCGATGAGTATGCAGAAAAGAGTGGAGTAGCATTGCCCCCGGAGACTATTGACACGGTAAAAGGATCTCAGGCGTGTCTTTTCGGCGCGGCGGGTGAATCAGCCGCTGATGTTATTGTGAGAATGAGACAGGAATTGGACCTTTATGTAAACCTCAGACCAGTAAAATCTTATCCCGGCACTAAATGTGTTTTTGATAACCTGGATTTTGTGATAGTAAGAGAGAATACAGAGGGACTGTACATTGGTCGGGAAGAGTACACCGAAGAGGGGGCTACTGCTTTAAGAGTTATTACCAAAAGGGCCTCAGAGAGGATTTGCAGATTCGCATTTGAATATGCTAAAAAAACGGGAAGGGGTAAAGTAACAGCAGTTCACAAGGCAAACGTTCTAAAAAAGACCGATGGACTTTTTAAAGATATTTTTTATAAAGTTGCCCAGGATTATCCTGGTATGGAGTTGGATGACCGCTACGTTGACGCGACTGCCATGTTCTTTATAACCAAACCGCAGATGTTTGATGTGATAGTAACCACCAACCTTTTTGGTGATATATTATCTGATGAAGGCGCAGGACTGGTAGGTGGATTGGGATTAATACCTTCAGCTAATATTGGGGAAAGCCAGGGATTATTTGAACCAGTGCATGGTTCAGCCCCACGTCATGCAGGTAAAGGCACGGCAAATCCTTCAGCTATGATGTTATCTGCAGTGATGATGCTGGACTATCTGGATGAATATGAAGAAGCACGCAGACTTGAGAATGCCATTGTAAACGTCTTAAGTGAGAGTAAAGTGGTAACTCCGGATTTAGGTGGAAAATCCACCACCATGGAAATGGCGGCAGAAGTTAGGGCCAAATATGAAAAAGGTAATATTTAGAGGTCACCAGCCGTCACACGAGGCCACGGACACGTCACATGAGGAGTTAAACTCATCACCAGGCAGTATCTTTCAGGAAGAAGCTATTATCCTTTAAAGAAGATGCAGATATTATCCTTTAAGGAAGATAATTATATCACTCACCTGAGAGCCTACACTCTTACATACATAGAACAATAATTAGGAGCTTATTATGGAAAACGCTGAAATAAGAGCTGATATCCCCCTCCTGGAGGATATAATCTATTTGGACGCGGCCAGCACTACCCCCACCCCTATCCCGGTGGTAGATGCTATGTGCGATTATTACTATCACTTCAATGCAAACATCGGGAGGGGAGCTTATAGAACAGCAGTTAAAGCCACCTCTGAATTTGAAAAATCGAGGTCTAAAATTGCTAAATTCATAAATTGTAAGGCCGAAGAGATAATATTTACAAAAAACACTACAGAAGCCATAAATTTAGTTGCCAATGGGTTTGACTTTGAAAGAGGGGACTCTGTAATAGTTCCCAACATAGAACATCACTCTAACTTCGTACCATGGCTCAACCTTAAATCAAAGGGAATCAATGTTAAAGTAGTTAAAGCCGATAAATACGGCGTTGTTGACCCTTATGACATTGAAAAGGAGATTGATGAAACTACAAAGCTCATAACCATCACCCACATTGCTAACGCCATTGGATCCGTCCAGCCGGTTTATGAGATCGGGGAGATAGCTGAGGAGAAACAGGTGCCCTACCTGATAGACGCTGCTCAGTCGGCAGGGCATATGAAAATTGATGTGAAGGAAACAAAGGCAGATTTTATTACAATTCCCGGACATAAAGGGTTTCTGGGGCCGGTGGGAACTGGTTTCCTTTACGCTAAAGAAGAAATTATAGGCAGACTGAAACCCATGAATTTGGGTGGGGGGACGGTAATAGATGTTACAGAGGAGAATTTTAAGCTGGACACTGTTCCCGGGAGATTTGAAGGCGGTACCCAGAACATTGCTGGTGTTATAGGGCTGGGTAAGGCCATAGATTACCTGGGAAGAATAGGGATGGATAAAATTGAGAGGCACAGCAGGAAGCTCACCAGTCAGATGTTCAGTGAAATTGATGCAATAGAAAACTCGGTGATTTATGGTCGTCCAGAAAATATTTATGGTATAGTAGCTTTCAATATTAATGGTGTAAATACACACGATGTGGCTAAGATACTGGATGAACAAAGAAGAATATGCGTGAGGAGCGGGTATCACTGTGCTATTCCAGCTATAAAACATATCGGAGCATATGAATTGGGTGGAACTGTCAGAGCATCTTTACACTATTATAACACTAAGGAAGAAGTCCAGATACTGGCCGAAACCCTGGAAGAAATTTCCAGACTACTGGGTGATTGAATTTAAAATGATGGGAGATTAAAAATGGATAGAGCACAACTTATAGCCATCTTCATAATTCTGATAATGGTTTTCAGTATATTAGGATACGTCGTTGTTATGGCCCAATTATGATTCGATGTAAATAAAGTTAAAATAGACATAAAGTTTAAATGGAGGTCTAAAATGGTAAAAGTGAGGATAGGGGCGGTAGTATCGGAATTTAATTATGATATAACTCAGATGATGCTGGAACTTGCACGAGAACATGCTAAATTCTTGGAATCAGAAGTAACAGAGGTTATAGCTGTACCGGGAGTGTTTGATATGCCCTTGGCAATCAAAAAGTTACTGCAAGATAGTGAAATCGATGCAGTGATTACTCTGGGCGCGGTGATTGAAGGATCCACTTCTCACGATGAAATCGTGGTACAGCATGCATCTCGTAAAATAGCCGATCTGGCACTGGAATATGACAAACCGGTAGCTCTGGGAATATCTGGGCCTGGTATGACCCGGTTGGAGGCTCATCAGCGGGTGGAATATGCTAAACGTGCCGTGGAAGCTGCGGTGAAAATGTGTGAGCGGCTGAAATAATTTTATTTCTCTCCCTATCATTTATTTTTAAAAATCATAATTATTATCTAGTTTAAAATTAATCTAGTTAAAAATGAAATTATCTTTTAAAAATTCAGAATAGTAAAATAATCCAAAAAAAAGAACCAAATTCAAAAACATATTTTTGGAGACTAATTTTATGGAAATATTAACCCCAAAAGACCTGAAAGAAAAATTTAAGGACCCCTGGATTGCTCCTTACAAGAAAGTCATTACCATGGTCGACGGTGACCGGGTGGAACTGGTGGAATACCATCCCTGCGTGGCTGGATCAGAATGGATGGTCTACCAGTACAAACGTACCAGTGATCTGGTTTTAGATTCTAAGAGGGACGGAGATAAACACACCTATCTCTTAAAAGTGGGGAAAACGGAGATGAACTTAAAACCCAGTTTCAGCGCTGCAGGAATTGAAGAGGTCTCAGTGGAGGGAGATGAGGTCAAAGTGGTCCATGCAGGATTGGCTGGTGCTGGTGTGGGTGCGGCTATGTGTCGGGGAATGGCAGAAGGCGTAAAAAGGGTGGAATTATATGATGTTGGTGGGGGATCAAAGGTGGGAAGAGCGGCGGTGGTAACTCCCAGACTGGAAAAGGTGGTGATAGGTGTTGATGACACCGACACCAAACAGGAAGGCGCAACCTGGACCCTGGCCAACAATGTGGGAATTGAACTGGCCCAGATGGGTTTTGAGTATTTGGACCATGTGACTGTGCAGCTTTTTCCCCACAATCCCAATAAAACACAGAACTGCGTGGCTATTGCTCTGGTATTTGCAGTAAAGCCTGGTGAAAGGGATAAACTCCTAGAAAAGACGTCTGAACTTCTTAAAAAGCATACTTTGTCTGATAAAACAGCTATAGCAGTTCTTGATGGCATCAGCATTCCAGAAGAACTCAGATCTTATTCAGAGGCAGCGAAGAAATCCATGATATACCTGGAACAAGCTGAAAAAACTGCAGAAGAAGTGGGAGTTCAGCTGGTGGAGGTTACAGGATCCCGGGGCAAAATCGGGGCTTTAGCTGCATTAGGCCTTTACAATGATATAAAAGAAGCAGTTAAAGTTTATTATTGAAATCAATTCTTTTTTATTTCTATTTTTTTTTATTAAATTTTATTATTTTTTATTAAATATTCTTCATATCTATTTTTTTATTAATCCTTTTAAATAGATTTTATTTAATAATAATCTTCTAATAGATGAAATTAAGGAATTTACCCTGGCCTGCAGGTATAAATTCCATATCTGACCTTGTTTCACCGTTGATTTCTATCTTTACGGTGTAAGATCCTATATCTACGTAATAAGTTTTCTGTGGGTTTAAACTGTTAAATACAATGCTGTCGTAATATACTCCATTTACATAGATGTTGTACGTTCCGTTTCTAAATATTCCTGTAGTAGTTGTCACCTTTTGGTCATTAACATACATATTAACTATACTAGCATTTTCCTCATTTGCTTTGATTAATACGCCCTCTTGAACCGATAAAGTTGTGTTATTCTGCATTTGAAGATATTTTAGTGCATAAATATTTTTGAAAATATTTCTTAGATCGCTGTCTCTGATAACATCCCTGATATTTAATCCAAGATAACTCCTGGCATCAACGGGTATCCGCATCACGTAATCCTCACCGGGGATAGTATTATTTAGAGTGTACCTCTTACCGTTTATGTTGAGAGAATCTCCGTAACCGAGTTCTAAAGAGTTCATAGCCTCCTGAGGCATTCTTATGGCGGTAATTTCGTTTTCCAAAGCACTGTCAACTGTATAAGGGCCCCTTAGATCAATGCTTTTGTTTTGAACTGGTTCTTTCCAGATTATCAGGTTTCGAGAGGTGGGTTCAATAGATATTTTTCCATCTCCAATATGTACCGCGCCCAGAAGGGTGGTGATCATGGCGATTAGAATGAGTCCTGATACCAGTATAGGGGAGTGCATATAGAAAAAGGATTTAATGGCCCGAAACCTTCCATCAGACCTATTGAACACGTTAAATGACATTTTAATTATTTTAATTATGTAGAATATGGCTACAATCACTCCTAATATGGATATGGCCAGTCCCAGTTGTATTGGTATGGGTCTTATAAAGAATGTGGCGAAGAATCCTAAAAATACCAGGGAAAGTCCCAGAATTTCCATTCTTATTGATCTTCCCAGAGAATCGATCATGGTAACTCTGCCGTACTCGTTGGCGCGATCTACAATGGTTCTCACCACTTCAGTTGCCACCAGATTCAGTTCGTTGAGTGGGGAAAGTACGTGGCTGATTTCTCCAATATCAACCTCTTTAACATTCATTCCACGCACATCTGCGTCCAGTACAATACCTACATCGACACCGTAGTCATCTTCTAGATTTATATTTTTTAAAAAGGACCTTTTAGCTGCAAACTGCCCACTAAGCGGTTGATCGAACTTTATTTCTGGGAAAAAAAAGTTTAGAAGAGGTTTCGCTGTTAGTTCTGTGACTCTGCCTGCCTCTCGATTGAACTTGGTTTTGGTCACATCTGCCTCACCCATGATTATGGGTTTAATTATTTTTTCCACCTGTTTAGCAGTTAGATTCTGAATGTCCGCATCTAAGAAGACAACAATATCTCCTTTAGAATTTTTAAAACCAGTCTTTATAGCAGCACCTTTTCCACGATTCTTGAAATGCTGTATAACCGTAGCTCCGGCATCTTCTGCTACCTGAAAGGTCCTGTCTGAGGATCCGTCATCCACCACTATGATCTCATCGATAGAGTTCAGGGATTTTACCACGTTTACCACGTTTCCGACGGTTTTTTCTTCGTTAAAAGCCGGAATAATCACTGAAACTGTCATATCGTGTGAATTACTGGTTTTGATGGACGCTATGATTAGAACAAAAATTAATATGATCCATGACAATTATTTTACACCTCAAATTCCTTTCACTTACTTACTCATTTATATATAATAAATCTGCCCCTATTCTCTACCATTGCCCATATTTTTCGAAGCTACAAAAGTTTATTAACTCCTCTAATGCATATATTTTTAGTGTATATTTACTTTACATTTACTTTATAATGGTTTAACCTTTACATAATCCTGGTTTCACCATTAAAATAATAAATTGAGTGGTAAGATGGAACCAAAGGTAATGATATTACTGGGAAGTGTGTCGGATTTTCCCATAGCAGAGAAGGCCGTAGATATTCTGGAGACCATGGAGATCCCTTACGATGTTCGGGTGGCTTCAGCACACCGCACCCATGAAAAAGTTAAAAACATAGTTAAGGCATCCACCAAAAATGGTGTGGAAGTTTTCATGGGAATTGCAGGACTCTCAGCCCATCTATCAGGAATCATAGCTGCCAACACCCACAAACCCGTTGTAGGGGTTCCGGTAGAGGTGAAACTAGGGGGATTGGATGCACTGTTTGCAACGGTTCAAATGCCATTAGGGGCGCCTGTAGCCACTGTGGGGGTGGATAGGGGCGAAAATGGTGCAATACTTGCGTCACAAATAATTGGCCTTCATGATGCTGGAGTAGGGGAAAATCTCTCTGCTATGAGAAATCAGTTCTTTTTTAAGATAGATAAGGATGAAGAAAAATTATCAAGAAAATTTAACGGTAAATATTACTCAAAACAGTCTATAGGAACTGAAACATTAAAAAATAATGAAAATTTACCAAATGAAAAATTTAGGGGCAATGAAACTTTACCAGCTAATGAAAATGAAACTTTACCAGCTAATGAAAATCTAAGAAACAATCCATCTAAACTTAATAAAATTGATAATAATGATTCAAACTCCCCTGAAGTGGCGGTAATAGCCGGAAGCTACTCTGATATAAGGGTAGCCAAGAAAACTACCTTGTTCCTGGACAAGATGAATATAACCTATGATTCTACTGTTGTATCCCCCATAAGGAATCCTGAAAAGTTTGAAGCTTACATGGAAAAGATGGAAGACGTAAAATTATATATAGCCATTTCTGGACTTTCAGCTCACGTTACTGGGGCGGTAGTGGCCTACACCGAAAAACCAGTTATAGGAGTTCCCTGCGCCATCCGGCTGGACGGCATGGACGCCCTATTCTCCATGGTTAACATGCCCCCCGGGGTGCCGGTGGCCACCATGGGCATAGATGCCGGGGGAAACGCGGCAATCCTAGCTACTGAAATGCTGAGCATAGGAAATGAAAGAATAGAAGGGAATCTTTTAAGATTCAAGGGAAATATAAACTGTAAAAGATGATTTACGGATTATATCTTTTTTAATAGCAGATTATTTTTATATTTAGGTTATTAGAAAATATATTTAGGTTTTATTAGAATAATAGTTTTATTAGAATATAATAGTAATTAAGTTATTAAGAATATATATTAGGTTTATTAGGACAATATAATTAGGTTATTGGGAGAAAATGGAATGGGTGAAAAAGATAGATCAAATAGGATTAAAAATGAAGATACATGTGAGGCGCGGAGTTGTGGATGTTCTGTCAACTATTTACTTTTAGGTTTGGCGGTTTTTTTCCTGTTACTCTTTTTTGCCTCCTTTATTAAGTGATTCATTATATATCAAATTTAAAAATTTGAATTAAGGGGGGAGTAAGTGAATATGAGGGAATTTCTAAAGGTTCTTGAAGAGGAATTTAAGGTCCTGAAAATCGAAGAAGAAATATCAACGAAATATGAAGTTTCTAAAGTCCTGAGAGAACATGATAAAGCTGTTATAATCTTTGAGAACATTAAAGAAAGTGATATGCGTATAATTTCCGGTATTTGCAACACCAGAGAAAAGATAGCCCGGGCAATATCGGTAACCGTGCCCCAAATAACCGGAAGAATAATAAAAGCAATGGAAAACCCCATAGAGATTTCTGAAATCCAAAAGGTTAAGGATAACTTCTCTGTTTCAAAAAATGCAGATCTATCAGAGCTACCTGTACCCACCTTCTACCGAAAGGATGGGGGGCCTTACATAACCGCTGGGGTGATAATAGCCAAGGACCCTGAGACCGGTATAAGGAATGCCTCCATACACAGGATGCTGGTTTCAAGCGATAGTCAGATGGGTGTGAGGATAGTTCCACGAAACCTTTACACCTACCACCAGAAGGCAGAACAGATGGACCAGCCCCTGGAAATCGCAATTGCCATAGGTATGCACCCGGCCACTCTTCTGGCCTCCTGCACTTCCATACCTATAACTGCAGATGAACTGGAAGTAGCCAACAACTTCCACCAGGGTAAAATGAAGCTAATAAAGTGTGAAACTGTTGATTTAGAAGTCCCGGACTGCGAGGTACTGTTGGAAGGAAAGCTTTTGGCCCATGAAAGAGCGGAAGAAGGACCATTCGTGGATCTAACCGACACTTACGATGTGGTGCGGAACGAACCGGTCATCCAGCTGGACCGGATGCATTATAAGGAGAATCTGATTTACCATGCCATAATGCCTGGTGGATTTGAACACAAACTACTGCAAGGCCTGCCTCAGGAGCCTCGGATTTATCAGGCGGTACAGAACACGCTTTCCACAGTTAAAGATGTGGTTTTAACCGAAGGAGGCTGCTGCTGGTTCCACGCCGCCATATCTGTTAAGAAACAGACCCAGGGCGATGGGAAAAATGTTATAATGGCCGCACTGGCTGCTCATCCTTCCCTAAAACACTGTGTGGTGGTTGATGAAGATATAGATGTATTCAAAAGTGAAGAAATTGAATATGCACTTGCCACCCGGGTTAAAGGGGATGAAGATATACTAATAGTGCCTAAAGTCCGTGGTTCATCCCTGGATCCTACAGCTGAGCCGGATGGAACCACCACTAAGGTGGGAGTGGATGCTACCAAGCCCCTGGATAAGTTGGAGAAGTTTGAACGTGTGAGCAGGTCAAATTATTAATGAATCATTAGAACTTGTAAAAAAAATGAATATTATAATATAAAATAGACCCAATCAGGAGATTATAGTGAAAAATTTGGAGAATATTTTCCAATGAGCCATATAACTCTGTTTGGCTGGGGGCGGCAGGAAATATAAATTTTTCCTGAATCGCGATAAAAAAGAGAGATTTTTATAAATATTTAATGATTTTTAAACCACAACATCGATCCCTGTCCCACATTCGGGACATTTTTTACTCTTTTTCAAATTATCATCTATAATAGAGAACCCATCCCTTTCTATAAGAATCTTACCACATTCTGGGCATAGGGTATTTTCTCCATCGGCGGTGGGAACGTTTCCAATGTAAACGTACTTCATACCGGCATCCCTGGCGATTTTATGGGCTTTCTGCAGTATTGCGACTTCAGTGGGAGGTAATTCGCTCAACTTGTACTGGGGATAGAACCTTGTAAAGTGCAGGGGAACCTCAACTCCTACTTCGTTCACCATGAACTTCACCAGGGCTTTTATATCTTCCTCTGAATCGTTGTAGCTGGGTATCATTAGGTTGGTGACTTCCACGTGGATTTTGGCGTCGTGCATCCGCACGATGTTGTCCAGGACGGGCTGCAGTCGGGCGTCGCACAGATCTTTGTAGAACTTCTCAGACATGCCTTTAAGGTCTATATTGGCCGCGTCCAGGTAGGGTTTTATCTCTTGGAATGATTCCTCGGTCATGTAACCGTTGGTTACATAAACCGTCTTTAGATCCTCTTTATGGGCCAGCTTCGCTGAGTCAAGGGTGTATTCCAACCACATGGTAGGCTCGTTATAGGTCCAGGCGATTGATTTACACCCATATTCTTTGGCAACTCTTACCGCATCTTCTGGAAGTATTTCTCTGGTTGGTATTTCCTTTAATTCGGCTTGGGATATGTTCCAGTTCTGGCAGTGCTTGCAGCGGAAATTACAGCCCACACTGCCCAGGGAAAAAACAGTGGTTCCGGGATAAAAATGGAAAAGAGGCTTTTTTTCGATGGGGTCCACGGCTACCGATGATGCAGATGCGTAGTTGAGAGTATATAGAGTTCCCTCTTCATTTTCCCGCATCTCGCAGAAACCTCTCTTCCCTCTGGAGATTATACACCTTCTTTCACAAACCTTGCAGTTCAAGGCCTTGCCCATCTCATCGTAAAGTATGGCTTCTTTTTTCATGGATATTCACCCGTATAATAATAAATTTACTACTGGTTTACTTCTTATTCCTGTTTACTTTCCAGAATTTTCAACAGAAATTCAGTATTTATCCAGATTTTTTAAAGTGTTCGTAACCTTTGGGTTTTATTATCTCTGTTTTTCCATCCTTATCTATCATGGTGATTTGGCCGGAGGAATCCACATATCCAATTTGGTGGAGTTCCAGTGAATGTTTTAAATCCATGAAACCGTCTTTTTTGATGGTTACTAGTAGTTCAAAATCTTCTCCATAATATAAAACCATTTCAAGTGGATTTTTATCCATTATTTCTGCTACTTCACGTACTTCTGGGGGTATTGGAATCATATCTTCATATAGGGTTATTCCCACCCCGTCAGGGCTGGCGTCAATAATTTCCCCAATTTCACTGATGAGACCGTCGGTTATATCGGTTGCAGAGGTAACAGCGCCGGTTTTTCCCAGTAAAACTCCTTTTTCTAACCTTGCCTCGGGTGCAAGTGCGTGTTTCAGAACCCGATCTTTAAAATCTGGATTTAACTCTTTTATTTTCAATTCTTTACCAAATAGAACTTCAAACCCGGCGGCTGCCAGTCCCAGGGGCCCGGTAACTGCCACCACATCTCCTTCTTCAGCTCCACTTTTCATCAGGACTTTATCTTTAGGTACAATCCCTATACACGTCCCGCAGAGAGTTAATTCAGCTGATTCATTGGTGTCTCCTCCAATGAGGGCCATCTGGTATTTCTGGCATGCTTCGAGGATTCCATCCACCAGTTCATCAAAATCGGTAATCAGCATGTCTCTGGGTAAACCCATGGCTAATATAATTCCAATGGGATTAGAACCCATGGCAGCGAGATCACTGGCGTTAACCGTCACTATTTTCTGGCCCATCTGCCTGAAGGTCATCTTCTCGGGAAAATGGGCTGATTCTAAGAGGAGGTCTGAAGTTGCAACTATATAACTATCTCCAAAATCCAGAAGAGCGGCGTCATCAATCCAGCTTTTAATGGAAAGCTGGTCAAAAAAAGTAGATTTAAAGGGGAGTTTTTGGCTCTGGGAGAGGAGCCTTTTTATCAGTTTTTTTTCGCCAAAATCAGAAATATTATAATTTTTAGAGGGCATTATCAACCCTGTCTTTTATTATATCTGCTATTCTTTTGTCAGCACCCAGTGGCTCGGTGTAGATGATTTCACCCTTAAACTGGATCTCTTCCACTTCCTGGTCATGATGGCTGTGTTTATGATCATGGCCGTGTTCCTGGTTCTCTGGGTGGCTGTGACCCTGATCTTCATGGCCGTTATCCAATCCCAGAATGCGGGGTATGTCCTGTTTGGTATGGACTCCATGGGCCAGAAATACCGGGGTTACAATGATCTTATTCACGCCTTTATCTGCTAAATTGTTTATTGCAGTGGGGATGGAGGGCTTGGACATGTTCATGAAACCGATTTCCACCAGGTAATTGGTATTTTCTCGATATATCTCTGCAATTTGGCTTACAACATCTTTTCCATAGGGTAATCTGCTTCCATGACCTACTAGGAGCACTCCTACATTATTTTTTGAGTTTAAACTTGTATCCATATGATATCACTCCTTCATCTCCTTCTTCTTTTATTTTTCTAAAAACTAATTCTACTTCATCACCAATCTGAACATCTTCCCCTTTATTGTCGACTATCTGGCTGGTTATTTTAGCACCTTCTTCTAACTCTATTATGGCCACCACATAGGGGGATATTATTTTAAATTCTTCTGTAGGTGTGTGTATAATGGAATAACTATGTATTTTTCCATTACCACTGAATTTAATGTCCTCTAATTTACCTTTTCTCCTGCATTCGGGACATATGACTCTTTTTGGGAAGAATACCTCGCCACAGTGGGTACATTTTGATCCCATTAGATTGTATCGCTGTGGAATATGACGCCATCCTCTTACGATGTCTTTCATTTTGAGCCTCCATTAGCATTTAAATTATTTTTTGAAACGTGTATTTAATTATTAATTCTTTTCAACTTTAAAATTGAGTTTTAAACTCATTTTATATTTAAATTGATTTAATAAGCAATTTTCAATTTTTTCTTAGTATTCCTTCTCTTTTTATAAATTTTTAATATATCCTTCTCTTTTAATAGATTATTTATTATCATATTAAGGTGTTAAAAATTCACGTATTAGGTTTTTTTTCTTATATCCATTTATTAATCTTTTTATGATAATTTAGGTTTTAAATTAATAATCCTGATCATCGTTCTCCTTTTTGAGTTTTCGCATGGATTACTGTACCTAGCATCTGATAATGTAACTATAATATTAATTTATATAGTACTAATATTAATTACTAATAATAATAGAATTAGTAATAAAAAATTAACCAATCCATCGGTTCAAAATTAAAAATTAATCATAAAAACGAGTTAGAGGAAGTTTAATGGACCATACTGGCTATGTATTAAGTGGAATGTCATTTTTACTGGTTTTACCAGCTATAATGCTTGTAACAGTATTTTTGGACCTGGAACATGTGGGTGGGGATGCTGAAACTATCATATTAAAATCTGACACCGCTTCAACTGCTGTAAAAGATCTTGAGGCCAATATTCCGGGGATAGCCGCGGAAGTTTTAAGGGATGAAGCTAGCAACACTTTAAAAACTGGCAAACCATTGCCAAACAGTAGAAAAACCATTAAAGAAGCTATTCGGGGTAGAATGGATCAAAAAACTCTTGAGTATCAAAATAGCGACTTAAAAGTTGAATGTGATATCATTTCTGTGGATACATCCCAGGATCCCTTCCAGGTGGAGGTGAAATCAAGCTTTCGGGTGGAAAAAGGTCAGGTGGTCCACCAGGAGAACTTAACTCAGGAGATATCCATCACCGATCCCCTCTACCCCTTAATTGATCCCATCCCATTCATCAAATGCAAAGATTACGGAGGGGCTGAAATCAAGGGAAACAGAACTTTCTACGGTAACAGCCTTAAAAATTACCTGAAAACCCGGGGGGTTGAGAATGCAGATCAATATGAGAATGCCAGCTCTTCCTTGTTCATAAAAAAATGTCCCTACGATCCTTACATCATGCATGGAGATTTTGGTTTCGTTTCACTCAAAAATTGTATAGAAAACGGCTATTTTCATGAAAGCAGTGATGGGGCCTGTTTTTTATGTCGACTGGAAGGGAAGTCCACCTGCCCCCACTACGGGATGGAAACCTTTATAGTGCCTTCAGAATTCTTTAATTCAACCTCTATATCCGCACCCAGCTCTATAGATCATGTAATTTTCAACGACACCCCTCCCGGAGATGGAACTTACCCCGGGAGAGTCTTTGAATACTATTCAGATGGTAAAAATTACTTTAAAATATTTTTAGATAACTCACATCGGCTTAAATATGGTATACCCACATTTTAAGCGATCAAATGTTTAGGAAAGATTTAATAAAGATTTGATTTAGGTGTTTAAAAAGATTTAACAAAAAAATTTGATTTAAATGTTTAGGAAAGATTTAATAAAAGAAGTCATGCAGGATAAGGTTGGCCAGGTATTTTCCCTGGACGCCATGCTTGCTTTGATAATAATAACGGTTATAATTGGATTATCCGCCAATGCAATGGACCTGGTGAATTTCCAAATAAGTGATTACTCCTCAGAAAAATTTCTGAACAGAATAACCGTCGATGCTGCTACAGCATTGATAAATACCCCAGGATCACCAGATAATTGGGAAATAAACAACTTATCCGGGATCACACCGGGATTGGCAGAAGTGGATTCTGAAGGTAAAATTGTTCCCAACACCCTTAGCATTAAAAAGATCTGCGTACTCCAAAGCGCATACTCAGAGCGTATGGATGGGAAAATCATCCCCCACGGGACACATTCAAATGTGGTAATATATCCTGCTGACTCCTCCCTCAATCCCATAGTTCTAAGCAACGAAACTCCTCCTGAAGATGCGGTGGAGGTGGCAGTGGTTAACAGAACGGTTCTATGTGACTTTATGGTTTTGAAGACTCTGATCATCATAAATACTTCTGGAAGTTCATCAAACTCTGAAAACCGTTCTTTTGCAGACGTATGTCCTCATAAAACTCTTAAAATGGAGATGGAACACCAAAATAATAACTTAAATTACGGTGATTCTCTCTGGGCCTGTCAGTACTTCCGGATCAGCCAGGAAGATCTTAATTCCACAGATTTTTATATTATAACTGATCCTGAAACCGGGGGTGGCACGTCAAATCAATGGATTATGGATAAAACAGACAATATGACCAATGAAAGACAAAATTTTAATTCAGGGCCTATTTTTATAAATAATAAAATTTCTCAAGTTTTGGGACAGGATAAAAAAGCGGTTTTATGGTTGCACGTTACATTTACCAGTTCCACTCCGTCTTTTGGAGTTTATTTGGTGGGAGCTCCCAAAGGAACACCTATTGAAAATGTTAAAATGGAATATGTAAATCCCAGGCCGTGTTTTTTTGTTTTGAAAGTTTGGAGGTAATTTAAACGAGTATAAAGCCA
>JADGNH010000037.1 GCA_017883605.1 Methanobacteriaceae archaeon
ATAACGATCGTTATAATTTATCTCGTAGACTCCTGATGTTTTTGGTTAAAACATCAGAATTCCTAACCATAAGCAATCTCATGAGATATTGCTTCGGATAGGATAAAAAACAGTGAAAAAGCTATTGGAGGTGTATAATAAGGAAATTTAAATTCAGAGAAGATAAAAACAATAGAGAAAGATAAAAAAAACAAATTTCGAAGGGAAATATGAAAATGAATAATAAAAACAGCATATCAAGAGGTGAAAAGATGAGTAAAACGTTCATTCTGGTAGACGCTGAAATCAGCAAAATAAAAGAAGTGTCCAAAGAACTTGAAAAAACAGATTTGGAAGTATATCCCTTATTCGGCGACCATGACTTCATAGTAATAACCGAATTTGGAGACTCGAAAACAACAGCTGACAATCTACTCGAAAAAATCCATCCCATCAACGGAGTGGTCAAAACAAAAACATTAGTTGGTTCAGAAATAGCATAAAATCTGAAAACAGATGAGATTTGAAAACTTCTAAAATCTCCTAAAACCATTAGATGTACTCCTCCAGCTTAAAATATAAATAAACCTTCACTTGGAAGTGTTAAAATGTGTAGCTGTAAGCTAAAATGTGTAATGTGAATAACACTCAAAGAAGGAAAAATAAATAAAAAAAAGATCAAAAAAGTCAAATTGACGTTTAAATAGCTCCTTAGAGGTGCTAAAAATGTGTAGATAGCAAATAAAGTCATAAATTCGTTGGAAACATGTGTTACCTATCCAAGGCTTATGAAACCACCATATCACCACGGTTTAAGCCTTGGTTAGGAACCATGATCCGCTTCGCCTAAGATCGCCTTGCGAAAAAGCTACTAATCAAAAATTAATTTATCCTCCAAATGATGTATTATCTCTTTTCAGTTAGTAGCTTTATATTGAGTATAAAAACTCCTTATGAGGATCAAAATCTTCTAATTGCCATGAAAAAAATACTCTTAACCGAAGAGTTGTTTCTAATGGATCAAAAAATTTATCTTCGGTTAGGAACAAACAATAATTATTGTAGAATAAAAAATTTATTGTTATTTAATTATAAACTTGAGGGTGATTCTATGGTTGATGAAAATATAAAAGTTGATGTAAAGGGCGAAACATGCCCAGTTCCTTTGGTTGAGGCCCGGAAAGCCTTAAAAAAAGCATCGCCAGGAGATATTGTAGAGATTATCGGGACTCACCCTGCTTCCAAGAAAGAAATCCCAATGGCTGTTGAAGCTTTAGGTTTAGAAATAGTTGACATTCAAGAGAAAGAAGGAGTATGGAAAATTAAAATTCGCAGGTAGGTGATAATATGGTAGATAAAGCTACTATAGTCGTTCATAGTGGAGATATGGATAAAATATTCAGTGCACTTATCATATGCAACGGTGCACTTTCCATGGGGATGGAAGCATCATTATACTTTACTTTCTGGGGCCTGGAACGTCTTAAAAAAGATGGTCTGGAAAAAGGTCCTTTATCCAAAATGAATATGGGAGGTCTGGGCAAACGAATGATCAACAGTCGCATGAAACAGTCCAATGTAGCCTCTCTAGAAAGGCTTATACAGGACTATAAGGAACTGGGTGGTAAGATCATAGCCTGTGAAATGACCATGGAAATCATGGGCGTAAAAAAAGAAGATCTTCGCCAGGAACTCATAGACGAGTACGGTGCAGTGGGTACTTACATCAGAGAAGCTCGTGACTCCAAGATAACTCTATTTATATAATCCAAGATACTCTATTTAATATAAGATACTCTATAATAATCCAAAATACTCTATTTAATATAAGATACTCTATTTAATATAAGATACTCTATTTAATCTAAGATACTCTATAAGGGATAAAACAATGTTTGAAGAATACACCTACCTGGATAATGCTTCAATCACTCGTTTGGATGAAAGAGTGTTTGAGGAGATGAAGCCTTACTTTTTTGATATTTACGCCATTCCCACCTCAGAATCAGGATATTCCATGGGGATTGAAGCACGCGAAGTCCTGGAAAAAAGCAGAGAACTCATAACTCAGGAATTGAAGGCTTCCCCATCAGAATTAATTTTTACCTCGGGATATACGGAATCCAGCAATATAGCCCTCAAGGGTGTTGGTCTGGCCCTCGAGGAGAAGAAAGGTAATCATATTATTGTATCCAAAATCGAAGACTTCTCAGTTTTAAACACTGCCAAAGCCTTGGAAAAGCAGGGCTTCCGTGTCACTTATCTTGATGTTGACCAGAACGGCCTCGTTGATCCTGCGCTGCTTGCAGATTCCATTACCCCTGAAACCATTTTAGTCTCGATACAGCATGCCAATCAGGAAATAGGAACTGTTCAAGATATAGCATCCATTGGTAAGGTATGTCAGGATGAAGGAGTGCTTTTCCACACTGATGCCACCCATACCTTCACCAAAATACCCCTTGATGTGGAAAAAATACCCGTGGACCTGATTTCTATTTCTGCCAATACCATACATGGACCAAGCGGCATTGGTGGCCTTTACATTAAAAAGGGGACACCCATTAGGAAGTGGATGGACGGAGGATTTCATGAATCCAACCGCCGCGCAGGAGTCGAGAACATTCCTGGTGCAGTTGGCTTTGCCAAAGCAGTTGAACTGGTAACTACCAAAGAAAATCAGGAACTCGAAAAAATGCGAGATCATCTTATTGAAAGAATTCTTTCTGAGATACCTAAAACAATTCTAAATGGTCATCGAAGTAAAAGAACTCCTCAAAACGTCAACGTCACCTTTGAATTTGTGGAGGGAGAATCCATCACCCTACATCTGGATATGCGGGGTTTTGCTGTGAGCACCGGATCAGCCTGTTTCAGCCGTTCCCTGGATCCCAGTCACGTTATTCTGGGGATTGGAGGAAACCCTGAAAGAGCTCATGGAAGTGTACGTTTCACCCTGGGACGTTTTAACACCATGCATGAAGTGGATGCTGCTGTAGATGCAGTTGCCCTGGTGGTAGAGAAGTTAAGGAAAATCAGTCCCTTAAAATAGCGGGGGCTATTCTATTCCATAGTGAAACAAGTTTTGCCAATTATGTAGATATTAGTATTGTAACTGTAACCAATGAATCCTATTCTAATTACTATTGCTTTTATATATGATTTAAAAAAAAATTCAGGTAGAAATAAATCCTGGTAGCAGTCACTTCCGGGATTTATTGGATATGTTGAAATTACACCAAAAACACTTATTTTGTGGCAAAGTTTAAATACTAAATAAATATAACAATTGTTATATTTTCTGGGGATAACCTATTTTCGTATGATCTCTTAATCATGCGGATTTAAATAGAAATCTTCTAAGAAATTAGAAAAATTCCATAATAGCCATAGCAATACAATTTCTCCTACCGTGATTATAGGAATTTAAATTTTTTAAGAAAATATTGGTAATGCCATTATGGAAGGGAATCTTTAAAGCTAAAACGGAGGGAAAAATAATGACTGAAGAAGAAAAGAAAAAATATGGTTTAAGTACACTGGGACTGCACGTAGGGCAGGAAGAACCAGATCCAGCAACAGGAGCAAGGGCGGTACCCATCTATATGACATCATCCTACGTCTTCAATGATACAGAACATGCAGCGAATCTTTTTGCCCTAAAAGAATTTGGAAACATATACACCAGGATAATGAACCCTACCAACGACATTTTCGAGAAGAGAATCGCCGCCATTGAGGGAGGAAATTCTGCATTAGCAGTGGCATCTGGCCAAGCAGCCACCACTTACTCCCTTATTAACCTTAGTTTACCTGGTGATGAGATAGTATCAGCAAACAACCTCTACGGTGGAACTTACCAGCTCTTCAACTACACCTTTCCGGAATTGGGTCGGAAAGTGAATTTTGTAGAATCAACAAATTTGAAAGAATTTGAAAATGCCATCACCGATAAAACCAGAGCGATTTTCGCAGAATCAATAGGTAACCCCAAGTTAGATGTGCCTGATTATGAAGGTATTGCCGAAATTGCCCATGAAGCAGACATTCCCTTTGTGGTTGATAACACCACTGGAGTGGGACTGGTAAAACCCCTGGAGCATGGAGCAGACATAACTGTATTATCGGCCACCAAGTTCATCGGAGGACATGGTACCTCTATAGGTGGGGTAATAGTAGATGCCGGTAAATTTGACTGGGGAAACGGTAAATTCCCAGTATTCACCGAACCAGATCCCAGCTACCATGGACTGAGTTACTGGGAAACCTTTGGTGACTTCCCTGGACTGGGCAATATCGCCTACACCATCAGAGCAAGAGTAAGACTTCTACGTGATTTAGGTGCGGCCTTAAGTCCATTCAACGGATTCTTATTCCTGCAGGGGCTTGAAACATTAGATTTAAGGGTTAAAAAACATTCGCAAAACGCCTTTGAAGTTGCAAAATTCCTGAAAGACCATCCCGCTGTAAACTGGGTGAGCTATCCTGGATTTGAAGATGACCCCTCCCACGAATTAGCTGCTAAATATCTGAAGGGAGGATATGGTGCCCTTATCGGATTTGGTATTAAAGGAGGGTTAAAAGCTGGAAAACAATTCATAGAAAATGTGAAACTGCTTTCGCACCTGGCCAACATTGGAGACGCCAAGAGTTTGGTAATACACCCCGCATCCACCACCCATCAGCAGTTAACCCTGGAAGAACAGGAAACCACTGGAGTAACACAGGACTTCATCCGTTTATCCATTGGACTGGAAGATGTGGAGGATATCATTGGAGATATAGACCAGGCCCTTTACCGTATAAATCTGGACACAGAGTAATTTCAGATGAAACTGAAAAATCAACCCAGGATACGGTCAAAGGTTTTATAGGCGTTTAAAATGCTAAGAGATGATAGATTTTTATTTATAAAAGATAATAGAGTTTTATTTATAAAAGATAATAGAGTTTTATTGGAAGACAGAAAATTTGGGATAGAACATGAAAATAGAGTCTGTAGGAACAGTAGAAACAGAGTACTACACTCCATCTGATGATCTTATTTTAGAAGGAGGAGAAAGACTGGAAAACATTACCATAGCTTATGAAACCTATGGTAAATTAAATAATGAAAAAAGTAATGCTATAATGGTCTGCCACGCTCTTTCAGGAGATGCGCATGTGGCAGGATGGCACGAGGGAGATCTTAAGCCAGGTTGGTGGGATATCATCATCGGTCCGGGGAAATGTTTGGACACTGAGAAATATTTCATTATATGTTCCAACATCATCGGCGGCTGTAAAGGATCAACCGGCCCCTCTTCCATCAACCCTCAAACTGGGAAATCTTACGGTCTGGATTTCCCCATCATCACCATCAAGGACATGGTGAACGCCCAGAAAAAACTCATCGACCATCTGGGTGTTAAACAGTTATTTGCAGTTATAGGAGGATCCATGGGCGGTATGCAGGTCCTCCAGTGGTGTGTATCCTACCCAGAAATGGTGAGAATGGCCATACCCATCGCCACCTCCGCCTACTCCTCACCCCAACAGATAGCCTTCAATGAAGTGGGTAGAAGAGCCATCATCTCTGATCCAAAATGGAACCAGGGTAACTACTATTTTAGAGAATTTCCTGATGAAGGACTGTCATTAGCCCGGATGATAGGCCATATCACCTACCTCAGCAACGAATCAATGTACCAGAAATTTGGAAGACGACTGCAGGATAAAGATGAATACAGCTTCGATTTTTCCACAGACTTCCAGGTGGAAAGTTACCTGCACTATCAGGGTAACACCTTCACCAAAAGATTTGATGCAAACTCTTACCTCTACATAACCAAAGCTATTGACTACTTCGATCTGGCGGGTGACGGCTCCCTGGCAGAGGCTTTTAAGGAAGTGAAAGCTAAATTCTTAGTTATTTCAGTGGATTCAGACTGGCTATATCCTCCCTCACAATCAAAAGAAATTGTAATGGCTTTAAGCACTAATGACATAGATGTGGGCTACTGTGAGATAAAATCAAGCTATGGACATGATGCATTCCTCCTGGAGGGAGGTCAGCTTAACTATATCATTGGAAACTTCCTCTCCGACACCCTGGTCCGGGATGTGATGAGCCACGATGTAACCCGGATAACTGAAAATTCCCGAATCGAAGATGCGGCGGAGATGATGATAGCCGAGAAGATCACCCACATTCCAGTGGTGACCCCGGATGATAAAATTTCCGGTATCGTGACTGCCTGGGACATCTCAAAGGCAGTGGCCCTAAAATACGATAAATTAGAGGAAATAATGACAAAAGATGTTATAATGGCCTGGCCAGATGATTCCATTGAATTAGCTGCCCAGAAAATGAGGAAATATAGTATTTCATCACTTCCCGTGGTTGACGACACCGGCAGAGTTATTGGAATAATAACCACCGACCATATAAGTACTCTAATGGCTGGAAATTAAATCTCATGGTTTGAAATTAAATCTCGAGACTTGAATTTTTAAGAAATGAAAGTAAAATGATGGTAAAGTAAAATGTGGTAAATTATTTTCAAAAAATTTTTTCAAAAATTTAAATAAATAAATCTTAAAAATTTAATATAAAATTTAAAACTGAACATAACAATGGTTAAGATTATCATTAAAGTTGAACAAAAAAGAACTCGAGGTATAAAAAAATGATTTACATGGATCATTCCGCAACATCACCGGTAGACCCGGAAGTACTGGAAGCTATGGAACCCTATTTTACAGATTCCTTTGGAAACGCCTCTACCTTATATTCTTTAGGTAGAGAAGCGAGAACAGCCATGGAATCTGCCAGGAAGCAGGTGGCCTCCATTATAGGCGCAACCCCAGATGAGATTATTTTTACCAGCGGAGGTACCGAGTCAGACAACATAGCCATTAAAGGTACTGTATTTAAGCTCAAAAAGAAAGGTAACCACATAATTACCAGCGCCATAGAACACCCGGCAGTTGATGAAACCTGTAAATACCTGGAAAAAAATGGTTTCCAGGTGACCTACCTACCGGTGGGAGAAGATGGAATTGTCAGTGTATCGGACCTGAAAGATGCCATAACCGATAAAACCGTTTTAATCACCGTTATGCACGCCAACAATGAAATTGGAACCATCCAACCCATAAAAGAAATAGGTGAAGTAGCGGCAGAAAAGAACATATATTTCCACACCGACGCCGTTCAAAGCGTGGGTAAAATACCGGTAGACGTTAAGGAACTTAAAGTGGACATGCTGTCCATATCTGCCCATAAACTCTACGGACCAAAAGGAATCGGGGCCTTATATATACGTAAGGGCATCCGATTGGAGCCCATAATCCACGGCGGAGGCCATGAACGAGGGATCAGGCCAGGTACCGAGAACGTGGCGGGTGCCGTAGGTCTGGGCAAGGCCTGCGAGATCGCCGAAAGATATTTAGAGAAAAATAGCAGAAGTTTAACCTCCATCCGAGATAGATTGATAAACGGTGTGCTCTCTGAAATTGAAGAATCCCACTTAAACGGACATCCAACAATTAGACTGCCTAACAACGCCCATTTCAGGTTTACAGGTATAGAAGGGGAATCCCTGGTACTGCACCTTGACTTTAAGGGTATAGCTGCATCAACGGGTTCTGCCTGCTCTTCCAAGAAATTAGAACCATCACATGTATTGATGGCCCTGGGCATGGATGAGGTACAGGCCCATGGATCACTACGTCTAACCCTTGGAAAGGAAAACACAGCTGAAGAAGTAGATTATGTTATAGAATCAGTAAAAGGTGCTGTTGGCACTTTAAGGAGTTTATCTCCACTGTGGTGTCAGACAGAAGAATAGTTTTTATTGTTTAATAGTTAAATAATATGTACAAGGATAGGTGAATTAACATGTACAGTGAAAAAGTAATGGAACACTTCTCAAATCCCCGGAATGTGGGTGAAATAGAAGACGCAGATGGTGTGGGAACCGTTGGTAACCCAGTCTGCGGAGATCTGATGACAATTTACATTAAAGTTAAAGATAACATCATTGAAGACATAAAATTTAAAACCTTTGGTTGCGGAGCAGCCATAGCCACCAGCAGTATGGTCACCGAGATGGCCATGGGCAAAACCATTGAAGAAGCCCTGAAGATCACCAGAACCAATGTGGCCGATGAACTGGAAGGCCTGCCACCAGTGAAGATGCACTGCTCTAATTTAGCTGCAGATGCACTGCACGCGGCTATTGATGATTATAAGAAGAGGAAAGGTGGGGAAGGGGAAGAAAAGAAAGCTGAAGATTAAATTTTTTTCCCTTTATATTATCTTTTACTAATTTTCAAACTAATCTTATTTCATCTCCAATCTTTACCTCCCCTCCCTCTAAAACCCGGGCAAAGATGCCTTCCCTGGGCATTATGCAATCTCCCACCTGCTGACCAATGGCACAGGGATTAATGCATTCCTTGCCAATTTGGGTCACCTGCAGGATCACGCCATCACCCAGGGATATTTTGGTGCCTAAGGGGAGGGCTGCCAGATCAATGCCCACTGTGGTTATGTTCTCAGCGAAATCTCCGGGATGCACGTCTAAGCCGAGATCCATCATCTTTTTAATGCTTTCCATGGCTAAAAGACTTATCTGTCTGTGGCTATTGGCGTCGCTGTGGGCATCGCCTATTATCCCATAGTTTTCCCTTATAACAGCTTTGCCTATATTTTCCTTTTTATTGTGCTTAGTTTGGCTAGTGCAAACAGCCATTACTCTCATATAGGGCTTCATTAGCTATTACCTTCCATTATATTTTACCTGCCATTAGCTATACCTACCTTTATATTATTTTACCTGGTGTTTGCCTTACCTGTCATTTAATTTACCTGCTCTTTGCTTTACCGCCATTTAATTTACTTGCTGTTTGCCTTACCTGCCACTTTAATTTACCTGCAGTTTATTTTGATCCCTTAATTTTTGCTTTTTCAGATGGTTCAACGGTTATCCCTGATTTCAACTTGTTTAAAGCCACTTCTGCAGCTTTTTCTCCGGATAGGAGCATTCCCCCGAAGGTGGGACCCATCCTGGGGCTTCCGTAGGTGGTGGCCACCGCCATTCCGGTAACGATCACTCCAGGATATACTTCCTGGGTGTTCTCCACCACGGCGTCTTCTGATTTTTCCACCCACATTCCCTGGAATCCTGCTGTATCCACCAGTCCCCTTTCTTCCAGGGACTTTACCACTACTGCATCATGGCCGGTAGCGTCAATCACCAGTTTTGATTCAATGGCCACTGGATCAACGCAGGTTATGGCCCGAGGGAGTGCAGAAACTGGTGTCCAGTTTATGACCACACCTCCCACTCGATTTTCTCGCATTACCACGTCGTCGAACTTGGTCATGTTAATGACCTTGGCTCCGGCATCACAGGTGCTGGCAATGAGCTTTGAGCAGGCGTGGGGGCCGTCAGCAACGTATAATCCTTCTTTGAATTTTTTGTAGGGCGCGCCGATTTCATCCAGTACTTTCTGGCCGGGTTCCCGGACGGTTAACTTGTTCATCAGGTAGCCGCCTATCCAGAAGCCCCCTCCCAGGTAGTTGTTGCTTTCAATGATCAGGGTTTTTACCCCTTTCTCGGCGAGTTTTTTGGCTGCATAAAGGCCGCTGGGCCCTGCTCCCACAATTATCACATCGCTTTCCACGTAGTCCAGAAATTCATCTGCAAATCCCGATACTATGGCTTTGGTTACATCTTTTTCAGATACTTTCGAAAATATCTCCATTTTATATCCTCCTGTGTTTGATTGAAGTTAATTCCATCGATTCTAAGTCAAATCTATCGATTAAAGTCGGTTCATGGACTGGAAACTCACAACCATTATTTTTAACAATTGTTATATCTCTTTTTAACGATTGTTATATAACTATTGTTACATATAAAAATTGCGACTTAATTTTGGGAGGTTTAAATTAAAATTACTGAATAAATTTTAAATTCCAATTAAAATGCCCCATATTAAAGCTTTAAAAAAAAAGGATTTACTCATTTAAGTAAAGATTACTTTATTTAAGTAACCTAAGAGAAAACAGGGTTTTTTCCAGTTCTTCATGGGCTTCAATATTTTCCAGGGTCTCCAGAATCAGGGGTAGTTCTGCATTGGTTTCTGGATGGCGGGGAGCAGCAGAACAGCCACTGTCCGGCAGTATGGATATATCATAGGTACCTATCTTTTTACCCATATTCTCTATCTCCACCTTATCCAACCCGATTAAAGGACTTAAAATGGGCATTGAAGTTGAATAGCGGGTGGCCAGGATATTGGGTAAGGTCTGAGATGCCACCTGTCCCAGGCTGCTGCCGTCCACAATGGCCAGGGCCTTCTCCTTCTGGGCCATCTTCTCTGCAATCTGGTACATCCCGCTTTTACACAGCACACAGGTCATCCGGGGAGGGGCTTCTTCAATACATTTTTCAAGGAACGGGCCGTATTCAACCTGATAAAGGTTCAACTTGGACCCGGAGGAATATTCTTTGAGTTTCTGGTAGATTTTTAGAATTTTCTCATTGGAACCGGAGGTGTAGGGGTGGTTGTTGAAGTTGACCATGGTCACGCTGCATCCCCGTTTCATCATTAAAAAAGTTGCCACTGGAGAATCTATCCCACCCGAAACCAGGGCTATAACCCTTCCCTGAGTCCCTATGGGCAGTCCACCCAGTCCAGGAATCTTCTGGTGGAATATATAAGTTTTATCCTCCCTTACCTCTACATAAATCTTGAAGTCCGGTTTTGAAAGATTTACCGGTGCACCGGTTTCTTCCACCACCACCGAACCGCAGAAGGCAGCCATCTCCTGGCTGGTGAAATCGTGTTCCCCCACCCTGCGGCATCTGATGGCAAAGGACTTTTCACCGGAAAAAAGACCCGCCTGGATTAGTTCCTGTAGATAGCTTTGCAGAGTGTCCCTTATAGAGTCAAAATCTGTGGTGGTGGAGACTGTGGGACTGAATGAGACTACTCCAAATATTTTTCCCAGGGATTCCAGGGCTTTTCCATAGTCTTCAGGGTATAGAAATATCCTGCCATGAGTCAACTCTATTTCACATTCTATAAGGTTTTTAATATTAGATATGAGTTTTCTCTCAAATCTGCGTCTAACTTTAGGGCTTTTAATTCCGATTTCGCCGTATCTCACTATAATGGGTCTTTTGAGCATTATTTTACTCCTAATTAACTCTAAATTTGGTGATGTGGATGGTAGATCTTTAACCTTTTGGGGGTTTGTTTAATTTGCTTAGGATTGTTTTGAATTAGGTTAGGGAAGTGTTGAATTATGTTAGGGAGGTGTTTAAAACCATTTATGAACTATTGGAATTAATTCTTTATTCATTTAATTATTGATTTAAATTAATTTAAATTATTTTATCCACCATGAATAACATTAATAATTTTTATTTCATCGTTGTTGGTTACTATATCACTTTCCAGAATAATTTCGCCTTTCCTCATGACTATGGCCACCAGTGGATTGATTTTTAACTGTTCCAACAGATCCTTCACCGACGTTTTTTCTATCTGGATTTCTTTTTCATTTTTATTTCCTCTTTCGTCGGTTATTTTTACCTTCATTGAAACACCCAGCTTTAGAACGTGGCCCTTAAAATTACAATTTTTATATTGCACCTACGTGGTATTTGTTTATAGTGCACCTACTTGCTACTTAACAATTGTTATATATTAACTTATAAATATTGCTCTTTAATTCCTTATAAAATTGAATTAAAATTTAAACACCATATTTCAACAATTCCCGTAGGGGAAAACAGGCGTTACACCTTGCACAGCCTGCCTTTGCTTTTAGAGGATTCAATCCATATTCTTTGATGGTGTCTAACCATTCTCTGTAAATCAAAATTGCATCTTCCACCCGAGGAGGGTTTCTTCTTTCATAATCTGCGCCGTATAACGGTCTGAAAGGCTTTGGGAGAGGTATGGCACCGGTCTCTGCAATCCGTTTAATTCCCTCAATGGTCTTCTCCACCGGCTCAAGACCTATTAATATCCAGGAGGTGACCTGATTTTCACCAAAAAGATCTGAAGCATTTCTCATGGCTTTCAGGTAAACATCCGGGGAATTCTGCTTTGCTTTTCCTGGAATTACATTTAACCTGGCATTTTTGTCATAAACTTCCATGTTAAAGCTCAAGGCATTGGTACCAGCTGAATAAAGGGTTTCCATCTCATTTTTAGTGACAGGACCAATTTCTATGAAAACCGGGAGCTTACTGACTTCTCTTATCTTTGAAATAGTAGTTCCATATATTTCTGCCGCATTTTTAAGTGCACCGGCGTTAATGTTTATGTCCCGGGGTTCTATGAACTTTTTTCTTTTAAAAAGTTCTTCTGCTTGGAGATTTGGATTGTATTTATCCTCAATATTTAGAGATGCCCTGAGGTCCGGATTTTTTTCTATAGTCTCTATGGACCTGGCAATCTTAAGGGGGTCACGAAATACCACATCCCCACCCACATCTATTATGCAGAACTTACAGCCTTCTCCCTGCTTTTTATAGATACAGTAGTTGGATAATGCCGTTGCCAGGGAATCTTTTCCGTGTAACTGGATTTCATTTGAAAGTGAGGTTTGATGCCACTGCGGCTCCCTTAATGTAGCTTTGATAGCCTTTTCTCCGTCTTTAAGGATCCAACCCTTGTTATCGATGATTTTAAATTCATAGGGGGATTCCTGGAGAAAGGGTTGGAGGACCCCTATGTTGCAGGGTTCCCCGTGCTCTAAAATGAACGATTTGCCGCTTCCAGCAACGCCAGCCCTTGATTTTCCGCCTGCAGCATATTTCTCCGGTACTATCTCTCTGAAATATTTTTCATGTGGATTTACATTTATACCACGGCAGAGCAGTCCAATCTTTAATTTGGTGATATTTTCCATTTTAAAATCCTTACGACAAAATTTTTCTCTTTAAATCCATTAGTAAATTAGTATTTATTATTATTTAGTTTTTGGCCTGATTGCCTCGTTTAAATCCTTATAATAATTTTTTGGCTTATTCCCTTGTTTAATATTTTATTTAATTTTTATGCCTGAATCCCTGGTCTAAATCCTCAATAAGGTCTCCAACATCCTCTAAACCAACGGATAGTCTGATGAGGTCATTGGTGATACCTGCCTTCTTCCGGGATTCTTCTGGCATGGAGGCGTGGCTCATGGTGGCTGCATGTTCCACCAAAGAATCCGCTCCACCCAGAGATTCTGCCAGGGAGAATATTTCCAGTCCCCTGAGGAATTGGCCCACGTCAGTATTTATTTTGAATGACACCACCCCTCCAAAGCCCTTCATCTGCCTTCTGGCAATTTCATGTCCCGGGTGTGAGGGCAAACCTGGGTAGAATACCTCCTTAACTTGGGGGTGATCCTTTAGATACTGGGCTATGGCCATTGCGTTTTGCTCATGTTTCTTCATTCTAAGGGGGAGGGTTTTAATACCCCTCAAAACAAGCCAGGAGTCAAATGGTGAAGCATTGGTTCCCATTCCATTGAGGAGAAAATGTATGTCTTCTGCCAGTTTATCGGTAGTGGTTACCACCGCCCCGCCAATAACATCGCTGTGGCCATTTAGGTATTTGGTGGTGGAGTGCACCACCAGATCAATACCGTAATCAATTGGTTTCAGGAAGTAGGGAGTGGAGAAGGTGTTATCCACAGCCGTCAGGAGATCATTCTCCTTTGCGATCTTTGAAACCATTTCCAGATCGGTTATGTTTAGAAGGGGGTTGGACGGTGTTTCTATCCAGATCATTTTAGTGTTGGGCTTTATGGCTTCCTGGATCTTTTCCTCATCATCCAGCCGGGTGAAGGTGAATTCGACTCCGAATTTGGTCATTATATCTGAGAAAAGCCGGTGTGAGCCGCCGTAAAGGTCATCACAGGATATAACATGATCACCGGATTTTAATAAATGTATTACCGTATTTACAGCCCCCATACCGCTTGAAAAGGCAAAGCCTTTGTTCCCTCCCTCCAGTCCGGCAATAGCATTTTCCAGTGCACTCCGGGTGGGGTTGCTGGTTCTGGTGTAATCATGTTCTTTGGGCTTCCCATAGTCGTCGAAAACAAATGTGGAAGTCTGGAATATGGGTGTGGAGATTGCGCCAGTAGTGGGGTCTGGTTTTCTCCCCTCATGTACGGATTTTGTATCAAATTTCATAGTTTTTCTCCTAAATTTCTGTTAACACTAATTAAAAGATTATTTTTTTATAAATAGCAATATTTAAGGATATTTAAATATTTTAATTACTATAATTGGGTTTACAAACTTCTACAATTGGGTCCGTATAACCATTATATAACAATTGTTATATAATATATAAGTTGTGGTGATTAGGTTAAACCTAAAAATTTAGTTCAAAACACAGATTTTTCCCATTAAATTTGGGCTCTATTCTTTATTTATAATCAATTTTGAAGTTAATTTATTCATTTAATTACCTAAATATTATCCAATTACTCTAATTAATATCCCTTAAAAAAAATAGCACCAAAAAGATGGTACCTCTCATAAAAAAAATTTGGATTCTATTTATAAAAAAAAATCAGATTACTGACTCCTGGCCCTGGCCACCTTCCTGGCGATGACCAGCTCCCCAATTGCTATCAAACCAACAA
>JADGNH010000140.1 GCA_017883605.1 Methanobacteriaceae archaeon
TGTCAGTTTAAAGCCCTGGACTACTTTCACCCTTGATCAGGTGGGTTCTGCGGCTACCTTGGTGACAAACTATGTGAATGCCAATCATAAGCTCCCTGATTACGTGACCATTGGCAGTACCAATGTGAATATGCCCTCTTTCCTGGAGATTTTAACCACCGCTGTTTTGGAGGTTAGTAATGGTGAAACCACACCACTCTACTTTATGGCCTGTGCAGCAGCATCTACTCCTAAAGATACCATTCAGAGTGGAAATATTTACACCGTAGAGTACCTGAAAATTGCTAAAGACGTGAAATCATTCATGGACTCCAAATGGGTTGCCCCAGAATATGCCTACAACACCAGTTTAGGAACCTATCTGGGCTACCAGAACCTGGTTTACATGTACGCCATGCTAATGGACTACAACCATAGAACCGGGAAAATAGCGGAATATGCAGTAATGAAACCATGGTCATCGGACGTACCAGCGGATTTAATACCTTACACACAGCCATCAGCAAACTGCCAGTCAGATAACGCGGCAATCATAGCACTAGCAAACTCACTGACTGCAGGGTCAAGTACAACCTATGATAAGGCAGTCAATATATTCAACTGGGTAAGAGACAACATCAGCTACTCATTTTACTACGATACCAGTAAAGGAGCAGTAGGAACCTTAAATGCTGGTTCTGGTAACTGTTGTGATACAAGCCACTTGTTGGTTGCTCTGGCCAGAGCTGCAGGTATTCCAGCAGAATATGTGCACGGAACCTGTACCTTTTCCAGCGGTACCTATGGGCACGTTTTCGCACGGCTTTATGTTAACGGTACCTGGTACAACGCAGATGCAATAAGTAGCAGAAATTACTTTGGAGTCATAAATAACTGGGACACCAATTCCTGGACTTTGAACGGTATTTACTTATCACTACCATTCTAAATCCTAACATTTGGGCCATTTCAGTCCTGTATGGATTGAATGAACCTGTATGGGTTAAATGAACCTGTATGGATTGAATGAGCCTGTATGGGTTAAAATGAGTAGTGATAATATGATGATAGATCATTTGTCCAAACATAATGGAGGAAAAAGATGATAAAAAAATCAATGATAGCAGTAGTGGCTATGATAGCCTTGGTGGCATTAGTATTCGCTGCTTCTGGAAGTCTGGACAATAAGGACAATAAGGACAATAAAAGTTCCACTAATAGTTCCAGTAACCAGGAAAAACAGCAAATTACATCCAACGACATAACACAAGAAAACACCCAAAACACTACTAAACAGACAGAAATATCCTCAGAAGAAGCACAGCAGATAGCCCAGAAATTCATTGAACAACCGGGGGCCACGGCAGGAACGCCCCAATTGACTGAATTTGATGGGAAATCTGTCTATGTTGTTCCAGTTATGGTCGACGGAAAATCTGTGGGAGAAATAGACATAGATGCCCAGACCGGAGAAAATTTGGGAGGTGCGGGGGGAGTATCCTAAGGGGACATCTCCTTCCTTAATCCTTTTTTAAAATAATTTTTTACTTTTTTTTTTATTTAGTAGAAAAATGATTATTTTTATCAAAATAAGATAATGATTATTTATTTTATCAAATAAATTTCAATAAGAATTTTTTTTGTTTTAACGAGATTTTTAGGAAATCTATTTTCAAAATAGAATTTAAGAGATACATTTTCAAATAAAAATTTTCAAGGAGATTATTCCTATCTGAAATGGGCATTTCACATTCTCCAGATCCATTATCAAGATAAATTTTTATCAGTATATAAAAAGATGATTTAAGATAGCTTAATAATCTGTCAAATTAGTCTATTTAGGTCTGTTCAAATTAATCTATTAATCCGTCAAATTAGTCTATTTAGGTCTGTTCAAATTAATCTAAGTTAAATTACGATATCTTTGCAGAAGTCCAGTTTCAGCGGCTGTTTTCACTCCTTCTTGCAGTAACTCTAGATCTGAAATTATCCAGGTCAGATAATGCTCCAGATTTTTGACAATATAGCTTTCACCCTCTAAATTAAAGGAATTTTTATCTAAAGAAGAGTCCAATGCTCCAGCACCCTGGTCTATTGCATCAGACAAATTTTTTAAAGCTTCCTTTACCTTTAAATTAGCATGAGAAAGATCAGGGACGGATTTCAAATCTTCTTCAAGTACAGTGGCTATTGCCGTGAGATCTGCGGTCAGCTTATTGTTAGCAGCTGCTATTTCCTGATAAATTTCCACATCCTCACTTATGTCTTTGAAGGTGTCCTGCACTTTTCTGAGGCCTGCTTCCAGGTTACTGTCTTCCAGCATGTAGTTTCTGAAGCTTTTTGAAGCTGTTTCGTGGTTATAATTTTGGGAATGGGCCAGTAATATGGTTTGCATGTATTCATTACTGGCTCTGATGGTTTTGGCCAGCTGGCCGGGTAGGTTTATGGTAACCCTGCTGGGTAATATCACATAGGCAAATATCAATGAAATGAAGGCCCCCACTGAGATATCAACTAATCTGGCCACAGCATTGTCAAACACCGTCCCAGTGGGCCAGATTAAGACCACGAAAACCGTGAGGGCAATTACCGAGAGGCTCATGTAATTGGGTAAGAATGCCCTGAAAAAGAAGAGCATTATAAAGGCCAGCCATATCAATGTTTCATGGGGAAATACGAAACCCAAAATTATCGCTATTATTATGGCCAGTAAGTTTAAAGGCACCCTGAGGATCATGTTATTTTTGGTGCTGGTGATATCTGGTTTGATAATTATGAGCACGCCCATAGCCACCCAGATGGCGTCTCGACTGTGGGTGAGGTACACCGCTAAGAGGGCAATGGTCATGGCCAGGCTGAAACGGAGGGCATGGCGGATGTACATATTTTCCAGGTTAAAATTAGCCCCCAGTACTTCCCTAAGGGATGTTTGTTGAGACGATATTTTCAGCTTCTCTTTGCTTTCTTCTTTACTGTCCAAAAGGGTATTGGCTTTATCCAGAAGTTCCCTGATATGGTGGGCTGTATCTATTAAAGCATTTGAATTCCTTTCTTTGGTGTTCTCCCACTCCAGGTCAATTTCAGAAAGTTCCTGATCCAATTTTTCCAGATCTAATTTGCCCTGGCTGGTTATAATTCGCCCTGCAATCTGGCTGCTGATTTCGTTCGACGTTTCCAGAAACTGGTTGAATCTTTCCTGGGATTCATCGGACAACCGGGTCATCAACAGTTTACTGTAACCCCGGAATGCGGTGAGATAGATTCCTATCCTGAAAAGTTGAAACAGACGGGAGTTCAGGGGAATGCTGGTTAAAGCCTGGCGTATGGCTAAAATGCTCTTTAAGGATTGGGGGGGCATGAAACCGGATGCCACCATTTTACGCAGGTTTTCCTTTCTCCCCCATATTTGAGGTATAAAAAGGATAGAAGCAACTAGAAAAGCTATAACACAGTAAAATACCCATTCAGGGGTGCTGGATTGATTATTCACTATTACCACTGCAAGGAAGTAGGAGGCGAAGATTAAGAAGCCAAAATAACCCAAAGTTTCTCCGAAGATGTAAAGGGAAATACCAAAGAAAGCCCATAAAACAGTAAAAAAGATAAACAACGGAAGGCTGATTAAAGCCAGAGAAGCGCTTATAAAGGCTAAAATGACCATAAAGAGCCATACTACAGCCATAATTGATGCTTTACGTAGTGGTAGGGAAGTATCGGTTATAAAGGTGGTCAATAGGGTGAGGATCGCTATGGCCTGGATTCCTTTGTCTAAACCCAAAAATTTGGCTATCAAAATGGCCACCACCATCATTAAAACGGCTTTAAGGGCTTTTCTCCAATGAGGACTGCCGGTAGATCTGGAAAGGATCCTGAGCCTGCCTAAAAAACCCTTTTTCGCCACGGAAATAGCCCCATTTTTTTTATTTAAAAATGATATATCCATTTAAATGATCGTATTTTCTCAAACAAGCAACCAATTATAATCTCAAACAAGCAATTATATATTAAAAAGGTTTAATTTTAGATTAATTAATAACCTATATAAAAGTTCGGTGAGAGTTCAGGATGAGAAGAGCAGATAAAGAGATAAAGGACAGAAAAACCATTGAATGGATACTAAAAAAAGCTTTATTCTGTAAAATAGCTCTTTCCCGAGATAATAAGCCGTACATAATCCCCATGAACTTCGGATTTAAAAGTAACTCTTTGTATCTTCACTCTGCCCCGGAGGGGAAGAAGATAGAAATTTTAAAAAAGAATCCTCAAATCTGTTTTGAAGTTGATATTAAAACCGAAATAGTAACCTCTAATAATCCCTGTAATTGGGGTATGAGGTTTTATAGTGTTATTGGTTTTGGAAAAGCCTGCATTATAAGGGATAATGAAGGGAAAAGGAAAGCATTAGATGTTATAATGGATAAATACACTGGAGGCAAATCTTTTGAATATTCAGAGGATGATTTTAACCAACTAATTATAATAAAAGTGGAAATAACAGATTTAACCGGTAAAAAGTCGGGATATTAAATAAAAAGAATCCTCAAATTAGTTAGATCGTGGTAGAACATTATAATTTTATTAAAGAACAGAAATAGAATTAATATATACTTTATAAAATTTACAGAAATTTATAATTACAGAAATTTATAAAATTTTCTGAATTACTTTAACAAA
>JADGNH010000141.1 GCA_017883605.1 Methanobacteriaceae archaeon
GATCTATAAACAAAGTGGAAAAGGAACAGTTCAGTTTCCCTATGGAAAACCCATACCGCTAGATTTGATTAAACAAATTTATAAAAAATGTTCTAACTATAAATGTATTGGGCGAGATGATAAATAAATGGGGAATAAGTTTGATCAAAAATAAAACAATTGCAGTTATCTCAGCAGTTTTAACCTTCATATTAGGAAGCGTTTTACTGGTAAGCATTATATTTTATCTCTTTGGATATCCTCTCTCATCCATTCCAGAACATCAACTCTACGTATTCTTTGCAATTTTAGCGAGTGCAGCACTTGCATCCTTTGTTTACGGCCGCGGTAGCAAAGAACGGGCATCGAATGCAGCAAAATTTTTGAATGAATCATTAGGACTAGAACTTAAAGAGAAGGATATTTGGAAAGTGCTGCGTACAGTTGAGCAATTGCCTCCACCTGTGATAAATAAATACGTGTCTATGAATATAAATGTAGTAGAGGAGTTTGAAAGTCAAATAGAAAATTATAAGAGTCAACTGACTGATGAAGACCTTTTAAAAATAAAGAAAATCATCGAAATGCCTGTCCCGGAACTTCAGAATTTACTGGAAAAGCTCTATTTGGAAACTAACCTGGAACAGTTTAAAATACTGGCGGACCCCACGGCAGAGCCGTTACTTGCACTGAACTTGCAGGAACTTAAACAGGTTCTGTTTAATGAGTAGAAATTCATTCTTTAGGGCAGGTCTGAGTTTTACTGGATTAAATCGATTAATAGTTTTAATTGTTAAAATTTTCGTTAATTTAATGAAATAATTTAAAATTAGAATTCTTTTTGATTTTTTTCTCTTTTATTCTCTTTTTATTTAAGTTTAAAGAGCTAATACAACCTTTGTGAGCATTTAAAAAATAAATAAATAATTAAATTATTATACCATATGGTCTAGACCAGCGGGTTTATATTTTATAGAGATCTATAATATAAATAATACTGTCGGGGACATTGAAAGGCGTTAACTAATATGTTTCTTGCATTTAAAGGCGTTAATATATTGCTTGCATTTATAAACACTGCTAGAAGGTAGATCAATGAAAGAAAAGTCATTTGAGAGAAAAAATGAACTTATTGAAGCGGCTTTAGATGAATTTACACAGAAAAGCTATGAAAATGCCTCACTAAATAAAATCATCAAAAATGCAGGTATCAGCAAAGGTACTTTTTATTACCACTTCCAAGATAAACAGGCACTTTATTTATTCATACTCAAAACTGCAGGGGGGAGTCAAGTTGAATTTATAAATAAACAAATGGAAGAGCAAGATTTAAAAGGAAAAGACATTTTTGAAGAGTTAAAACTACAATTCCAGATTTCAGGTGAATTTGCTGCAGCACAACCTAAATATTACAGACTTATCACCATGTTTCTAAAAGAGAAGGAAAATAAAATAAATAAAGATTTAAAAGATACATTTGAAGGTAGTACTGATCTATGGCTGGATGAACTGACAAAAAAGGCCATGAAAAACGGAGATTTTAATAACCGGTTTTCCAATGACTTCCTAAAGAAAATAATGCGTTATCTGTTCCTCAATTATTTTGAAATATTTAATAAGGAAGAGGATTATGAATTGGAGAAAATGCTTGAGAATGCCAAAAACTTTGTAGACTTTCTAAAATATGGGTTTGGCAGATAAAGGAGGATTTGATATGAGTAAAGAACAAAAATACACTAAGGGTTTTGTAACTTCTGAGGACGGAACTAAAATTGGTTACAGACAGATGGGCAGTGGTCCCGGTCTTATTTTATTGCATGGAGGTATAAGTTCCTCACAATACTTTATGAAACTCGGTACTGCGCTTTCCGATGAATTCACCGTTTATATCCCAGACCGTCGTGGCAGAGGATTAAGTGGGCCATTTGGCGATAACTACGGTTTGCAAAGAGAAGTAGAAGATTTAGATGCTCTACTAAAAAAAACAGATGCACACTATCTTTTTGGTGGTTCCTCAGGTGGACTTATCTCGTTGCAAGCATCGCTTACTTTATCAGACATCCAAAAAATTGCACTCTATGAACCATTAGTTTATGTTAACAAGTCTGAGATGGACAAATTTAACGCTGCCGTGCAGCATTTTGACAAGGAATTATCAGAAGGAAAAAAGATTACAGCAATGGTAGATATAACGAAATCTGACGGACATCCTACTGGAGCGTTTTATAAACTACCTGATTTTATAATGAAAATTTTTTTCAAACTCGTATTAGAAGCAGATGAAAGAATGGTCAAAGGTGATGATGTAACGATTGAAGATCTTATGCCTACACTGAAATTTGACGTGCAACTAGTCAACGAGACGGAAGGAAAACTTGAGAATTTTAAAGGTGTATCTGCCGAAGTTCTGTTGCTTAGCGGGAGCAAGACGAAGAGCAATATATTACTGCAAAATACACTCGATACCCTGAACAATCTATTACCCCACGTTAAACGCATGGAACTTGAAGGTTTAGACCATGATTCAGCACAAAACTACGGCAAGCCTGAAATCGTTGCGCAAGAATTGAAGCGTTTCTTCAAATGAAATGATGCAAATTTAAGTTAGGAAATTATTTTAGAGCAAATAAAGAGGAGATATTCATGGATAATAAGAATAAACCATACACAAAGGGTTCTGTAACTTCCAAGGACGGCACCACTATTGGCTACCGGCAGATGGGCAGCGGTTCGGGCATTATCCTAATGCACGGAGGTGCGAATGCTTCTCAACATTTTATGACGCTTAGTACAGCACTGTCTGATGATTTCACAGTATATATTCCCGACCGTCGCGGTCGTGGTTTGAGCGGGCCATTCGGTGAAGATTACAGCATGCAGAAGGAAGTTGAAGATTTAGATGCGATCATTAAGAAAACTGGTGCACACCATATATTCGGACTGAGCTCAGGGGCCCTTATCTTGCTCCAAGCTGCGCTTAAATTGCCATCAATCCATAAAGCTGCACTTTACGAGCCACCCCTTGACATTGACCATTCGATAATGATGATATTATCCTTCATGCCACGTTTTGACCGGGAAATTGCAGAGGGCAAGCTGGCAGAGGCAACTGTTACCCAATTAAAAGATTTTGGCAAATATTTTGGTGTACCCTTATGGATTACTGGCCTGCCGCGTTTTTTGTTGGTAATGTTTTTCAAGCTGTACTATCGGAATGAATCCAAAAACGTCAAAGGCGATGATGTGTCGTTCACGGTTCTTATTCCATCATTTCACTATGATTACGAGCTCGTTCGCGAAATGCAAGGAACCCTTGAAAACTTTAAAACAGTGCCTGCAGAAGTGTTGTTGATCGGCGGTAGCAAAAGCCCTTACTTTTTGAAACATACTCTTGACGAGTTGAATAAAGTCTTGCCGAATGTAGACCGTGTTGAATTAAAGGGACTTGGTCACGCGGGATCATTAGACAGCGGCAAACCGGAACGCGTTGCACAGGAGTTGCGGAAATTTTTCCTATGATACCAAAATATATAGTGAATAGTCGATACCAGACAAACCGTGGAGACTTGGAAGACAGCGAAGTCCGGTAAAAAGAAGCGGGGAAAAGGAAAAAAATTTGGCTGCCTCTAGAAATCCCGTAAACGAATAGAAAACAATTTAAAATACTTAATTTTGAATCTTTTAGAGAAATTTTTAATAAATTTAAAATCTTGGGGAATGGTAAAACTTTGGTTAATCTCCTCCTTTTTCTACCATTTTCAGTTCTTTTAAAGCCTCTTTATACGCTTCTTCAGTTATAGCTTTGCTATTTAACATAGATTTAAGTTCAAAGGCAATATTTTTCAATGTTATTCTATCCCCTTTGTTGCGGAGGTTGATGTATCCCATACGAACAACAGTATTCTCATCGGCAATATCATCAATTGTAGAGGGAACACGTCTTTTTGATTCCATATTGTATTGAGCACTCACCACTTCCAGGTTAACACTTTTTTCCTGGGGATTAACTGGTGGAGTTGCCTTTACAGTGACCAAGAAAATACTATCATTTACAGCTTTTCTAAATTTGTTGAAATTCACATAATAATTACCCTGCACATCCCTGGGGGTGTTGTTAACCACATGATTTAAACTGTCAATCAAATTATAAACTTTACCTCCCTTCTCATCATAGACCATGCCTTTTTCTGGATAGTAAGAAGTTATAAATCCGCAGACCCATTTTTCCTGATTTTCATGGTCAATTATCATGAGATAGAACTCATAAACTTCTTTTTCTTCTATCTGTGTGCTTTTAATCTCTCTAATATAAATTTCACCCGATAATTCTTCTCCAGGCACTAATTCATTTAAAGATTTTGTCTTATAATCCTCAGTTTTATCCTTACCAACAATTCCCAAATCCAACATTCTGTAAACCTCCTACTTAACTATAAGTTATTCTTGTCTCTAAAAAGCTTTAAAACGAATTTCCATCAATTTTTTCTAAAACTTCCAGGGTCTTAACATATAATCCCACCCATTTAAACCTAAATCTTGCTATTATTTATGTTTTTTTGAGTTAATATGTCTTTCAAGTAAGGCTGAACAAATTTTTTTATCCCCTTTTATCCCATCCATATATTACCTTCAACTTTTTTTTAGGCTATCTTC
>JADGNH010000004.1 GCA_017883605.1 Methanobacteriaceae archaeon
GAAAGTGACTTTTCAATTAATGAGCAATTTTATCTTTTTTTAAATAAATTTTAGTTATTGGGTACAGATGATTTTTTAAATCGTATACTCTTAAACTTCACAAAGGCCAGATATGGCAAAAATCGTTTTAAAAATACTATTAATGGACATATTTTAACCAGATGACAGTTATCATCCCTGCAATCATGGCAGTAAAAACAACAAAAATTATATAATAATAATTAAAGTACAACTTCTCTTTATCCCTGGAATTGAGTAAATCTATCCTATCTTTCATTCTGGAATTTCTCAAGAAAATATAGCAAAAGTAAGCTGAAAAATAAAGGGAAGCTAAATATATAAATATTGATCCAATCCTACTTAAAAAACCTTTAAACGATGATTCCTGCAGGAATACAGTACTTCCAAGGAATATTAAAAGGTATAAAGTAGTTAAACCAAAAATAATCCCGGTAAAGATGAACATCTTTTGAAAGCGGGTTTTACGAGATTGATCCTGATTATTGTTCAAGAAAAAGAATGCCAGGCTCAAAAAGATGTTAATTCCGGCGATTAAATAGAAAATCCAGTTGGAATATATGAATCCGAAAAAAAGGGGAATTATGGAAAAAGTTAAAATAATAAATCCTGAATTGATAATGAAATTCTTTGAAAAAAATTTTTCATTATTTTTCCCATATTTGTGGTGATTTTCTTCAATTTCCTCTCTTCGTATCCGTTTGTAAAGATTCAACTCATAATTTGAGTTTTTTTTATCATTTAAATGTTTATGTCCATGTAAATCGAAATTTGTGTGATCTTTTCTTTTATCATATCTTAATTTACCACCACATTGACAGGCATCAAAATCTTCGACAGATTCCCCTTTCTGAAGTTCGTAGTAACCACGACAATTTTCACAAACCAGATATGGCATATCATCACTAATTTTATATTCTTTAAAAGTTATTCTTATTATTTGTCATTACATGAAGACAAAAACTTATGTTATATAAAAATTGGCTGAGATTTAGGGAATATAATCCGTTTTAAATTAGATAACTTTGTCTATTTCAAAATAAACTTTTTAAATAAAATATTCTTTTTAAAAATTCGTTTAAAAGAATTGAAGAAGTAAACAGAGTTTTTCCCTTAGTTTTATAATTAAAAGAGTTTATGTTAAAAAAAATTGTAGGTATCTAGAAAATTTCATGGAGATGTACCTTTATCCAAAAGCTTTCTAAGCAACGTTCCCAGCAGTCCGCCTATAATGGAAAGCGATCCAAATATAATAATACCACCCCCGAAGATGGTGACCCCGCCGAAAATGCCGAGCAAAACTCCTAAAACAACCCCTACAAGACTGCCGTTCATAATTCCGTCTCTGTAATCTCTGCTTCCACTGATATAGGCTGCAGTAATACCGGAGATTATTGTTAAAAAAATGGTGATCACTGTAAATTCAGTTAAAAGTTTAATAGGGATATCTGCAGCGCTTTGTGGAATGTTTGTTCCAAACAGTGCTAAAACCGTTAGTATTAGGGATATTATTAAAAATCCGAATCCAATAAAAACAGCAAACCATTTTATCCCCTTCGATTTTTGGTTCTGGGGTTTTGAATTTTCAGCAATATTTGACGTTTTTAAGGAATCAACGTAGTTGAGTTTCCCGCCGCATTGGCACCGTTCATAGTTGAAGGAGGATTTCCCTTCCTTCAGCTCATAATATTTACCACATTCCTTACAGAGAAGATAGGACATAAAATCACACTTTTTTATTAGAATTTTCTATGGATTAGAATTTATACTTTATTTATTTTTCTATGGGTTAAAAATTGCTATATTTTACTTGATTTTCTGCGGGTAAAAAATTGCTTTCTGCGGGTAAAAAATTATATTCATATTTAATTTGATTATGAATTATTTAATTTGATCAATGTAGTTCCTTTAACTCTTTTTGTTTATGAAAAAACTTTGAACAGTACCCCTTAAATAAGTGCTCTTGGCATCAACTATTAAAACATCTAAAAAACTTCCTATGGGGGCATCTTCAACAACCACGGTTTTATAGGAATCTGTACGTCCTACATATCCTCCTTTACTACCTTTTTCAGTTATTAAAACATTTTTAATGCTACCTACTAGTTCCAGATTTTTTCCATATGCTATATCTGATTTAAGTTCATTCAACTTTTTTGATCGTTTTTTAAGGGATTTATGGTCTATTTCATTTAGTAAAGATGCTCTGGTACCGGGGCGGTGTTTGTACTTTGAAATATGTAAAAAATCAGGTCTTATTTCTTTAATAACCTGTAGGGTGTCTTTAAAAGCATTCTCATCTTCAGTGGGATATCCTACAATCACGTCGGTGGCAATGGATATATCTGGTATTTTTTCTTTGAATTTAGTTATTATGGTCTTAAATTCATCTACAGTATGTCCACGGTTCATATCATCTAAAACGCCGTTATTTCCACTTTGAATGGGGATATGTAGGAACTTGTAAACTTTTGGATTTTTAAATGCATTTATTATACCATCCACGTCGTCCATCATGCTTTTAGGGTGCATCATACCCACCCTCACCCTGAAATCGCCTTTGATATTGGTAACCTCATTGATAAAGTTTGATAGTGAATTTCCTGTATCTTTACCGTAAGCTGCTGTGTCCTGGGCTGTAAGCTGTATCTCCATACAACCTTCAGAAACTGCTTTTCTTGCTTCTAATCTTAAAAGATTTGGGGGGTAGCTTTGCAGAGTTCCTCTGGCGAATCGGGTGCAGCAGTAACTGCAATTACCATCACACCCCTCACAGATCTGGATGATATGTATAAGGGGATTTGAACGTATTTTAGGAAGACAAACTTTTAGATCATTATCGTAACCGGTTATTCTAATATTTTCCCCATTTAAAATTGATTCAACAACATCTGGTGTTGACTTTATTTTATGCGGTCCGATCCAGCCGGCTCCAGGGGCAAGTTTTTTCAGCTTCTTCTGGTCAATCTCAACCATACAACCAGATATTATAAGCTTTTTGTCTGGAAATTGATTTTGAATGCTCTGAATTCTGTTTTTGACCTTCTGCTCTGTGGGGTGCTTGACGTAACAGGTGTTAAGAATGACAGCATCTGCATTTTCAGGTGATGACACAATTTTCCAGCCCTTTTCCTGCAGTAAACCTGCCATTATCTGTGAATCCGCCTGGTTAAAGGTGCAGCCAAAAGTTTCGATGTAAATGTTCATTTTATCCTTATCAAACATGTTTTTTCTATTCCTAACCTTGGTAATAGATATAAATAAAATATAAAAAATACCCTTATAAAAATAGTATTAAAGCTTTCATGGGCTTTATCTAAGCTAATTAGGCTTATCTAACTTAATTTTTTTTTATCACTTTTCAGGCCAGCCGTGTTCCCCAATCATGGGAACAAATGCCACACCGCCTAAGGCTTTTTTCTTGAATTCGTCTTCAGCCACCCTTAGAATGCATATCAGGTTCTGGAAGTAATTTTTAGAGCCAACAGGCGCAATAAGCCTTCCACCTATTTTTAACTGTTCCTTAAGGGGTTCTGGTACCTTTGGAGAACTAGCTGTGGCGTAAATTCTGTCATAGGGTTCTTCTTCAGGGTATCCTAGGGTTCCGTCCCGGTGTATAACCGTTACATTCCCACTGTAACCGGCGCGTTTAAGGTTCTCTTTTGCAGTTTCTGCCAGGGAGTTTAAACGCTCGATACTGTAAAGGTGACCTTTTTCTCTGATAATTTCCGCGACCACTGCGGCGTTATACCCAAAACCGGTTCCAATCTCTAAAACCTTCATTCCCTCTTCTAAGGCGAGTTTTTCACAGATTATGGCCACCATATGGGGTGCGGAGATAGTCTGTCCCTCCCCTATTGGCATGGGCTGGTCTATATAGGCGTATGGTTTATTTTCAGGTGGCATGAACTCCTCTCTAGCCACCTTTAACATGGCTTCTTTGACTTTATCTGTTTTTATGTAGCCATAACTTAGAAGCTTTTCAACGAGTTCTTCTCTTTCCTTTCTCATAAAACCACTTTCTAAACCATCAATACAAAAATTTGGAACTTATTACCCCTTAGAAACTTATTATACATTTTGGAATTTATTATACTATTTAGAATTTTTTTACCAATTTTGGAATTTTATTATTTATTTTTAAATTAATATCTTGGAATTTATTACCATTTGGAATTTATAATATTTCATTTTTGGGATTTATTACGACCACTTTGGAACTTAAATCGTATTTATAACGTTTTATACCTTCAATTGGTCTTCCATAAACTCTTTTGGTCACTGATGCCCGGGCAAATCCCTTCCTCATCTTCCTCTCCATGGTTTTTAAAGAATTTATTCTAAAGAGAAGATTCTCGAGTTTTACAATATCTCCTATTTCGAATTCAAAATCACGGTCTACTTCAACTTTCTTTGAAACCACTCTTCCTCCAAAATCAACGGAAACCCCTACACGAGCAAGTGTATCTATATAAGAGGCCCATATTGTTTCTACGTCTGATAATGGGCTTTCCCATATTCTCCCACCCCTTTTAGTTTCAAGGGAGGTGATTTCGGCTTCGCGTCCTTCTACTTCTATAATCTGTCCTATCTGTAATTTTTCATAGGGGTAGAGTTTTATGAATTTCTTCTCTGAGCTTTCATATTCACTCACCACCACCCGGCACTCTACGGGTTTTTCTGTTATTACAGTCTCCCTGAAGGTATTTCCGCATTCATTACATTTTAATAAAAGGTCTTTTGATGTGTTTCCTTTTGATTTTAATATTTCATTTGATTCCGAGTTACAAAATGGGCATCTCATTATTTTTCCTCAAATTTTATCTTCTCTTTAATTGATATTAATGAATTATTAAAGAAGAATTCAATAGAGCTTCAAATCACACAATTTCTTTGATAATATTTGAATAAAGTTAAACTTTTAATCAAGTTAAATAAATTTATACTTTGTTTTCTTTCATCTTTAGGTAATGTTTCACCAGACCACCGTTTTGGAGGATTTGGAGCATGAATTCTTTGAAGGGTTTGATCTGAAAGGTTTTACCAGTACTATTATTTTTTATGATGCCCTTTTCCAGGTCTATACTTACAACATCTCCTTTTTCAGCTTCAACATCTGCGACCACTACCGGCATTCCAACATTTACAGCGTTCCTGTAAAATATCCTGGCAAATGACTTAGCCACAATTGCAGATATTCCTGCATGTTTCAAGGCGACTGGAGCCTGTTCTCGGGATGATCCACACCCAAAATTCCAGCCAGCCACTATGATGTCTCCTTTCTCGACATTCCTGGCAAATGTTTCATCTTCACCTTCCATTACATGGGCAGCCAGGTCGTCCAGGTTAAGGGCTCTCAGGTATCTTCCCGGGATTATCACATCAGTATCTATGCTGTCCCTGAATTTCCAAACTTTTCCCTCTATTTTTCCAATCATTAGGTTTCCTCTATTCCAATCATTAGGTTTCCTCTATTCCAATCATTAAATTCATCAGGAACTTATTTATAGATAGTAGCACCATCATTCTGGGCCTTACTGAGGATGATTTCTCCACCATGATCTTTCAATAGACTTCTGGCTGTCCTGACTATGTTTTTAGTGCAATCATCTGTAACAGCATAGACTGTAGGCCCAAATGAGCTCATACCGACCCCTGCGGCGCCTGATAATTTCAATTTATTTATTAATTCTCTTATAAATGGATTTTGAAGCTCTAACTCTATTTTTTTAAAACCAACATTTTGAATGCTGTTAACAGCAGATCCAAATGCATCTAAATCCCCTTCAACCACAGCAGGCATCATATTCATAAGCAGAATATGGCTTAGTTTCTGCACCTCAATTAGGGGGATAGGGCAGTATTTCTGGAATATGTTAACCTCTTTTTCGCCAGAAACATTTCTTTCAACCTGTGGAATAACCAGAATTATCTTCCAATCATCTGGAAAATCGTATCTGGCAGTTATGGGTGGAGGTGATGCTTTTGAAGCAGAGGACGGTAGAAAATCCAGTTTTTCACTTTTTTTATGTCCACCGTCGACTATAAATCCGCCCCCTCCAAAGGATGCCACCCCTATACCGGAGGTACCTCCCCTGCCAACTATCTGGGCAATTTCCACTGCAGAAATATCCTGACCATTAATCTCTGCTATAAGCTTTCCAACAGCCAACGATATCTGTGTTCCAGAACCAAGCCCGGAATGTGGGGGGTATGTCTTTAAAACTTTTATAATGTAGCCAGGATCTAAATCTAAGGATTTTATTATCATACCGGCGGCATCCACTATTTTGGAACGGTAGTCATCCATAAAATCTTCTTTTAGTCCTGATTCTTTAAATAACACTTTAATATCATTACCATCTGGCTCGGCTTCCATAACCAGACTGGGATCTTTAGTGGTGATTCCTACCCCACCGTCAATACGGCCGTAGGTGCCGTTCAGATCTATTAGGGTTAGATGTAGTCTGGAGGGTGTTTCTATTATCAATTCAATAACCCTTAAAATTTAAATAAACACTTAATATTCATTTAAAAGGTGTTTAACTTTTGTTTTAAAATTTTAATCTTCGTTAAAGGGTTTTGCAAATTTTTTCTCAATTTCCTGCCGGTAAATAGAGTTCATAGTGCAAAATGGTATTATTCTTCCATCAGGCACTGCGTAATGGATAACACACTTTTTAACCCGGTCCTGGTCGAAATTCCAGGGATCCATGAAGTGCATGCAGGATATTAAAAGAGCTCTATGGTGAAGTTCTCCCAGTGCACTGTAGGATCTTTCTCGAAATACATCGATCAATATGCTTTTTATATCCAGTGAATCGGGGGCGTTAGATAGGCTAATGGTTTTTGGAAGCTCAATGGTGGCTCTGGCTATCATCTTAGGTTTAGCTGTTATTCCTCCCTCATTCATATCTGCACTGCTGTTGGATAAAAGGTCAAAAAACCGATCTACGTCTACAAATCGTGTTATGGGGATTATTTCATTATCATCATTAACAAAAATGTAGGTGGCAGCACCACAGTGGGGGTGACAGGTGAAGGCAACCTTTGCTTCGCCCTCCATGGCCTCTATAAAATCAGATATGGGAATTACTGAAGAAGCTGGGTAGAAATCATCTGCTTTTATCTGAGAATCTGTCTGTTCTTCCACCATATTTTCAAAATCAGGTATGGTCACCCTTTGTTTTTCCACTTCTTCATGGGGCGTTCTTCCGGCAAAGGATACTGGTTGAAAGTTTACTCCATGTATAATATCAATGTTATCTGCAGCGAATCTTATTATTTCCCCAATTTGGTCGTGATTTATACCTTTTATTAGGGTGGGAACCAGAACTATTCCCAGATCTACTGCACGGCAGTTTTCTATTGCCTCTAATTTAATGGGAAGAAGGTTTCTATTCCTAATTTTGAGGTAGGGCTCTTCGGTCACACCATCAAACTGCAGATATATGGTATTTAAACCAGCTTCCTTGAGTTCTTTTGCAAGTTCCGGGTTTTTAGCAAGTTTTATTCCATTGGTAGCAATTTGTGTATGGGAAAATCCTTCCTCCCGGGCCAGTTTCACCAGATCCACTATGTCCTTGCGCATGGTAGGTTCACCACCAGCGTACTGGATGGCAGGTGTGGCTACCGGCTGGTTAGACCTTAGATTTCGGAGCATTTGTCTTATTTCTTCATAAGATGGTTCGTAAAGGTACTTTGAAGCTGCTGCATTGGCAAAACATACTGGACAGCGCATATTGCATCGGTTGGTAACATCGATCAGTCCCAAAATGGTGTGGCTTTCATGCTCCGAGCAGATACCACAATTTTGAGGGCACTCAGATTCATAGGAGGTTTGAGGATTTTCTAGGCCATCCCCTTTATGACCATAATCAGCTGCTTCATGATACATCTTACTGCTGCTCCAGTAAGTATTTTCAAAGTTACCGTGCTCTTGGCACTCCTTTCTTATCATAATTTTATCTTGTTCTTCATAGACTTCAGCGTCAATGATATTAAGACATTCGGGACATAGACTTTTGGTTTTCTTTATAACCATCATTTCACCCATAATATTATTTAATAGCTAACGTCATTATTATTATGTTTATTTTAATTGGAGGTCAATCATGGAATTAAGTTTCATCAGTGTTTTAACTTTGTCGCTATATGCTATATACTTTATGTTACCAGCATACATTGCCAACGTTTCAGCCCTAGCCTTTGGAGGGGGAACACCAGTAGACTTCAAGCGAAACTGGAGAGATGGCAACCGGGTATTGGGCGACGGAAAAACATGGAGGGGATTTATCGTTGGAATCTTCGTGGGAACTGGAATAGGAATCGTTTTAGGTGTAACCTCAATTTACGTAATTCAGGCTTTTAACACATATTCTCCATTGGGAAGTTATTATTATAACATATTACCAGTTAATATATTTCAGGGAGCATTATTGGGATTTTTTATGGGTTTAGGAGCAATGATTGGCGACGCCTGTGGAAGTTTCATTAAAAGGAGGATAAAACTCCAAAGAGGAAGTCCGGCTCCATTCCTGGATCAGCTGGACTTCGTGGTTGGCGCACTGGTTTTTGCCTCACTCATCGTGGTTATCCCACTGGAAATGATCGTATTAATATTTATTCTAAGTATATTTTTGCATTTGGGTGCCAATATCATCGCCTATCTTTTGGGTCTGAAGGATGTTTGGTATTAGGATCAACATTATTCATCTTTTGGTATTCTTATTGATTTGATTTGGACTTTTATTGTTTTGATAAAAAAGGGCGATTAATTGTTTTGATGTATTTATCTCAGGTTAATTTTTTTAGGATTTTCTATTTCCTGATTTTTTATTATCCCTATATCCTATTTGGGCCTTATTTATTTGACTCTATTCCGGAATTTGCTTCATAAGACTCTAAAAGAGTTATCAATCAGATTATAAGACTTTAAAAATGCTTCATAGTCTCCCGCCCATTCAGGCATCTCATAGACAAATACAGGGGTCCCACTGGCAGTTATGGGGTTGTCGACTTTGGAAATGGAACTGCTCTTCGACGGTCCAATGGCGGACCTCTGATAATAATTGAAATCTGGCAGAAGTTTATGGACGGCCTCCGCCAGCATAATGGATTTAGAGTCCATGCTGGGAGTGGCAATGTAATATCCCTCACCATAACCCTGTTCATGGTCGTGACAGATTATCACCAGATTATAATTTGATTTTGCGATATCTGAGATTAGGTATTGGGCAACAAGTCCCTCACCATTGTTACGACTTTCTGTAAAATCTTGGGGACTTTCAGTAACGGTTACCTGATAATTTACGATTTCCACATTATGGGTAATGGCATATAATTTTATAACATAAGGTACAATTTTAGTAGATAAGTCTTCACGGGGATGCATCCCGGTTATAACCGCTATTTTCTTATTAGGCTGGCCATAATGTGAATAAACATCTTTGGTGATGTAACCTCTACTGTCTAAGCCAACTGTTGAATGTTGGGCGAGATTTGCCCAGATGAAAATTCCCGAGATCAAAATAAGGATGGACAGGATGATTATCAAATTTCGTTTCATATATAGACCATATTCCGAGTTTCATAATTAATGAACTATTCTGAGTTCCGTATAATTAACCATATTCCTGGTTTCGTATAATTAACCATTCAAGTTAATTTTATTATATTTTATTTTTCATGCTTTAAATTTAAAAATTAAAAACCTTAAAATTCTTCTCTTAAAGATTTTTCCATCAAAACTGCAGTACCCACGGCCGGTGCAACCACACAATCTTCCTTTTTAAGAATCTGGTCCATACCTTTACATCTAAGACCGGCAACTTCACTGGCTCTTCTACCTATTATATCCATTCCCAACCCGGTGGTTACCACTTGAGAGATTTCATTCCTTTTTGAAACCTCTAAAAGAGCTTCAGATACCTTTTGAACCTGTTTTTCTTGGATGAAAGCTGCTATTTTTTTTATATCCTGTGGGTCTAAAACATCCAGATCTGCACATATAACCCTTGAAATTCTCCTCATACAGTCTTCAGTTGACTTGCCCGCCCCATCAGGGGTATCACAACTGTAATCCTCTTTTTTAATATTTCCCAGAACCAGATGGACATCTGCTGTTATGGAAAAAAGTTCTGAAGCTACGCGGACCCAGGCATCCTTCAGTGGAACCTTTTCTACTATGGCAGCCACGTTTGTTCTCAGAGCACCGCTGTAGACCAGTTCTCCGGTTCCCAGTCTTTCAAGGTCTGATCTTCCCTTGGTACATTCTGATCCTTTTTTTATCGGAATTATGTCGGTGGTTGTGCTTCCGGTGTCTATCATGACGCAGTCAGGAGAGATATTCGCAGCTAGAGGTGCGGTTGCAACCCAGTTAGCCGCCGCAACCTGGAGAGGATCTTCTTTAACTTTCTTAAAATCCATAATTCCTTTAAGCCCTACAAAACCCACCGGAATATCAAACATGGAATTTACCCTTCCTGAAATATCTATTACTCCCTCTTTTTTGGTTTGATAGGTGTCTGCCAGCTCTGCGGTCATGCTGACCCCCACAGCATCTAAATCACGGGCATCCGGACCCAGGAGATCCAAAAGTGTGTTAGAAAGTTGATCTTCATCAGTCCACATGGGCAAATATTGGAAATCTGTCCTTATATTTGTTATTTTGCCTGATTTATCCCATTCAACCACAGCTAAATCGGTGTTTGCACCTCCGATGTCAAATCCTGCTATTTTCATGTTATCACATCTTTCAGCTTTAAATGGTTACCCTCTTTTTTCAGGGTTAATGTTCCATCTAAAACAACTTTTGGGGGTAATTTGCCGTTAACAGAGTTAATAATGGCTTTACCGAGATTAAAGTTTAAAATTTTCCTCAAAGCGGTGTAAGGAGTGGTTAATCTGGAATTTATCTCCACGATATAAGCATCTTCTCCCAGTATCATGTCCACACCCATATAACCCCTCAAACCTTCAACAGATTCTACGGCTCTTTTTGCAATATCTTTGGCCTTTTCAGAGAGTTTATGTTCTAGTGGCACCGTTCCACCGTTATAAGCTAATTTACCATTATTTAAACCCACTTTCTGAGAATTTAGACTCAGGGGGAGTGCTGTTTTTCCATTACTTAAAAGGCTAACACTGGCAGGGGTACCCTCCACAAAGTCCTGTAACAAAAAATAGGGGAGATTTGTCAATCTTTTAATGGTTACAACAGCCTCTAAAAGTTCTTCAAAGGATTTTATTACCTGCACTCCTGAACAGGAAACCCCATCAGCTGGTTTAACCACCATTTTACTATGTTCATGAAAAATCTTTTTATATCCTTTCAAATTTTTATATTCTTCCAGATGATTGAATACGACTTTTTCAGTTTTAATGATATTGGAATTGTTTTTAAAATGTTTATAGGTCTTGAATTTATTGGAACATGTCATAACAGCGTTTGAATTTGATCCTATTACCTTCACACCCTTATCTTCAATTTTGCGGGTTAGATGGTACAGCATATAGTCTTCCTCCGGCGCAATAGGTAAGCAGGCGTCGTAATTTTGGATCTCCCCGTCTAACCAATGTCCAAGATCTTTGCCAATGGTAATTGGTCTGCAGGATCCTCCATTTATCCCTGAAACATCCTCTGAAACCAGATAATCCACACCCATATCCTGCAGGTCAAGGAGCAGCCCTTCCAGCATAGCCCTCCCCTCAGCGGTTATAGATGGATCTTGAACTCCGGTGGCGGTTGCAAACTCAAAAATAAGTATATTCAAAACCTTCCAACTCCTTTAAAAATAACACCCTCACCTCTGAAATCATCCGGGTTTAAAACAGGCCTTGTACATACTAAAACACCTTTTTCGATCATATGGGGAGTTATATCCTTGTAGATGTCGTGATCGGTGACCAACACCACACAGTCACATTTTAAGGCCTGATCTAAACTTACAGGTTTTACTTTGAAAGATTTTATAACATCTGGAGATACAAATGGATCGTGGACGCATACCAAAGCTTCTTCTTTAATTAAGAGTTTTATAAGGTTTTCAGCAGGTGTTTCCCGTGCATCGGCCACGTTTGCCTTGTAGGCCACACCAAGGATCCCTATTTTGGAACCTTTAACTGGTTTTTGAACTTCACTTAAGGCCTCTCTAACCAGATGCACCACATGTTCTGGCATTTCTTCGTTTATCATCCGGGAGGTTTTAATGAGATTGGCTTCAATCCCCCTTTTTTGGGCGGCTTCCACTATAAAATAGGGGTCGATGGACAGGCAGTGTCCACCAACACCAGGCCCCGGTATATGGATGTTAACCCGGGGATGGTGGTTGGCGGCTTTTATGGCTTCTATGGCATCTATATCTAAGGATTCGCAGATAATGGCCATTTCATTGGCCAGTGCTATATTTGTATCTCTATAGGTGTTTTCCATGAGTTTGACCATTTCTGCAGTCATCAGGTTTTTGACCTTTATAATTTCTCCTTCTGTAATCTTACCGTATATTTCCGCGGCATTATCTGCGCTCTCCCGGTTTATACCCCCTATAACCCTGGCGTTGTGGGATATTTCATAGATGGTGTTGTTTGGAAGAGCTCTTTCTGGGGTGAAGGCCAGGCCAAAGTCTTCACCAACCTTTAAACCACTTTCCTCTAGGAGGGGAATCACCAAATTTTCACAGGTTCCTGGTGGTACCGTGCTTTCAATAATTACCAGGTCACCTTTATTCAGGGACGATGAGATAGTTTTACAGGCTGTTTTCACCGCTTCGAGATCTGATCTTTTTTCCAGGTCTACCGGAGTGGGAACGATGACCATCATCACATCTGCATCATAGGCTGCATCTTTCCCGTTATCTGTTGCAGATAGATTTCCACTGGCAACAGTTTTCTGAACCAGATCACCAAGCCCGGGTTCCATAATGGGGGATTTCCCTGAATTCACAAGATCTACATTTTTCTTATTGATGTCAACCCCTAAAACCTGTAAACCGCGTTGTGCAAAAAGAGCAGCTGTGGGAAGCCCCATGTGGCCCAGACCAAAAACTGCAATTTTTGGATTTTCTTTATACATGAAAAACCTCTTATCTTAATATTCATTGAATTTATTGGTTAAGCTTTTTTTTGGCTTTGTATATATTCTTTAAACTATTTTTGGCTTTGTACATGTTCTTTAAATTATTTTTGGCTTTGTATATATTCTTTAAATTATTTTTAACATGATATTATTCGTTAATTTTTTTATTGATTTTATTCCTTTGAATTAGTTTTTTTAACTTAAATTTATCTTAACTTAAATTTATCTTAACTTAAATTGTTTCTTTAAATTTTAAATTTTTTCAGGGGGGATTGGTAAAATATCGAATATCACTGGTTTATTTAGCACTGATTATTATCTTTGAAGGCTAAATCTATCAATTATTATATTTTTATCCTTTAGTTGTAGGCTTGAATGGGGAAATAGGGCTTCTCCTTTATCAAAAACAGTTCTTACCCTTAAATATTTATTTTTTCTTTCAAACTCGGCTACAGTAATTTTTTCATCTACCTTTTGGAGATAGTGGCCTTCATAACTTAATATATCTTCTGGCGGTGTTATTTCAAGTTTATTATCATAATATACCTTTATAATGGCGTTTATAATTTTTTCTGCGGCTTTACCGTCTCCGTAAGGATTATTTGCTTCCTTCATCTTCTGATAAACATCAGAGTCACTTAAAATTTTTCCAATGGTTTCGGTTATAACTTCTTTTTCTGTACCTACCAGCACGTTTCCACCGGCAGTTACAGTTTCTGGCCTTTCAGTGTTATATCTAAGGGTTATACATGGCAAATTCAATGTTATGGATTCTTCCTGGATTCCTCCTGAATCGGTCATAACCAGTTTAGAACGTGATAAAAGGATCAAAAAATCGAGATAGCCTACCGGTTTAATCATCTGGATGTGTTTGGCTTCTTCAAGGGCCTGGTAAAGCCCAAATTTCTTCAAGTTTTTCACTGTTCTGGGATGTACTGGGAATATTATATGGAGTTCATCCAATTCCAGTATCGCCTCGGCAATGTTTTGAAGCCTGGTGGCATTATCAACATTTTCTGCACGATGCAGAGTAAGGATTAAAACTTCACCATTTAAATTAAGCTTTGAAGTTATCTGTGAACTCTCCTCTGCGATTTTAAGATTTCTTATGCAGGCGTCAACAATGGTGTTACCGGTTATAAAAATATCGTGGGGATTGAGGCCTTCGAAGATAAGGTTTAAGGCAGATTCTTCCGTGGGAACAAAAAAGAGCTTGGTACACACATCTGCCACCACCCGGTTTATTTCCTCAGGCATAGTTTTATCGTAGGATCTAAGACCTGCTTCCACATGTCCCAGTGGTATGTGCAGTTTGGAGGCTGCAATTGACCCGGCAAGCACGGCGTTGGTATCTCCCTCTACCAGAACAATATCCGGAGCTTCATCTACCAGGATCTTCTCGATCTCCTCCATCATAACTGCAGTCTGTTTTCCATGGGAACCAGACCCCACGCCTATGTTGTAATCTGGTTGGGAAAGTTTCAGGTCATCAAAGAACTGTTCTGACATCTCCTGATCATAATGCTGTCCAGTGTGGATCAGTATGTGTTCTATATCCCTTTTCTCTATTTCATCCAGTAGTGGGGCCATTTTGATTATTTCCGGTCTGGTTCCAATAATAAATGCTATTTTCATGGTAACACTCTTATAATGTGATTATTTGTTAACTGATCAATGCTTTTTTAGCATTATTTTATGTTATTGTTATGCAATTTTATAATAATGGGCTTGTGATTAATATTGATGGGCTTGTGATTAATATTGAATATTTAATTTTATTTTTACCGTTATTATTTATTTTATTATTTCAACAACCAATACTTCATCATTTGATCAATGAATCTAATTATTAATGAGCTCTATTGGTAAATACCGTTATTAATAACCTTTATTTATTATTAAATTTTAATTAGATATATAAATTCAGTTTCATATAAACAAATTCATTTTCATTTTAACAATACGGTTTCATATAAACAAATTCATTTTCATTTTAGACAATACGGTTTCATATAAACAAATTTCAGCTTCATATAAGCAAATTTGAGTTATATAAAACAATTTGATATAAAATAGGATACAAAAAAAAACTTAATCTTTAAGATCATGCATTATTATGATTCTAACTGCAGTATTTTTAGCTATTGATTTAATTAGATGAATTACTGTGAATTATCAGCTGATCTCCTTCTTTTAGCCCGATATTCATCTATGACTTTTAAAAGTTCTTTTTTGTTCTCTTTTATTTGTTTATCTTCTATTCCTGCTTTCCATTTACCTATTTCTTTTGACAGATCTCCGGCGTTAACAATGGCGAATTGTTCGATCATCTTTAAATCCATATCATCCGCACGGATAAGGGGAACTGTGTTTCGTTCAAATTCCTCTTCTGCCTGGTGGGACATGTTATCCATTATCAGAACGGCCTTTACACCCATATTGATGATGAGAGATGCTGTTTGAGAACCTCCTCCCCTAGAGTTTTTTAGTAGTACCACATCCCCCTTTTTTATTTTCCAGTATTCACAGGTCTCCATTATACCGTCTCTTGTAAATGATTCTATTATCTTTACAGGAACAGCATTTTTAGAGAGTTCTATATCCTGGAGTTTATGGACAGATCTCAAATTTTCTTCCAGCTCCATTCGCAATTTCTTTTCCTGTCCATACTTCTCCTGAAGGCTCTTTATGAAAGCAATTTTAGAAACCATCTTCTTCCGGTACAGGATATCCTTATAGTATTGTTCATGTAATTTATCTATTTTATCCTGGAGTGCTGATATTTGATCATGAGATTCCTGAAGGTCCTGCTCCAGGAAGTTGTTTCTGTTTTTTAAATTTTTTATCTGATTGTCCTGGCCCTTTACCTTCTGTTTTAATTTTTCTATCAATTTTTCAGGAGAATCATAATTTTTTGAAGGCTTTTCTTCGTGAACATTTGATACATTATTCCCATTATCTGATTTGGATTTTATTGGTTCTAAAGATTTTGATGGATTTGCATTTTCTGATGAATTTGCATTTCCCCCTGGTACGTTCAGCTCGTCTAAAACCTTTTGAATGGCAGAACTAATGGCAGTACCTTCTATAACCATGATTTTTATAGAGTTAACCAGTTCAGGAGGTATCTCCAGTTTTTGGGAACGAGTTTCTATTTGTTCTAACTTTTTCTGGTAGCTTTTATAAGTCCTGATGGCAGCTGCCAGAGCATCTCTTTCGTGAGCGTTTTGAGGAACTTTAAGGGACTTTATAACTTTAGATCTCTCTGTAGAAGACTTTTCACCGAGATAAGATTCAACCAGTTCTATTTTGGAGCCTACAGACATGTTTCTCTCAGGAGAATGAATTTTAGAGTTCAGGGTTGAGGCTAACTTTTTAACCATCTTTGGAGGGGGATAAACATCTGTAGCAATCAAAACGGCTTTACCGTAACCTATAATATGTTTTATTATTTCTGCACGTGATATTTCCTTAAAACTTTTCACAGAAAGTATTTTTCCCTGAAGATCCAGAACAGCGATTCCCACATTTAACCCGGGATCAAAGCCCACAATTATTCCCTGATTACCTTTTGCTGCCCTATATTTTGGGTAAGATATATCTGACAATTTTTCATCTTTTAGATGGTATATATTTTTATATAACAGACGATTTCCTCCAAAATACTCAATGAGTTATCAATTTAAGTAAGTATTTATGGTGAGTTTACAGTTATTATATGTATTATATCTACTATTTATTCTTTACTAAGGATTAAAGAATTTAGTTAGGATTAAAAAAGATTTTTAAGGTTTTAAATCTCTTTTTTACTTTATTTACTGTTGGAATGCCCTTAGAACATATAAAAAACTGTAATATATTCAATCCATTAAAATCCTTATCATATCCTCTTCTATTGCAGCGATAGTCTTTTGGTATATGCATTTCTCCATTAAACACGATATAAACTTTTTTTTGGCGTAGAGGTCATATTTAAACTGTAGCCCACTGTAGGTAATATCCATTAGAATCAGACCTTCTGGGGGCATGGGTTTGATAGAAACCTGTTTTTCAGGGTCAAAGTACTCCTGAATCTCTTTTAAATCTAAATCCCCATTTCCAATATTTAAAAGTACAGCTACCATCTTTCGCACCATGTTCCAGAGGAAACTTTCTCCCTCCACATCCACCGTGATTACGTCCCTATTTTTCTGGATACTAACTTGTTTTACCGTCCTTAGCGGATTTCTTTCACTTCTTTTTGAAAAGTTCTTAAAGTTGTGTGTGCCTTTAAATATTTCAGAGGCCAAAATCATTCTCTCTAAGTTAAAATCAGGATTTTCAATATACTGATCCACAATCAGGTAACGATAATGTCTGTTTTCAGCAAATCTTGGTTTGAAGCCGTATGGAACCTTTGCCTGTCCCAGAATTTTTATATCTTTAGGCAGAGCATCATTGATCTGGTTTAATATCACTTCCTCCTCTGTAAGGAAGGAAAAAACATTTCCCAGGGCATGTACTCCCCGGTCGGTTCTTCCGGCTATTCTATAACTACAGTTTTCAACTTGTTCTATTAAGCCCACCTTTTTCAGGGCATCTATTATTTCTCCTTCCACCGTCCTTAAATTAGGCTGCCGCTGAAAACCGTAGAAATCAGAACCAACATATGCTACCTTCAAAGCCACTCTTCTCATCTTTTACACCCTAAAAAAGATAAATGTTAGATTTATATTTAATATACTCGCCGCTATATTCTTATATACTTTCAATAATGTTTTTAATCTATGGATGATATTCATTTATCCAGTTAATGATGTTTGTTTATCTTACTTCAGTGAATGTTTTTACCTTACTTTCAGTAAATGTTTGTTTATCTTACTTTCTGTGATATTATTATTTTACAGGTTGTAGGATAAAAATAATAATCATTTTATGGTTTAAACTATAAAAAGAAGTTATTGAGGGTTATAAAAATCTTTGAGGTATGTTATGAGTCGTTATTGGGGATACGTTAGTGTTATAACTGCAACAATCCTTTTCGGGATATGGAACACTTTCAGCAAAATTTTACTACAATACCTGGATCCATTAGCTCTATCAGCAATTGTGTACTGCATTGCTGGTGTTTTCCTTTTTTCTGTTCGGTTTTCTCCTTTGAAAGACAAGATTCTTTCTCTTCTGGATCAGGAATCAAAAGCTGAATTAGTTGTATCATCACGGGATTATGGAATTTTGGTCATTACCGCCATTTTTGGATCGGTCATTGCCCCCTACATATATCTCAACGGGTTGAATCAAATTACAGCAGTTAACGCGTCTCTTTTAATGAACGCAGAGATACTTTTCATTATAATTATAGGGGTTTTCTTTCTTAAGGAGAAGTTTCAGAGAAAAGATGTTTTGGGAATACTTTTCCTCTTGGTGGGAACCATTTTCCTGGCTACCAATGGTCAATTATCTAATTTTTCCATGGCCTCGAGTGTAGGGGCTTTACTGGTGATAATTGCTGCCTTTTTCTGGAGCATTGATACCAGTTTGAGCAAATTTTTAAGTAATAAAAGGGATTTATTAATGATCAGTGCCCTTAAATGTTCGATTGGAGGAATTATCCTCCTTTCCATATCCCTGATCCTGGGATTGAATCTTACGGTTCCCCTCAGCCAGGTCCCTTACCTCTTATTTATTGGGCTTATCAGCATAGGTTTTTCATTTGTGCTGGTCTATTTCTCCCTTCGAAAGATTGGATCCACTAGAACAGGTTCATTATTCTCTTTATCCTCCCTTTTTGGAGCTATATTCGCATTTTTAATACTCGGCGAACCATTTACAATAACTCAATTACTGTTTGGGCTTTTAATGCTCCTGGGAGTTTTCATACTATATAAAAACGGGGAGTATCAGGTTGAAAGACTATAAAAGGAGGATTGGTATTTTAAATTAGTTATTTTAGATTTTTTTTAGTTATTCCAGTTCTTTCTATTTAATTTTAATTTCTTAGTTATTTTAGTTCATTTATTAATTATTTTAAATTCTTTCGTTATTTTTTAAAATTTTTTAGTTTATTTTAATTTCTTTGGATAATCTTAATTTCTTTAATTAATCCCGACTTTTTATGTTATTTGGAATACAGTTTCATCACTTTTTCGTGGGCTGAATATTCTAATTTATCATCCAGCGCAGCCAAGTCTTTAACACCATATTTCCGGGTTAATGCCTTTAAAATTAGATAATCTGCTAAATGAGGGTTTTTTGGCAGCAATGGGCCGTGTAAATAGGTGCCTATGCAGTTTTTGTATACCATACCTTCTTTCCCATCTTTGCCATTGTTTCCATAGCCTTTCTTAACCACTCCTAGAGGTTTAAAGTCATGATAGGTTCTACCTCCATGGTTTTCAAAACCTACCAGAGTTTGTGGTTTCAACTTTAACTGATTTTCAGTTATTATATTCCCAATCAACCTGCCTTCTTCACTCTGGGTGTAATAATCAAAAAGTCCCAGTCCAGGTAGTTGATTACCATCAGCATCAATATAGCTTTCACCTAAAAATTGATATCCGCCGCATATGGCCAGAACCACGGCATCATCTTCAATCAAGTTCTCCATCTGGTTTTTATATTTAAGAATATGGGGATATACAATATTTTGGCTTCTATCTGATCCTCCGCCAATGAAGAACAGGTCTCCCTCAGAGAGATCTTGCTCCTGGTTAAGGGTGAAGTCAATGATATTGGTATTTATACCCCTCCATTCACACCGTCTTTGCAGACAGAGGACATTTCCTCCGTCTCCATACAAATTTAATAGGTTGGGGTACATGTGGAAAATATTTAATTCCATCTTAATTTCCTCTCCCATGTTCAGATACTCTTTTTAAAGTAGTTCAGTGTTAATTTAGTCGAATTATTTAGTTAGGTCTTTATTTAGTTAGGTCTTTATTTAGTTAGGTCTTTATTTAGTTAGGTTTTTGAGGTCTTTATTTAGTTAGGTCTTCAATTTTTCTACCAGTTCTTTGATATTCAATAAAAAGGAGCTGCGGTTTTTAAGATGGGATAAAATTATGTCTCTGGCCTGGAAAACTGCAGTGTAGGTGGGTAATATATAAACTATTTCAACATCTTCTTTTAGAACGTTTTCAATAGACTTCCTCATTTTATCGTTGATTTTTATTAGATCTGGTGATATATTGGTGTATTTGACTCTTAGGGCAATATCCTCAGCCCTTCTTCCTGAGCAGCAGATGTATTTCATATTTTCAATCTGGTGTAAGTTATCCAGATCAGCGTCCCATATCCATGAAATATCGCGTCCGTCTGCCGGGTTATCGTTTAAAATAAAAAGTAGGGCTTTTTTTCTCTTATCCAATGTTATGCTTTTTAAAACTTCGCTCAGACCGATGGGATTCTTAGAAAGGGTAATTTTAACCGTTTTATCAGGAAATTCCATGACTTCCATCCTTCCCAGATGGTATTCAAAATTTTCTGTCCTTTCTATGGCTTTAGAAGCGTCCATACCTGCTTCTAAACAGGATGTTAATGCAGCCAGACAGTTGTAGGCGTTATAAATCCCTCCGTAATTGAAATGTATGTCCTTAAATATTTCACCCCGGGAATCTATATCACAAAGGTTACCATCTGGTCCTGCTCTGATATTGGTAAATATATAATCATAATCAGGATTCTGAAATCCACAATTATTACAGTGATATTTGCCAAGTTGTCCGTAGTTAAAGTATTCATAGTCTAATTCATGGCTGCAAATTGGGCAAAAACGACTTTCAACAATTCTTTGGTTTTTACTGCTTAATTCGTTCTCCTCCACCCCGTAATAGACACATTTTTTATGGAGTTCTTTGAACTTTGCAACCATGGGGTCATCTGCATTAAGTATCAGCGTGGTATCCAATGGTTTAATTGCTTCATAGATAACTGCGGAAGTATTTTCTATTTCTCCATATCGGTCTAGCTGATCTCTGAAAAAGTTAGTTATAACCACAAAGTCAGGTTTTATATGTTTCACTACTGCTTGGAAAGAGCCTTCATCCACCTCAAAAACTCCCCAGTCATATTCTTTTTTAGTGTCATTTATAAAGGCACTGGCAATACCCTGCTCCATGTTGGCTCCCTTTAGATTGGATAGCACGTTTTTATACTGGCTCGACAGTATGTGGTGGATAAGGTTGGTAGTGGTGGTTTTACCGTTGGTGCCGGTGATTATTATTTTCTTTTTGCACCGCTGATCTACAACACTCAACAGATTTGGATCTATCTTAATGGCCATTTTCCCAGGCAGTGCAGTTGCACCCAGTCCTACGGATTTTAAACCAATAACAGTTAATTTACCTACCAGTACAGCTCCAGTAATTTCCAATGATTAAGACCTCCAGATAAAAATTTCTTGTTTTTAAAGGTTATTTCAGTGTTTATGTTAGTTTAAAGATTGTTTTAATTTGATTGTTGGATTAAAAGTTAAGTAAATAGTATAAAAAAAATTTATAACTCTGCACTATTTTTTCTTTTAAGTAATTTGTTTAATATCCTTCATAAAGTTTAATATCCCTAATAAGTTTTAAAGTATCCTTAATTATTATATGAAATTCTTTTTATATGAAATTCTTTATTAATGATACTGTTTTTTTATTAATGATAATGTTTTTAAATAATTCTGTAGGGTTTTAAATAATTATGTAAGCCTTCATATCTCGGGCGGTTGGAAAAAATAAGTGTCTGAAGGCAATTTTTATAACCTGATTATGTTATGGTGGCTTAATAATATTTTTGTCTGTTTTAAATCATTTTTTAGGGTTCCATTTAGTTACCTAAATCCTTTGTACTGCTATTGGGCGTTTTTCATATTGGGGCTTTTCCCAAATTAATATTGGAACTTTATATTGGAACTTCATAAAAATGGAAAAAAACGGATTTAGGCAACTTTAAACCATTTTACTTATAAAGTAAAATAAAACTTCAAAGACTTTTAACTATAAAAATCGTAAGGGATGGAGACGATTTAAGGATTTGAGTAATTAAATTTAAGGATTTGAGTAATTAAGTTAATAAACTAAATATTTGGGGTTTGTGATAAAAATGATGATAATTCCTGCAGTGGATATAAAAAATGGTAAGTGTGTACAGCTGGTTCAGGGAAAACCTGGAACAGAACAGGTAGTTATTGAAAACCCGGTTGAAGTGGCATTAGGCTGGCAGACCCGGGGCGCAAGTGTTCTTCATGTAATCAACCTGGACGGAGCATTTGGTAATAGTGGGGAGAACCTGGAGATAATAGAAGACCTTATCAGAACGGTTTCTATACCCGTACAGTTGGGGGGAGGGATAAGGACTAAAAGTTACGCAGCAAAATTGCTTAATATGGGTGTTAATAAGGTTATTCTTGGTACGCTGGCCATAGAAAATCCTGAACATGTTAATGAGCTTTCGAATGAGTTTGGAAGTGACAGGATTATAGTTGCTCTGGATAGTAAAGATTCCCGGGTAGTGGTAAAGGGATGGACAGAAAAAACCGAAAGCAGCGTACCGGAGCTTGCAGAACTCTTTGAGAATAAAGGTGCGGGTGGTATATTATTCACCAATGTGGATGTGGAAGGTTTAATGGAAGGATTTGATGTTAGACCTCTTTTAAGTCTTTTAGAAGCTGTTGAAATTCCGGTTATATATGCTGGTGGTGTAACATCCCTTGATGATATCAAAAAGCTCAGCCAGACCAGTGTTTATGGTGTGGTCATAGGTTCAGCTCTATATAAAAATAGGATAGTATTTGAGGATGCTTTGGCTTATCAAGACTAATTTACCTATTTTAACTTATTTTTATAAGAGCTTATAACTTATTTATAAGACCTAAAAATTTGTAAGAAATAAAAAAATTTAAACTCTAAAACCAAAACCCTTCATTATAATGGCTTTTTCTGTATTGTAAACCATTTTTCGCATTTTAAGGATCTGATCTGGATTGGTTGATATGGAACTTATCCCTAATTCAACCAGTTTTTTTACAATTCTCTGGTCAGACGCGGCATGTCCGCAGATGCAGCACTCTATTTCTTCCTGGTTGCATTTTTCAATCACCATCTTCACCATACCCATAACGGCTGGATGCATCAAATTAAAGTGTTTGGCCACTTTAACTCCTCTGCGGTCCACCGCCAGGGTGCACATAGCCAGGTCACTCATCCCTATAGTTACAAAATCTAAACCTGCTTTTATAAACTCGTCAAAGGTAAAAACAGTGGAGGGAGTTTCAATTGAAGCACCAAAATTCACGTCCTTATGGGGTCGCAGTCCAACCTCTTTCATAATTTTTTTTGATAAGGTGTATTCGGAAATATCTCTCAGGAAAGGAATTTTAATCCCTAAATTATCGTAACCATTTTCTAAAAGGATTTTTATGGCTTCAAATTCTGCTTTCAGGATGTCAACATTTTTTAAATCTTTATGTATAGCTCTAAGACCTAGAAGGGGATTCTGTTCATCTGCTTCGATTTCTCCACCTTGTAAATATTTTAATTCATCGGTAGGTATATCAAAGGTTCGAAACCATACGGGTTTTGGGTAGAATGGATCTACAATCTTCTTCACACCCTCCACAATAACATCGGTTAATATCCCTTCTTTAAGAAGGACATTGGGATGTTTCCCGGTACGTGTTATAATATTTTCAATTCGAATGGAACCTACTCCATCTGCAAAGGGGGCTAATTTCTCTGCTATTTCTGGAACGTTCACGTTCACCTTTATATTGGTGGAAGGGTTGTGAATTTCCATGAACTCACTTTCCTGCTCCAGCTCAATGAAACCCAGGTATATGTTACCTGTTTTCCCATCAACGGTTACTATCATATCTTCTTCAAGTATTTGGGTGCCTTTTTCGGTTCCAACTACACAGGGAACCTTCATCTCCCTTAAGACAATGGCAACATGGCTGGTTATTCCTCCGTAGTCTGTTATAACTCCCCCCGCTTTTTGGAGGTATGAAAGCATATCCCGGGATGCACGGGAGATTACCACTATTTCCCCTCCCTTTAAATCCAGGAGATTTTCAAGGTTTTCTACCTTTTTAACCTTTCCTACACCAATATAGGAACTAGTACCTATTCCTTTCAATATTATCATATATTTAATGTCTTTTTTTTGTTATAGAAATATTTTGGGGTTTCCATTTTGCAGTAAGACTTCAAATATATCTTAATTCATAGGGTTAAACCAGGGGGATTATCGCAGATTATAAAATCAGGGGATTGTCGCAGATTATAAAATCAGGGGATTGTCGCAGATTATAAGATTCAAAACGCTGAATTAACAGGTGAGCTGGTCAAATATCTGATCCAAGAAAGTTTACGTAGTTTCAGAGAGAGAATCGGTATCGGCGGTGAAAAAATATTACAAAATAATTAAGGAGCCCTTGAAGCTGAATTTTATCCCCTGTCTCATGAAAAAAATGGATAAAAGGATATTAGAACTGATTAGGGGATCTTCATCGGATATCTGATAGTATCAAGATGTGGGTCGGAGCATTATATGTGAGCTAAACTTAAATCAAGGGGCAAATCTCTCTAATAAATCTACTAATTTGGTGAATAACCCGGAAAAGGGACCTAATCTATCTTTAAATTTATATAAAATCCTAATATCCTCCTTTGTTAAGCCTCTAATCAGAGTTAGAATGAAAGTATATACTAAAACTCCCATTAAAATCACAATCATAACGTATAAAAAAGCCCATACACGAGAAAATACAAAATCCCCATAAGTTCCCGGGTGTCCATATATTTGGGGGAAGAGCAACAAGAAGAGTCCCATTAAAAATGATGCAATAGCTATTTTAACGAAATCAACGTAGGGAAGTTTGACATTAACCATTACTAAAGTTTTCCAGGCTAAAATAGCCATGATTATGAAGGCGGCTATACTTGTAGCAATGGCAGCACCGTTAATTCCATACATAGGTACCAGTACTATACTTAAGGCCAGATCAAAGAGGGTTCCAATAATCAGAGCAAACATGGGAAGGTAAGGTTTTCCCAACCCCTGTGCAACACTTGATGAAACCGTATATATGGTGAAAAACAGCATTCCCACTGCAAGGATCTGCAGAGCTTCTGAACCATAAACGTAAGCCGGGCCAAATAGTATGCTGATTATGGGATTGGAAAATACAATAGTTATGGTGCAGAGGGGTACCACCAGCAGGGCCACGTACCGGTAGGATTGTAAAACATATTTTTTAAGAAGTCCATGGTCTCTGAGACCAAAAGCCTCTGCTGTGGCCGGTAAAACTGCAGTGGCCACTGACAGGGATACTATGAGCGGGAGTCTGGCAATGGGGCTGGCTGCATTATAGTATCCAACATACTCACTGGCCATGTAGGCACCTATAACAAAGGTACCAATGTCATAAAGGGCTATCTCAGCCAGACCAGTTATAACTACCGGTATAGAAAATATTAAGAGCATTCTGACTATTCCCAACTCCTCTTTAATGGTGATTTTTCTTTCGCCACGTGAGAGGATATTTTTAGGTTCTGAAAGTTTGCTCCACACTTGTTTCCTGAAAATGACAACCGCAGCCACAGAGGCAGCCATAAAACCTATGGCTGTCCCTATCACAGCTCCAGCCACGTACAACCCGGCTAAGACCAGTATCACTGCAGATATTATCATGAAGAACTGTTCAAAGAACTTGGTTATGAGTATATTGGTCATCTGGTAGAAACCCTGGAAAACACCCCTAAAAGCCCCTACAATAACGCTAAAGGGTGTTATCAGGGCGATCAACTGGAAGGGGAGTACCGCCTCTGGTTTATGGAACAAACCTATTGCAAGAGGTTCTGCAAGGAAGAAAATTAGTATGCCGAAGAGAATCCCTAAAACGATCATGACTTTGGTGGAAGTTTTAATGATCTGTTTAACCATTAAATCCTGTTTTTTTGCAGAATATTCTGCTACATACTTAGCAATGGCCGGTGGTAATCCGCCATTTGCAGTTGTTATAAGCATACCCTGTAGTGGTAATGTTAAACCTAAAATACCGTATCCTGAAGGTCCCAGTAGATTGGCCATGATGAATCGGTATAGATAACCGCCGATACGGAATATGAAAGTACCGATAAGGATTATAAAGCTTCCTCTTGCTATTTTAGAACTCATAATAATTACCAGACATGCAGTAGAAAAATTTTATCAATATTAAATAACTTGGTCAATTTTTAGGGTTAATTAAATAACTTGGTCAATTTTTAGGGTTAATTAAATAACTTGGTCAATTATCAGAATTTGTCAATTATAGTCAAGACCATAAGTATACAAGACTATATTAATCAAATCTGTCACAAATATGATTTTATACTATGCTATTTGTATAGAATCAATTCTTTTATTAATCTATACCCTATTTTAAGGAGATGGAAGTTTTCCATGAAATACTTTTTATTGATTTGATGGCGTATAAATACATAAATAAATTTTAAAAAATTAAACTTTAAAAAAGAGAAATCAAAAAAACAGTTTAAATCTTATAAAACAGTTTAAATCTTATAAAATTTATATAAACAAGGGGTGAGAATATTAAAATTGTAATGGCCACCGGAACATTCGATATAATTCATCCAGGTCACGGATATTATCTTCAAGAGTCAAAAAAGTTAGGGGGAAAGGACCCCCGTCTGGTGGTGGTAGTGGCCCGGGACGCCACGGTAAGGGCCAAAAAAAGGGTGCCGGTAGTTGATGAGGAACAGAGGCTGGAAACTGTGCGGATGCTCAAACCAGTAGATGAAGCATACCTGGGAAGCACCACCGACATGTTCAAGATTGTGAAGAAGATTGACCCGGACATCATCTCCATAGGCCAAGACCAGAGTTTTGATTTGGATAAACTGCGAAATGAGCTGAAAAAGAGGAACCTCAAAGCGGAAGTGGTGAAGATCACAGGATATAGAAAATCAAAGCTTGATAGTTCCTGTAAAATCATAAAAAAGATAAAAAAGACAGAATTTGACACTAAATCTCTTAAAAACTGTTAAATCGTCTAAAAAAATTTACTGATTAAAATTTAACCCTAAATTTTTTTTTTAAAATAATTTTTTTAATATTTTTTAATAGTTTTCTTTTTTGCAAATTTTCTGAAACCAGTTTCCGTTCATTATTCTTCTTTAATCAGTTTTTTACTATTTTCTTTTTAACAGTTTCCTATTTCCCGTTTTCTGGATATTATTTAGTAGATTTTCATGATCTGTTAAAATTGGAGCATCTTTCCAGGAGAAAAATAAAAAAAAAGAAAAAAGAAAGGTTTTTAGAAAGGCAATTCTGCATAGATGCCCTTCAATGTCCACGTACTGGTATTCCAGTTATTTATTACGCCAAATGAGTTTTTAGAGCTCGTTCCATCCGCGTAATACCAAGTTCCATTGACATATATTTGAGCAAACACGTGTCCATAGGTACCACTTGAAAAGGTGCATATTCCATGCACGTACCGGGCAGGTAATCCTGCGGCCCTGGCAAGGGCAACCATAAGATGGGTTGTGTCACAACAGTTAGCAGTTCGGGAATTTAAGGTACCAACTGCTCCATATTGGGTATCGTAGTAAAACGAGAACCCGATGTTGTCTTTTACCCAGTTAAATATGCTGGTTGCCTTATCATAGGCTGTAGTTTTTCCTGCAGTTAAGCTGTTGGCCAGCGCTATGATGCTGGCATTAGTAGATTGACAGTTAACTGTGGCTTGGAGGTACTGCTCCATGCCGGAAGGCAAAGTCTCTGTGGGTGTGGTGGTGGTTGTCCATGGTTTTACGGTGGCGTAGTTGGGTAGTGTTCCGTTGGTGTGTTGGTAGTTGATTATTCGGGTGTACATGTATATTAGGGATTCGTAGCGCATGTAGGTTCCTAGGGTGGTGTAGCAGATGTATTCTGGTGCTAGGTTGGTGGTGTCCATGTAGTTTTTGATTTGTTGGGCGTATTTTAGGTATTCTGTTTGGTACATGTTGCCGGTGGTGATGTTTTCTTTTAGGTTGGTGAGTGTTCCGTAGGTTTTGAGTTCTATGGGTGTGTTTGTGTTGTTGTTTATTTGTAGTAGTGCGTTGGTTAGTAGTGATAGGAATTGTGCCATGTTTACCTGTTTTGTGCCCATTACGACGTAGCTTGGTAGTTGTTTGTTTGTTTCGATGTAGGTTTTTACACTTCCAGCTGCTTGCCCTATTTCATCTACAGTATAGGTTACGGTTGTGTTGGAAGCTCCTGCAGCTAATAATGCCTGATCTAAATAGCCGTATTTGAACAGAGCATACCCTGATGCCCCATTATCCTGGGCTGATTTTATGTCTGCACATATTTCTGAAGCAGGAACTAGTGTAAGGTCACTGTCTGAGTGGTAAGTTTGAAGACCTGCCACTACTGGCTTGCCATTGGAATGATCTACTATATATTTTACGGTACTTCCTATCCAGGCCGTATCCTTGTGGTAGTTTCCCTTGTAGATCATGGGAACCAAAAAGTCAAGGTAGGATGAAAGCGCTTGGTAGTCCTGTCCGTAGTAGTATGCATTCACGTCTCCTTCAGGCATTAAAGCCGCTGAAACAGAGACTTTGGGTTTTATGGATTTAACTGTTTCGTAAACCTGTTTGACAAATGAGGTAATTGCTTCTGTTCCACCAGAATGTTTATAGGCAGTTCCGGGATATCTTACGTAGTCCAGATGTATCCCATCTACCTTGTAGTTTTGAGTGATGTCAGTTATGGTCGTCATGATCTGGTTGATATAGGTTTTATCTTGGGGGTCTACCCAGTTTCCATTGCTGTCAACGAAACAGGAGACCCAGGCATGAACCCTTATCCCACTATCTTTCAATTTGCCAATGATATCATTTAAGACGCTTGGATATGTTGGAGCTGAAATCCTGTTGGCTTTGACGAATACGTCTGTTATTCCAGTATTCTTCAACTCGTCGAGAGTGACGCTTTTAACGTCATCTGTATTGATCCAGATTGCGTGGACATTGCTATAAGTTCCATCTCCTGCAGCCGCTGTGGCATTCTGAATATTGTTTGAACTATTACTGCTGTCAGATGATTTAAGTGAATTTGTATTGAAATTTTCGATACTTTGGTTTTGATCTGAATTACCCTCTGTAACCTTAACCCCATCTCCTGCCTGTGGGCTGGATGTGGTTGTATCCTGAATGGTCTCTGTTGACTGGTTATCTGAAATTAATTCAATGGTTTCGGTGGTATTCGTGAAATTATCTGATAGTTGTTGGGTTGCTGTGGTGGCATATGTGTTAGGTATGAACAATGCTGCTCCTAAAAGCAGCAGCATTGCAAGCAACAAAAGTCGCTTCACTCTATACTGCCCCCTTTGATTCTAGCAATGTCAAGAACACCAAAATGGTGTTCCGACAATATTATAGATCGTTTTTTAGAACATATAAATCTTTTTGTTAAAAATCAAGAAAAGACCTCTAAAAACTTCTATTGAGGATTTAAAGCATTTTAAGATAAAATTGAATGGTGAAATTAAGATGTGACCGGAACTTAAACCATCAACATTTAGGAGGGAAAAAGCAGTAACATTGCAATCAACAAAATCGCTTCATTCTACTGCCCCTCTGATTTTTAGCAATGTCAGAGAACACAAATAGTGTTCTGACAAATTATTAAATGTTTTGAAACATATAAATTTTTTCATTCAAAAATCAAAAAAAGACCTTTAAAAACTTCTATTGAGGATTTAAAGCATTTTAAGATAAAAATTAATGGTAAATCAAGAGTAACAAAGTTATTCCATTTATTCATTCTCTCTAACTTTTTTATCCTCTGAAACTCATAGTGAAACTTATATCAAATCTTGTTATCCCTGAAACTCATAGTGAAACTTATATCAAAGCGCTGATAATAGTGACACATGGAAATAGAAATTATCCAGAAAGCAGTGGAAATACTCCAAAATTCAGAGTACCTGCCGGAAATTATACCAGAGGTAAGAAGTAATCTGGTGATGGCCCGGGAAAATGCAGTTGAAACCGGAGATGTTGCAGGCATACCCGGACGTATAACCATCATAAAAGACAGAGTGAAGGTGTTTATGAAGCCTGATTGGGGAGCATCATCCCACATGGCCCGTCTGGTACTGGCTGTTATGGCCCATGATCCAGAAAGACGCAGCGCCATGAACATTCGCTACCATCCAATATTAATTGAGATCTGTGAAAAATTAGGTCTCCAGATTTCTTTCTATAATCGGGAAGAAGAGCCCAAGGATATACGCAAAATTGAAGGAGGAACCATACCATGGGGGGTTGAACAGGCTATAAAAAGGATTGGAGGTGTCCCAGATGTCATATACCACACTGGAGACTGGGGTAAAGAACCTTCAATCGTTTTAATCGGTTGCGACGCTGTGGATGTGGCTAAGATGGCAGTTTGTATCGCTCAACTCTTCCATGTCCGGGGAGGCCAGAGTGTTCTTTTTGTACCTTCCAGAAAGTCCTATATAGAAAAAAAGGGCCCATGAAAGCTGTGTTTTCTGCGCATATCGGCAGATGATCCGGCTATTTGGAAAAAATGTTCTATATAAAGATTATACAACATGGTGTTAATGATTTATTCCATACCAAGAAGAAAAATAGAAATATTTGAGAGATTGATTATGAATTTTAGTGGGATTGATCAGGCTTTGATCTGAATTGTGGGACCATTAAAGTTAAGGATTGATATTAAAATAAATTCATTTGCTGATCTTTAGATAAATTTAGGGTATATGATAGAAAATCATCAAAAAAAGTGAGACAAAGTAAAAAAAATAAAAAAAAATTAAAGATCATTAAATTTAACTAATGTCCACTTTATAACTTTCTTTCTCCACTTTGGGGAGAGTGATAGTCAAAACTGAGTCTTCAAAGTTCGCTTTAGCTTCTTTGACCTTTATTTTAGTTGGAAGTGCTATTGATCGCATTGTTTCGCCGTAGCTCCTCTCTTTCTGAATGTAGTTAACATCTTCCACCTCAGTTTCCTCTTCAAACTTGGCCATGATATCTATGTTTTCCTCTCCCACCTCTATATCAATGTCTTCCTTTTTTACGCCAGGGAGATCTGTTTTTATTATTATGCTGTCCCCGGTTTCCATCATGTCTACCAGCGGTTTTTGGAGGGAGGTGGTATATTCAGACAGGGTTTTTCCAAACTCTTCCTGTCTGGTCCGGATAGTATCCACTATATCGGTTAACACCTTTTCTGCTTGGATCCGCCTTTTACCGACTTCTTCTTTCATATCGTCTGTCTTTTCGACAGCTCCTTCTTTGACTTCACCCATTTTCTTTTGCATTTCGTC
>JADGNH010000142.1 GCA_017883605.1 Methanobacteriaceae archaeon
TCCAATTGAGTTCTCGAAGATATGGCCCAGGATGTTCACATCCAGCTCCGAAGAGAAGTCAAAAGAGGAAATGGTTAGTAAATTCTTGTAGATGGGATTTACCTTATCTTCATTGGGTCCCAGGAGGTTTTTAATCTCTTTCTCGTATTCATCGAAGTTCCAGTCCTGCCAAACATCCTTAAACAGGCTCTGGTCCTCCACGGTGTCTCGGATCTGGACTTCATCCAAATCCTCCTCAAATAAACCTCCATTATAGCCGGATATCTTCTTATACGGGTTACCCTCATTTATATCCAGGAAAAGCTCATTCAACCGCTGCCAGATACTACGATGTCTTAAATTCCCCTTCTTTATGGGAGTTACGATGGTGTCTGTGGATATCTGGCTGGGCAAAAGACCGGTATCTTCGGCAAAAGAGATGAACATATACCGGTTGAGGATAAGCTGGGCGTAACGAACAGCATCAACCCTATTAAAGTTATTAAACTCCTCTAACTCTTTTATAAGCATCAAGCGGGTCTCATTGTACAGTTTGTAGAATTCTTTCTCCAGTTCCCGTTCCACCACCAGTGTTTTCTGGAGCAAACGGTCCGGATAACCCTCCTTGATATGGCTCTCCTGGGAGAACGATAGCATAAAATAGGGGAAGACTTCCTTATGAAGAAGTTCCCCTGAATTAAATGATATGTACTTGCCCTTCTGGTGCCAATTATAAAGCCTGAATTCATCGAAATTGGATACCAGAATCCATTCAATATCTCCAGTGTGTTGAGCATAATCAAATGCCTGATCCACCGGAGTCCTGCGATCATTCTTCCTGGTCTGAGGTTTATCCAGATCGGTGTTCTGGCCCTTCAACTCCACCACCATGAACTTCCGCTCCCCAGATTTCAGGATAAACTCGCTTTTACCCTTTCCTTCTTCCTCTTTTTCATCAAAAAGAATGTTATCCTCAAGGTGGTATCCTAAAAGTTTGTTTAAAATAACATCATAAAAATAGAGATAATTACTGACTTCAGATTTGAATTGGCCCTCTTCCACCTTTTTAAGGTGCTCTTTGAGCAAATCATGTTTAGAAAGCGTTAGCTGGAACTCTTCTGAATATTTTTTCATGAGAGTTTGGTTGAAGAGCTCGTTTTTCATATGATCACAGTTCTATCTTTAAGATGGTCCCTATTTTATCTTTTCTGTTATGTTTCGAAGTGGGTTTGAAAGTGAATGATAAAGAAGGCTCCATTAACAAAAAATATTAATTAAATTTAGTAAAACTAAATACTGTACCAATTAACTTTGTATGCCCCATTTAAACAAAGTATTGTACTATTAAATAGTTAAAAGTGTGAGGAGGGATAAAAATATGAAAGAAGCAGCAAAAGACGTGAAAAATCAGATACTCCAAACCGTAGCTACTTTAATAACCACCGCCTTTGGATTAATAGCTGCACTGGCCTGGAATGAGACCATAAAAGCAATTATAATCCAGTATTTTCAGGCAGGAAGCGGAATTACGGGTTTACTGGTATATGCCATAATCGTTACCATAATAGCTGTAATTGCCACCATACTCATTGCCAGAGCCATAGTCCCAAAACCTACCGTGCAGAAAGTCAGAATAGTGGAATAAATAGATCTCTTTATCTTTTTTGGATAGATAAATTTTTCTTTATTTTTTTTGAAAATTTCCAAAGAGAGAAATTTAAGAGACTTCTTATTTTAAAAATTATTGTCAAAAGACTTTTCTTAGTTTAAATGTCAATAAGACTTCTTAGTTTAAAATTATTATTAAAAGATTTTCTTAGATTTATTAAAAGAGCTTCTTAGTTTAATTTTGAAATATATCCTAATTCTCAATCTCCCTAATCAATTGTTTACACTCAGAAGCCACTTTCTTTTTGCCAAAGGCGAAGGCAATCCTCCGCACTGCCTCCAGCATCCGGATCACTGCGTCCAGCCAGGAAAAGATATCCCCGGCATAGACGTGTATCTCATAGTCCCTCATTAATCTTCGGCTGATATCTGCCGGGTCTTTTTTCTGCCTGCGGTATTTTAGTATTCGCCTGGAAAGTTCCGACTGGAAACAGGTGCAGAATGGCCGGTCTTTACATTCACAGGAGAAAAATTCTATCTGGAGGTTTAAGACCTTCTCCTGTAAAGCAGGATCCAGTTTGGCCAGGTTATCTGAAGAGGAAATGATGTCCAGGGTGGAATCAGCGAAGAGCCGGGCGGAAAGGTGGATTTTAAGCACTCTGCTCAACTTGTTGTTCAACCGCTGGGAGAGATAGGCGTTCTCAAAGGGTTCCAGGTCAATGGCCAAATCCTGTGGATGCAGTTTTCCCAGATTTTTTCGGATGTACTCTGCATCTTCATGATGGAGAAATGAAACTGAAACTGCCCTTCCATATTCTGTGGGTGAAATTTTACCCTTTTTTTCGGTTATAAAATGATAGTCAGATATAAGATTATAAGCTGAGTCAAAATCCAGAGGCATCTCAACCTTTTTATATGCATTTCGAAGTTCCTGAACTTCTCTTACTCTACCGGAACATACGTCTGCCAGGAACTGTTCCACCACATCATCTTCAGAGTAATGGACATTTATAGGATCCACATCACTTTCTAAAAGGTCAATAGCCATCATTTCCTCGGTTTCATCATCGAATTTCCTTCCCACTTCCGGTAGAAGATAAACCATTCCCAGGTCGTGGTAGGTAGGTCTACCAGCCCGGCCCAGCATCTGGTGAAACTCGTTGGCGGTGAGCCACTTGTTTCCCATGGTTAAAGATTCAAATATAACCTGTGATGCTGGAAAATCCACCCCCGCAGCCAGGGCCGCGGTGGTGACCACAGCAGATATCTCTTGACGTAGAAAATGACGTTCTATACCATCCTTTTTTGAATAAGAAAGTCCTGCATGGTACGCCGCCGCTTTAACTTTTCTCCTTTGCAGATAGTCTGCTATATCGTGGGTCTTTCTGCGGGAGTTGGTGAAGATGATGGTCTGGCCGTGGAAACCCTTTTTAGAGATGTTCTGATACTCAGCACGGCTTAATTTGGTCATTAACTCTTCCCTGTCATTTTCCGAGCGGACGAATATAAGGTGACGCTCCAGGGGTACCGGGCGCTGCTGGTACTCCACCAGCTTCATATCAAACTCCTGGGCAATTTCCTGGGGATTTTTTACCGTGGCCGATAGTCCAATAATCTGCAGGTCCGGGAAGAGGGTTTTTAATCGTTTTATGAGTCCGTTGAGTCGGGGTCCTCTTTCTGCATCGTCCAGGGTGTGTATCTCATCCACCACCACGGTTCCCAGACCATCCAGATCTCCAGTCCTTCCAGAACGTAAAAGGAAATCCAGACCTTCGTAGGTACCAACAACAATATCAGCACCCCTAACATCCTCGTCCTTAATGGTAAGCTCTTCTTTAGCTTTTATTCTACTCATCCCTACTCTTATGGAAACTTTAAGACCCAGTCTGCTGTATCTTTTTTTAAAATCCCGATATTTCTGGTTGGCCAGCGCCACCAGGGGTGTTAAATAGACAAATTTTTGGCCATTTAAAGCTCTTGAAACTCCGGCAAGCTCCCCAATAAGGGTTTTACCACTGGCTGTAGCCGATACCACTAATTGGCTTTCTCCTTCCAGAATTCCGGCCCTTAAGGAGAGAACCTGCACTGGTAGCAGGCTTTCTCCCTGTTTTTTCAAGATATCTTTGAATTCGGGGGTTAGATTTAATTTTTCTATTTTTAATTTAGGGATAACATTCTCTTTCCCTATGCTTATTTTATCGTAAAGGGTGAGCTGGGGATTTTTTACCGGGTTGAAGTTGGGATTAAATACCTTCAGAACCTCCTCCAGGTCACCGGTACGGTTCAGTAGCTTTTTAAAACTGGGAAAAGTACTCATGTCAAATGAACGTGCTTCCATTTCCCTTTTTATCTCTTCTTCAGCACATAAACGGCAGATGTACTCATCATGAAAAAGATATGATTTATCACGTTTTATTAAGGTTATGTAACCTTCAAAGGTACAGTGCCTGCAGATCCTGGTCTTCTTATATTTGATGTTCAAAGAATCAAGCATTTCCTCTGTTTCTGGGTCATTTCCCACCATAAAAACGTTTTGCTTCCTTAAAATTTTGATAGCCTCACCTGGCGGTAAAAGAATCTCCTCCTTATCTCTTTTTACTATGAACTTGTGGGGCCTAACCTGTTCATTTATCCGTTTTAACTTGAGGTAGCCGTAAAAAGAAGGTTTTTTGCGCTGGTTAAGAGCGTTCTTAGAACTTCCTATGGGAAAAAGTTCCAGAATCTTTTTTTTCTTTCTTAAAATTATCATTTCAATCGGGAGGTTTCTAAAAAGTTTTAAATGTGATCTTTTAATTTACCTTATATCTTATCTACTAAAAAATTTTTAACTAATATCTGTCTATTTCTAAACATTTAAATTAACTATCTAATGTTATTCCTAGGAAAAATTAACTAATGGTAATCTACCACAAGGTTAATTCAACCATAATTAACTACTTTCCTAAACTTTCACTGGCAAAATATGATTGAT
>JADGNH010000143.1 GCA_017883605.1 Methanobacteriaceae archaeon
CAGTTTTTTGATGTACTGCCCGGTCAGTACGTGTGATATCATCCAGGATAAATATCCCATTGCAAAGTAGGCGAACATTATTATGAGGGGCACCTCTAAAATCCGGGGCCCCTGCAGATCTACATACCGATAAAAACCAAAGGGAAATCCTGTTTGAATGCTTAAAGCTTCCAAAAAGTTGCTTACAACCCAGGTGATGAGGAAGAATATAACCATATTCTTTACACCATAACGCTCTATCCCGTGAAGCATTATAATAATAAAGATAAAAACAGTTACTATAACTGGTTTTAATGTATTTACCACTGCTATGTTGGTAAAGACCATGAAAATGGTAGCAATAAAGAAAAGTGAAATTAATGACCACCTTAGCTTGTTGAAAGTTTTCACATATTTTTTGTCAATGGCCATGATGTTACCCCATTTATACAATATTATCTAGTTTATATATACATTAAAGATTTGTTCATAACCAATTCATCAGATGGGCAGTTTTATAAGAGTAGAAGCTATCATAAATTGGTTAGATTAAATAAAACTCTCTTAAATTATAGCTGTGATTAGATAAACAACATTGAAAAAAAGTAAATTTGATAAAATTTTTTTATCTTAAATTTGATTTATGAAATATAAATAATTTAAGCCCTGTTTAAGGCTTAAAAATTAATATCCCATTATAAATCACTTTAATCTTTATAAAAAACCTTAATCCTTCATAACCTATAATCATTTTTAATTCTTAACAAATTTATAGGCCTTAACCCTTCAAAACCTATAAGCACTCTAATCCTTCACAACGGCCTCTTTAAAGAACTTCGGCACCAAAGGCCGGTACAACCGGTTTCCAAAAAGCATGCGGATGTTCCCATCCAGGATATAAGTCTCACAGTAATCGTCTTCCGCCCGCATTCCCCGACCATAGGCCTGGATCAGGGTCATCACTGTTTTGTAGGCATACCATTTCGGGTCAATCTCCTTTCTTTTGTTCACCTGCCTATCCCCCAGGTAGGGAAATGGTATTTTATAGATCACCTGGAATTGGCACTTTTCGTACGGCAGATCCACCCCTTCACCCATGGAGGGGCTTATCAGAACCAGGGGTTCCTCACTTTTCTCAAACTGCTGTAGCTTATACTCCCGGTTCATACGGTTATGGCTCATTAAACGGTTGTTCTGGATGTGGTCCATGATGTACTTCTGACATTTGTAGTTATGGGTGTGGATCAGCCCCTTCTCGTATTTATGGTGTTCTATTATCTTTTCCAGGATGGGAATGGTTTTGGGGGCGGTGCGCCGGATTGAACGCTGGGACATATTCCCCACGGTCTTGAGGTGGACTGGACGGGATGAAATCGGGAAATTACTTTTTATTTTGAGTTTATAGACTTCCTGGGGGTTTATTCCCAGCCACCGGGAGAAGAGGTCATGGTCCAGGATGGTAGCGCTCATAAAGAGGCAGACATCGGCGTGGCGGAACAGCCGGTCTTCGGCGTACATATCCACTTTCAGAGGTTTAAAGGAGACCCCTCCTGATATCTCATCAACCACCCAGTTTTCGGGGGTTTCCTCCAGATTGAGAAGGAGTTCGTTTAAACGGAGTTTGGTCCGGTTTATGCGGTCTGCCTTATTTTTGGGCATTTTCTGCACGGCAATGTCCCGGTAGGAATCATGGATGGACTCTAAAAAGATTATCCAGTCCTTTGGGTTTTCATAGGTAACCATATTTCCGGGGATGGTTTTTTTAATGTCCTTTTCCAGTCGATTGTTGTAGAGGTTTACTTCCAGGCGGCTCATTAACTTGTCTTCAATGTTATGGGCTTCATCTAAGATCATCAGATGCCTTTTACCGAAATGTTTAACGTAGTTCAACTCTAAAAGGGCGTAGTCATAGTTCATCAGGGTGATGGGGCTTTTTACTGCCCGAGCCTTTTGGTACCAGTAGCCGCAGTGGTCATCTGACCTAAAATAGATAGGGGCGCCGTAGGCATCTTCAAATGCAAAAGAACCGCCATCAAATGGTGATTTACTTATCCCGAAATTGCAGACAAATTTCTGGGAGCTGGGGGTGGTCTGACAGCTACCTATATCGCAGTTGTCCTCAAGACCAGTGTCTTTGCAGGAAAAGTTTCCCCGCCCCTTCACCAGGGGATAGCCGAATTGTATTCCGTACTGGGACTGCAGTTGCTTGGTCATGGTTAGTATGTAAGCCGGCTGGTAGATTCCAGCCAGTGTGGTGGCGATGGCGGATTTACCAGTGCCAGTACCTGCCTCCAGCAGGATGTAGCGGAAACCCTCGTTTATAGCATCTTTGATCTCTTCTATAATCTCCAGCTGTCCCTCCCGGGGCTCTGGAAAGGGGAAATTTTCAATTATTTCAGGGTCAATATGGGGATACATCTTTTTAGTTTCTGATATCTGGTTTTCAGGGATTTCAGAGACTTTTACAACTTCAAATCCATCTTGGGGGCAGATGCACCGCTCCTTGATCATACCGCATTTAGCACAGAAAAAGCCATTATCCATGGGGACTTATATGGAGGTGATGGTATAAATAGATAAACCTCCAGATGAAACCTTGAAAAAGGGTTTCATCCAAACTTAATATGGAAAACGGGTTAAAGAATTATTTTAAAACCTTAAAAAAACTTTTGTCCAAACTTTTAAGGCGTGAAACGAGTATGAAAAGAGGAAAACTGATAGGCATTGGTGTGGGGCCGGGAGACACCGAACTTTTAACCATTAAGGCATTTAATACTTTAAGAGATGTTAAAGTGATATGCGCCCCAAAATCGGCAATTTCGAAGCCCAGCGTGGCTCTTTCGATTGTGCAACCAGTTCTTGAAGATCGTGAAGATGAATATGAAATATTAGAGCCTCTTTTCCCTATGATTGAGGATAAAGATGCTCTTAATGGACACTGGGATCATGCAGCAGCCATTATAACCGAAAAATTACAGGGGGGAAGTGATGTTGCATTTATAACCCTGGGAGATCCCACTGTATACAGTACCTTTTCCTACGTGCAGAAGAGGATTACTGCCCAGGAATTTGAAGTGGAAATAATACCGGGAGTAACATCTTTCACCGGATGTGCCGCGACTGCAGGGATCTCCCTGGCTGAAAAAGACGAGATAATTATTATAGTGCCCAAGGTAGACGAAAGATTGGAGCAGATCCTGAAGTACGGCGACACCGTGGTGGTGATGAAAACATCAAGACACTCCGAGCTATTAGAGCAGGTTATAGGCCGGGACAGGAGAAATAAAGAAATTTTATCGGTTCAAAACTGCAGTATGAAGGATGAAAAAGTTTTTGAAGGTTTTACAAGGGATAAAAAGTATTTATCCACCACCATAGTGAAATTTAAGGATTAAGGATTTTTAAAATAGAATAAAGAGCTTTTAACATAGGATAAAAAATTTTTAAGATAGTATACATATTTTAGAATAAGAATAAATGGTTTAGAATAAGAATAAAAAAAAAGATTTAAAAATAAGAAAGAAATTTAACACGGATTTTTAAAAGATAGAAATCAAAATTCATTAATTTAAAATAATCTAAATTCATTTTAATTAAATAAATTCATTTATCCTTCTTTTTTATAACGAAAGAGCAGTAATTGTCCCCTTTTGCATAGCACTTTATCTCTTCAACATCAACTTTTTGGTGATAGTGGGCTGAGAAGACTGCTTCTAGTATTCCTGAGTCGAATGCGCAGGCTGGTCTCCCTATCTTTGGGAGGTCTTCGCATTCAAAGCAGTCGTAGGCTCTTATTGTAAGTGGCTCGAGTTTTTCAACTTTAATACGGCCTAACATGTTGTTTTCCCAGAATGAAGCCACGTTTTCAGTAAATTTAGCTGTTTTTGGGTCTTTCAATTTATCATAAAATGTTTCGCCAACTTTATAACCGGCATTATGCAGTATAGGATCTATATTAACTCCTTCCTCTATAAGGGCCACTCTGATTGTTCTAAATATGAATCTGAAGAATTTAAATGGGTCTTCTGAGTTGGTAACCTGGCTTTTGAGGTATTCATTTATATCATCTTCCAGATTCATTTCACAGGATGTTAGATCACCCAGGTACCTTGATTTTATGAAGAATATTTTCCTGCGCCGGTCCACCAGGTCTGGGTTTGAATCTATTATCCCGACATCTAAAAGATCCTTAAGGTGGGCTGAAATGGTTGATTTGGATTTTCCAGTTAATAAAACGATTTTAGAGGCGCTTAAACCGCCATCCTTTAGAATTGATAATATTTTAGCTTTTATGGGACTATCTATAACGTTAATACCTTGGGGTGTTCCAAACATCTTTATTTCCCCATTTTCTTCCCTGGTTACGGTTTTAGTTTTTTTGGTTTCCATTATCCATCTCGTATTTGTCAATCCTTGTTCATTATAATCTCTCTCCCACTATATAAATGGTTCGTGTTTATGCGAACGGTAAACTTTATATACAATTAGTTCGTATGAATACATACGTTCGAGAATACACGAACTAAATATCATGACATAAAAAATTTGAGGTAATAAAATGGAATT
>JADGNH010000144.1 GCA_017883605.1 Methanobacteriaceae archaeon
TCACTGGACGCCAGCCCCATAACCACTCCCAAAATGGTTGCTATTATGGGAGTATATCCTGTAATATTAAACGTAAAATCAACTCCAAAATATTTTTTTATATTGAATTCCAAAAAAGCGAATTTGAAAAAAATAAATTATTAGAAATATGTCCCCAATTCTATCCAATTATCATAAAAACTTCTTAAATTCATTAATATACATTTTTGGACATATTACAAACTTATCTAATTGGTAAAAAACATTTATTTTTGCTACCTAAGTCATATAGCACCTTTTTGGAGTTTTAAACTGTAAATAGCACTTTTTAACATTTTTTCACTGTAATTCGTTATACTTATATTGATCTTCACTACATTTAAAAGGATCTGATACTCAAAAATAATATCTAAATATTATTTAAATCCCACTTTTAATTAAATCCCACTTTTAGAGTTTATCATCTGATTATAGCTGTTAAAGAATGAAATTTAAGCAGTATCATCACTAAAAAAAACTTAAAAATTGAATTTGAAAAACTTTAAAAAATAAGTGAAAGACAGCATAAATGGATGCTGGTCCTTCTAATATTTAATTAAATTATATTTAACCTTTTTTCGAGTTGGTTTCAATGGATTAATCTTCATCCATGGCTAGTCTCATAGTATCTGGATCTTGCGGCAGGTATTTCAGGAAATCGTCAGAAGCACGTCTCACGTCTCTTGATCCAATGATGTAACGTCCTACCACTATGATATCGGCTTTACTATCCAGGGCCAGGTCCACCTTGTCTGGAGTTACTCCCCCGGCTACTGCTACTAGTTTGCCTTTGCCTAAAATATCCTTGATCTCTTCTATGTTGCCCCAACTTATTTCTTGAGCCTTTCCACTTTTTTCAGATTTTTGGGTTTCTGTGTCGACATTCCTGTGGAGTAAAACGATATCGGGTTTATATTTAAGATCTTTCAGCTTCTCTACAAAGTTATCTACGTTCATCATGTCCAGTATGGAGTAAATTCCCTGTTTAGATGCTTCGTGCACCGCTTTTTGGATTGATTCTGGAGTGCCCAGGCCAGAGATGGCAACCGCATCTGCGGTCTCATCTGCAGCTATTTTAACCTCTATTCTTCCCACATCCAGGGTTTTAAGGTCAGCTATGATAAAAGCGTCTTTTCTAAGTTCACGTATCTTGCTTATAATTCCCACACCAAACTTCTTGACCAGCGGTGTACCGGCTTCAATAAGTATCCTTTCCCGATTGGGCAGTTCATTAATTATTTTTTCCATTTCCTGGAGGTTGTCCAGGTCCAGGGCCACCTGGAGGTAAGGCGGATTCCATAGTCTCACCACTTTAAAGCCCATTATGGGGTGGGTGCCCCGATCTTTTTCAGCAAGAACCTTATTAACTGTTGGATAATCTTCTAAAGCCCGTTTTATGGCCAATTTTGTCGCCCCGTAGTTGTACTGGTATATTTTTCGGTAATCCTCTGCATCAGGGTGTATAAACACGCTGACAATTATAACCATATCCTCAGCATCTTCTTCTGATATTGTCCCTTCAGCCACAGTATCAGCCACCGCACGACCCACAGCTGTCTGTGCTGGTCCAAATATTTTTTCTGCATCCTTCAGGCAACCTACGGTTACCTTGGGCACAATGAGGGTGGCGGGTTTGGTCATCAGGTTAGGTCTTATAACGGAAAGGACCGGTGTGTGTCCTATGGAAAGACCGGTCATGTTTTCCACAAAGGCCGCCCCTACCGGCCCATTTTTATCTCCAATTACTAAATCAACGTGAGCTATTTCATTGCCACTTCCTATTAAGGCTTCCCCTATCTGGTACATACTATTTATCCTCCATATTAGTCTAAATAATCTATGAACCCCATCAGTATAAATAGATTTTACTGGCAAAATTCTAGGATTTAAAGGATTTTAGAGAAAATTTTTAAAAAAAAATTTAAACTAAATAAAAAGAAAAATAAGCTTTAAAATAAATTTTTTCGAAAAAATGAAATTAAAATAATGTTTTTTAAAGAAAAAGATAAGAAAAATAAATAAAAAAAGGTAGGAAGACTAATCCGTCAGATTTCCTGAGAGGTAATCATCGTATCCCTGTAGATCCAGTAAGCCATGACCTGAGAAGTTTATGATGATGTTCTTCTCTTCCCCGCTTTTCCTGCACTTTATGGCTTCATCCATTCCAATTTTAATGGCATGACAGGTTTCTGGGGCAGGTATAACTCCTTCTACATTGGCAAATACTTCTCCGCTCTTGAAAAGCTCGGTTTGGGATACGGTACGTCCTTCCACTATTCCTTCGTGTACCAGGAGAGCCACATGGGGTGACATTCCGTGGTATCTTAAACCTCCGGCATGGACTGATGGGGGTATGAAGTCGTGGCCCAGGGTGTACATCTTAATTAGGGGGGTTAATCCGGCGGTATCTCCGAAGTCGTATTTGTACTCTCCCTGGGTTAAAGTGGGACAGGAAGTCGGTTCTGCTGCTATGAACTGACAGTCCAAATCTCCGTCAAGTTTGTCCTTTACAAAGGGGAACACCGCGCCGGCAAAGTTACTTCCTCCACCCACACATCCTACTATCACATCGGGTGTTTCGTCAATTTTTTCCAGCTGTTTCTTGATTTCCAGCCCAATCACGGTCTGGTGCAGCATTACGTGGTTTAAAACACTTCCCAATGAATAGTAAACCTTTTCATCTTTTAAAGCATCCTCTATTGCTTCAGATATGGCTATACCAAGGGAACCTGGATGATTTGGGTCTTTTTCCAGCATTTTTCTCCCGAATTCTGTTTTATCACTGGGAGAAGCTAATATTTCTGAATTATAAAGCTGCATTATAGTTTTCCGGTAGGGTTTCTGTTTGAAGGAAATTCGGACCATGTAAACTTTGCAGTCCAGATCCATAAAAGAACAGGCCAGTGCCAGAGCTGAACCCCATTGTCCTGCACCTGTTTCTGTAGTAAGTAGCTCAGCGCCATCTTTTTTCGCGTAATAAGCCTGGGCTATGGCGGTATTGAGTTTATGGCTACCGGTGGGTGACAGGTCTTCGCGTTTGTAAAATATTTTCGCCGGAGTGTCCAGGTGGTCTTCAAGACCTCTGGCTCTGAACAGGGGGCTGGGCCTCCCTATCTTTTCATAAACTTCTCGAACTTCTTTTGGAATTTCAATCCACCGATCTTGTGACATTTCCTGTTCAAGAACGCCTTTTGAGAATATTTTGGGCAAATTTTCCAGTTGATGCCCCTCTTCGGTTTGGTCAGGCATGGGGGGCTCTACAGGCAGGTCTGCTGCTATATTATACCATTTTTTGGGAATCTCCTTCTCTGATAACGTAACTCTATACATAAAATCACTTCCGATTTTTTTGATATCCTTTCAGATTTTTTTAGATTTTAGTTATTTTTTTTGATCTTCCCTTAGAAGATCTTAGGTTATATATTAGCCAATTTTTTATCAAATTCTTGAATCATCTATCTACTCCATTGTACTATTTAAATCTTTGTTGTACATAAATGTACTTTATATATCTTTGTGTATATCAACTTCTGGATCTTATCGAATAATTATGAAAAACTGAACATCAAAATATTATGAAAATCAATCAGTTTCTTAGGTAATCTAAGTTAGTTTTTCTTATGGAAAATCGATTACTTTTTCCACTTCCTGTTGATTTTATTATAAATCAAGATCATAATTATCTGATATGAAGATCTTGGCAGTGGATGTGGGTGTTGGCACCCAGGATATAATGTTTTACGATTCAGACTATTCCCTTGAAAATTCAGCTAAAATGGTTTTACCTTCCCCCACCAGGATAATCGCAGGGAGAATAAGAAAACATAAAAACGATCTGTTCATCAACGGCGAAACCATGGGCGGAGGACCGGTAAGCAAGGCCATAAAGAACCATTTAAAGAAAGGTTACAGGGTTCTAATGACTGAAAACGCTGCCAGGACCATCAGAGATGATCTGGGCTATGTTAAGTCCCTGGGTGTGGAGATAGTCCGGGAGGGAGAGAAACATCCTGAGATAAGTAATCTCGAGTTTAAGGACGTGGATCTCGATGCTATAAGGGGGGCCTTATCCTGGTTTGATATAGACTTTGATTTTGATTATATTGGGGTTGCAGTACAGGATCATGGCTTCATGAAGGGTATGGGCGATAGGAACTTCCGTTTCATGAAGATAAAGGAGAAATTGGATGTTCCCCGAACACCGGAGGAATTTGCATATTTTAATGGGATCCCTGATTACTTCACCAGATTGAAAGCGGTTTCGAGAAACCTTAAGGGTTATAAGGTTGTTTTGATGGATTCTAAATTCGCTGCCGTCTGCGGAACCACCTGCGACGAGTACGTTGAGAGTCTTGATAATTTTGTTGCTTTAGACGTTGGAAATGGGCACACTTTGGCAGCTTCATTTAGCGATGGAAAAATTTGCGGTGTTTTCGAGCACCATACCCATTTATTGACTCCTAAACGGATAAAAAACTATGTGGAGGGACTGGTCAACGGTACTTTGACCCATGAGCAGATAC
>JADGNH010000145.1 GCA_017883605.1 Methanobacteriaceae archaeon
GGGGGAACGTTTATTATCAGATTTCTTATAATCATGAATTTCATAATCAGATTTCTTATAACCATTATCCTTAGAATCAGAGTTCTTATAACCATTATCCCTATAGTCAGAGTCCTTATTACCTTTACCCCTGTAATCAGATTTCTTATAACCCTTCTGGTTTGATTTCTTGTATTTTGAAGGTTTGTAGTCCGGTACTAAAAGTTCCATGCCACATTCTGGGCAGTACTTTTCACCATCTTTTATCTGAGCTTCACAGTTATCGCATTTCATTTCTATCACTTAATAGATATGATCTACATCCTTAATCAATATATATGTATTCTAAACCCCATAATTCCGTTAAATATATCAATTGAAGATTTGAACGGACATAAAAAATGAATGTTCCAGAAAAATCGTAAAATCCTTAATATGGGATAAAAATTGATTGGTGAAACATATTTTTAAATTTTTTTAACTCCAAATTCATCATATATTCCCTGGCAAAAGATTATTATGAAGTTTTCATGGAAAAAGATTACTATGAAAGTTCCTGGTAGATTATTTATGAAAGTAGGCCAGTAAAAACTTCAAGTACTAACTTCAAGTACTAACTTCAAGTACTTTTAATAATTCATAAAGCCCTATTTTCCATTTATAACCCTATACACAGGCATTACATGGATAAGAAGCTATTAAAGAATATTAATAAAACCTAAATCCCGGGCATAAGCCAATGCTTCCTCCATCTCCCTCCTAGAGGGGGGTCGGGAAATATCTTCATATCTACAGGCACCATAAACTGGTCTGTACTGTCCCATGATGTTTATAACCACTTCTGGACCTAAATTATGGTATATCCACCTTAAAATTGGTTTGGTGCAGCATTGAACATGGTTGGGAAGTACTAGATGTCTTATTATCATATCCCCTGCCTGCCACGCCAGTTTATGGTTTCGGGTAACCACTTCCCAGTAATGATGAACCCTGGAAAGTCTCAGGGCACAGTCATCATTACCATATTTAAAATCAGTGAGATAAAGGTCAGCAAATCCATCTAAAAGATTCATAGCTTCCTCAGAAAGGTACAGGTTGCTGTTCCAAACCACCGGGACGTTCTCCCGGGACAGGCGCATGGTTTTTAATATGAATGGTAAGTGGGGTGTGGGGTCTCCCCCTACAAAGTTCACGTTTCTGGAGCCCTGGGTTCTTCTTCTATCAATTATATCCGCCAGATGCGCCTCAGAAAGGGGCATACCCTCTTCAGGGTGCTGGCTTATATCCCAGTTCTGGCAGTAAATACACTGGAAGTTGCATCCAGCAAAAAATATGGTATGGCTAGGTACCAGGGGGGCCTCTTCACCTATATGCATGAATTCAGAGGCAACCTGGGGATATTGAACGCCACATGATCCTTTTTCAGAGTTTCTGTTCACTTCACATTTCATTTCACATAAAACGCAGCTTTCAAATATTTTCTCGGCGATTTTTACCTTTAAATCTAGGTATGAAAATTCAGGTTTTGATGGATTCCCCTTTCTGGCAATCTCAGGGTAAAAAAGGTGAAATTCTTCTCTGATACGCTCATGCTCCCGCCACATATCCTCTAAATGATTAAAATTATTTGCAGGTATAAAAGAGGCGGTTTTCCATCTGGAAAGTTGTTTATTCATCATAACTTCCCGGTAATTTTGGAGAACCTTTTTGGGGTTATTCTCTTTCAAATTATTTGCCTTTAAAGTCATTTTCTTCAAATATTTACTTCAAAACCATTTAATTAGAACCCTTCCTGATTAACATCATTTTTATCCAAATCAACCCACAACCCTTATTCCAGGGGTTAAGATGGGAGGTAATACAAAAGGCCCCATCTGTCGGGTTTTCTCTGATGATGCTGACGCTGCCTTCAGGGCGTTGAATATGTTTCCAGAGAGCATAACCTTTTTTATGGGGTATGCAATTTCTCCTTTCTCTATCTTGAATGCGTTCATGGCCTCCACGGAGAAATCACCCGATATGGGGTTTGCTGTGTGGGCTCCCAGTACATCGGTAACCATTAATCCCTCTTTTAACTGGGAAATTTCATGTAAATCTTTAAAGTCAATTATAATATTGCTTACGCCCACAGAGGGCATGTCTGCAAAGGATGACCTCATTCCATTACCGGTACTTCCAACTCCTCCTTTTTTTGAGGTGTAGAGATCGTAGATAAAGTTTTTAAGAATTCCATTTTCTACTAATACTGTTTTCTGGCTGGGAACTCCTTCACCGTCACTTTTTGAAGTCCTAAGACCCCGGGGAAGTGTTCCGTCATCGTAAATATTCAGGGAGGTGGAAACCACTTCCTGGTTCAGTTTATCTGCATACACCGACCGGCCTCTCTGCACGTTATCAGCGTTTAAAGAATTGATAAAGGTAGCTAGAAGTGCTGATGCAGCATTATAATCAAGTATTACGTCCATGTTTTTGGTTTCAATTGGTTTGCCGCCTCTTGATTCCCGGGCAATTTCACAGGCCTTTCTGGAAATCTTTTCTGGATCTATATCCATATATCTGGATGAATCAGATTCATGGGCCGTGGATACGCCCTCTCCATCAGGGATGTTAACCGATATAAATCCTGAGAACATGGTGAATGAATCCTGAGAGAAAACACCCTCAGAATTGGCGATGAACGTGCTTGAATATCCTGTAGAAACACCTCCCGATGTGGGCTGGCATTTTTCCACTGCTGCCATTTTGATCATGCTTTTTGCAAAATCCACCACCTCTTCCAGATCCAGATACCGGATCTTATCATCATATATTTCCTTAACAGCAGGATATTGGGATTTAGATGCTAATATAAAGTTTTCATCTACAATATTGGATTTTGCATTGAAAACAGCACTTTTTACGGTTTCATGAAGTCTTCCCAGGTTGGTGGTGTAGGCAAATCCCATCTTACCATCCAGGATCACCCGGACACCAACTCCACATGATGAAACCTCCTTTGCAAAATCCACCTGATCCTTCTGAATGTCCACATCCACAGTTTCTTCCTTTTCCAGGTAAACTTCTGCCTGATCCGTATATTTAAGGGCCAGATCCAGTGTTTCCTGAACAACGTCTTCCATCATAATATGAACCTCCCGATCATAAACATGAGTCTCTACTCATAATATAAACCTATCAATCGCTTCTGCCACACCATTTCCATAGGCTTCCCGGGTAACATAGTCGGCAATGGCTTTAAGCTCCTTATCGGCATTGGCCACCGCCACCTTCATACCAGCCACCCTTAAAAATTCGATGTCATTTTCACTATCTCCCATGGCCAGGATTTCATCTGGTCTTATACCCAGATCACGGGCTATAATCTCCAGGGAAGATCCCTTATCCACCGCAGGGTCGGTGATATGTATGGCAAACTTGGTGTCGTACACTTCCACATCATAATCCTTAAGAGTCTCTTTGACAACCTCTTCAGGGATACTCCTTTCTATGGCCACTTCAGAAATCCTTTGATCAGAGTCTTCCACTTTTTTGATATTAAATTTTGATTTAAGGAATTCATAAGCCCTTTGACATTCCGTTATATCTCCTAATATCTGTCTTTTGCCACGGGATTCTATTACACCCCCGTTTTCAGCTACCAGGCCACCTGATGTGCCGAAGAGTATGGATATGGTTCTGGTGGAGCACATTATATTACCTGTAACGATTATAACAGGAATACCCTTATCTTCTGCCTCGTATATAGCTTTTATAGCATTTAAACATACTTTACGGGTTTCATCGGTTATGGTACCGTCGACATCCAGTGCTATGGCTTTTAATTTATTTTCTACCATAAAATACCTCTAAACTACAAAGAACCGTAACGGTAAGCTATGTTACAGGTTCCCTCTTTACTGACCATGCAGGCCCCAATAGGATTTAGTGGGTTGCATTCTTCTCTGAATAACCTGCATTCCTCTGGACGAGCCACACCGCGCAGTATAGGGCCACATATACATCCAGTTACCACATCCGGAGATTTCGGAATATTTATATCAAATTTTTTCCGGGCATTGAACGGGGAAAAATCATCCCGGATCTCGTAAACCGAATCTGGAATCTGTGGGAATCCCCTCCACTCACTGCTTTTAATGTAGAAAACCTCATCCATGAGCTCTTGGGCTTTTATATTGCCTTCTTCCCTTACTGCCCGTTTATACTCGTTTTGAACCTGGGCTTTCCCCTCTTTGATCTGTTTTAAGATCATGTAAATAGCTATCAAAACGTCAAAGGGATTGAAACCCGCCACCACCTGGGGGACACCGTACTTTTCTGAGAAAATCTGGTAGGGCCTGGTGCCTATTATGGTAGAAACATGACCCGGCTCGATAAGGGCGCTTAAATTCACTTCTCCCGATTCTATAAGGAACTTCAAAGCTGGTGGAATAAGCCTGTGGCAGGAAAGTACTGAAAAGTTCTCTGGAGGTCCGGAAACTATTTCAGATGCAGTGGTGGGTGCCGTGGTTTCAAATCCTGCAGCCATGAAAACCACTTCCTTATCGGTTTTTTTAGCTATTTC
>JADGNH010000038.1 GCA_017883605.1 Methanobacteriaceae archaeon
CTGCATTCCGCCCGGATCCTCGAACATTGTCGGACTGCCAATTGCATCCTGGATGGCAATCCCCTGCACGGCGTGCAGATGGACGTTGTGAAGCTTGTGGGCAGAATTTTCGCGGTGAATACGGTGATCGACGAGAACCGTCAAATATCTTTTATTAATTTTGGCAGCGTCGAGGGGAGCCATCTCGATGCCGTTTCCTTTGTCCGTTACTACGCGGAAATTCCCGTGCGGCAAAGGTTCAGGACCGTTTTGACCAGCGCCGCCGGTTACCCGCTCGATAAAACATATTATCAGACGGTGAAAGGGATGGTTGGGGCGCTTGATATTCTTGAACCTGGTGGAAATTTGATTATTGTTTCGGAGTGTTCAGGAGGGGTGGGGTCTGCCGAGTTTGCAGAAGCGCAGATGAATTTGATCCGTCTGGGGCCGGACAGATTTTTACAGGGACTTCTGCAAAAACGTTATGCCGCAATTGATGAGTGGCAATCCGAGATGCTGGTGAAGGCCATGAAAAAGGCAAATATTTATCTATACAGTGAAGGTCTTACGGAGGCTCAACAGGCACTGACCGGTATCCATACCATCGCATCTCCGTCTGAAGCCATTGCGGAGAGTGTCAAATCACATCATGATCGTCATGTGGCCGTCATTCCCGAAGGTCCCTACGTCATCCCCGTCTTTACGCCTGACCATTTCTCGACCGATCAGGAAACCATATAAATTCTTTGATATAAAAAAAAGGAATTCTCTATATATATTGAACAAAAAAGATTAATGCTTACTCTTTATAAAATTTGGTTATTTAATTACTTATTTCCGGTGATATAATGATGATTGATGAAGTATTAAAAGCAAATGAGAATTTTGTCAAAGAATTTGAACCTAAAAAAATGAGCCATATGCCCCAAAAGAAGTTAGCCATAGTAAGCTGTATGGACACCAGACTTACCGGGTTTCTAGAACCAGCTATGGGAATTGAAAGAGGAGACGCTAAAATAATTAAAAACGCCGGTAATGCAGTTGTTGACCGGGATGTTATAAGGTCAGTTGCAGCAGCCATATACGCACTTGGCGCTGAAGAAGTCATGGTGGTTGGACACTATGAATGTGGAATGGCAAATGTTGACCCTGAAAAGCTCATGAATGCCATGAAAGATCGAGGTATAGATGAAAATGTAATTTCAGAGGTTGATATCAGGGAATGGATAGGGGCAATCGACAGTGAAGAAGAAAATGTGATACATGTTGTAGAAAGAATAAAAGAATCTCCCTTTATTCCAGATGATGTGCCTGTACATGGACTTATAATAGACCTCTATGACGCTAAATTGAAAGTGTTAGTTGAAGATAAATAACTTGCTCATTTTCTTTTTTTTAATTGTCCACATATAATTAGAATTTTTTGGAAAAAATGAGTTATTAAAAAATTCTTATTTTTCATGTTCTTTTTTTATTAGTTAAAATTTTCATGTTTTTTTTTATTAATCTAACCTTTTTTTTGTTAGCTAACAATATAATCTGGTTCACATTAGTTTTTACACATAATTTTTAAGAAAAATTTCATGTCACTTTATTAAAATTATTATGAATTTTTCATTTAATTCATCATACAAAATAACAAGCCGAAAAAGATATTATCAGGAATATGCCCATGTTTATTTAAAAGGGAATTGTTTTCTTAAAAACTAGGAGGGATTCAAAAGATGAGTAAGATAAACAGAGAGGGAATTCTTGACATTTTGAATGGATACGATAAAGAAGACATAACTATTGCAACTTTAGGAAGTCATTCATCCTTACATATGTTTCAAGGAGCAAAGGAAGAAGGATTTAAGACTGCAGTAGTTTGTGAAAAAGGACGGGAAGTTCCTTATAAAAGGTTTAATGTTGCTGATGAATACATAATGGTTGATAAGTTTAGTGACATAGTTAATGATGATGTTCAGCAAAAATTAATAGATATGAACAGTATAGTGTTCCCACACGGATCCTTTGTGGCCTACGCTGGATTGGACAACATTGAAACTATTTTTAACGTTCCCATGTTCGGAAACAGAGATATTCTAAGATGGGAAGCAGAACGGGATCTGGAAAGGAAATTGATGGTTGAATCCGGAATCAGGATTCCGCAAAAGATAGCAAAACCCGGGGACATTGACGGTACTGTTATGGTTAAGTTCCCAGGAGCCAGAGGAGGAAGAGGATACTTCGTTGCCAACTCAACTGAAGAATTTGACCAAAAAATTGAGGCAATGATGGAGAGAAAATGGATTGAAGAAGAGGATATAAAAGAAGCACACATCGAAGAATACGTACTAGGATGTAACTACTGTATTCATTACTTCTTCTCAGGATTAAAGGATGAAGTAGAACTCTTAGGAATTGATAGTAGATATGAATCCACCATAGATGGTTTAACCAGAGTACCTGCCAAAGACCAGCTCGATATAGGTGTAGACCCATCCTACGTCATTACTGGTAACCATCCGGTAGTTATGAGAGAATCACTGCTTCCACAGGTATTTGACATAGGAGACAAGATCACTGAAGGTGCCAAAGAATTAGTACCACCAGGATTTAACGGTCCGTTCTGTATGCAGACCTTAGTTAACGATGACCTTGAAGTAGTAGTGTTTGAGATGAGTGCCCGTTCAGACGGCGGAACAAACACCTTCATGAACGGATCAGCCTACAGCTACCTCCTGTATGGAGAACCATTGAGCATGGGCCGTAGAATGGCACTTGAGATCAAAAAAGGAATAGCTGAAGACAGGTTAACTGAAATCATAACCTGATAACATCTTCTTTTTATTTCTTTTACCCTTTTTTTTATTTTAAAATAATAAATACAATTGTTGTATTAATGAGTATTATATAATAAAAAATTGATTTTATATGAGAAACATTTATAAACATCTTCAATTAAATTAGGGCTACAGGAGGTTTATACCGATATAAGCCACCTAACTTAAAATAAGAATAACTTTTGTAAATAAATACATGAATAACTTGGTGAATATTTATATAACATGAATTTTAAAATAGACATATTAAACTATTTTTTATGTGTCGTTTTTTAGAGGTGTATCTATGAATGATAAAGATCGATTAAAAGGTACTACAACTGTTGGCTTAACCTGTAAAGACGGAGTTGTTTTTGCTACCGAGAGAAGAGCTACTATGGGTAATTTAATAGCCCATAAGGTGGCAGATAAGATCTTCAAAATAGATGATCATATTGGAGCCACCATTGCCGGGGCTGTTTCCGATGCCCAAAGTCTAATGAAATATATAAGTGCTGAAGTGGCTCTTTACAGGCTTAGAAACGGTGAAATAATTAGTGTTGAAGCCGCAGCTACCTTAACTTCCAACATATTACATTCATCCAGATTTTATCCCTACTATGTCCAAACCCTTCTAGGAGGGGTGGACGATAAAGGTCCGGCCCTTTATTCCCTGGACCCCACTGGAGGTGTAATAAAAGACCTGATGATATCTACGGGATCAGGATCACCAGTGGCTTACGGTGTACTGGAGGACCGCTACAGCGAAGATATGTACATAGAAGAAGGAGTGGATGTAGCAATTAGGGCTATAAAATCTGCCATGGAGAGAGATGCTTTTTCAGGTAACGGTGTTCTTGTGGCTACGGTTACCGAGGATGAAGGCTTTAAAATGCTCTCTGAAGAAGAGGTAGAAAGTAAGATCAAGGAATTGAACTGATTTTATTAAAATATATTAATTTAAACATTTTTTTATTTCCAATTTAAGTAAAGGTAAACATGGTTTACCCTTATTTTTTCTATTTTTAGAAGTGATTTTATGGGTTCAGAGATTCAAGAAATTAAAAATACAATAATAAAAGGGCTACCCACCAGAGTGCAAGTGGCCAAGGTAGAATTTGAAGGTCCTGAGGTAGTGATCTACACTAAAAACCCGGAGATCATCACCGAAAACGGAGATCTAATCAGGGATCTGGCTAAAGACATAAGAAAGAGGATAATAATAAGATCAGACCGCTCTGTGCTCATGGATCCAGAGAAATCCATCCACCGTATCCATGAGATAGTGCCTGATGATGCTAAGATCACCAACATCTCCTTTGATGAGGTCACCTGTGAGGTCATAATCGAAGCCAGGAAACCGGGGCTTGTAATTGGTAAATATGGTGTTACATCAAGAGAGATTGTAAAGCAGATTGGCTGGGCACCCAAAATACTTAGAACTCCCCCTATTGCATCTGAAATCATACAAAGAATTAGAAGAACGCTTAGGAAGAATAGTAAAGAGCGTAAGAAATTTTTACAGGACCTGGGGAATCGAATCCATCGTGAAGTCACCGCCGACAATGAATGGACCCGTTTGACATCACTGGGAGGTTTCAGAGAGGTGGGACGTTCATCACTGTTCCTTCAGACCCCCAATAGCAAGATACTCTTGGATTGCGGAGTTAACGTTGCGGGTGCAGACGATAAAAGCTCCTATCCCTACCTGAATGTTCCAGAATTCTCCCTGGACAACCTGGATGCGGTTATCATATCCCACGCCCATCTGGATCATTCTGGATTTCTACCCTACCTCTACCACTATGGATATGAGGGTCCGGTGTACTGCACCACGCCCACCAGGGATCTCATGACCCTACTGCAGCTGGACCACATTGATATAGCACACAGAGAAGATAATCCCCTACCATTCAACGTGAAACATGTTAAAAAGAGTATTAAACATACCATAACCCTTGATTATGGTGAAGTAACTGACATTGCCCCGGATATCCGTTTGACACTGCACAACGCCGGGCACATATTAGGATCCGCCATAACCCATATGCACATCGGAGATGGGCAGCACAACTTTGTATACACCGGAGACTTCAAATTTGAAAGAAGCCGACTTTTAGAACCAGCTGTGGCTAAGTTCCCCCGTCTAGAGTCCCTGATGATGGAGAGCACCTACGGCGGACATGAAGATGTACAGCCCACCCGCAACGACGCAGAAAAAGAGCTTATAAAGACCATATACAAAACACTAGAACGCAAAGGAAAGATATTAATTCCAGTTTTCGCTGTGGGAAGAGCTCAAGAACTTATGATTGTACTGGATGAGTACATCCGACACGGAATAATAGACGAGGTTCCCATCTACATTGACGGCATGATCTGGGAGGCCACTGCCATCCACACCGCCCGTCCCGAATATCTGAGCAAGGACCTGCGGGACCAGATATTCCATATGGGAAGAAATCCATTCATTTCCGATGTTTTCAAGAAAGTGAACGGAATTGAGGAAAGAAGAGACATTGTAGAGGGAGAGCCCGCCATCATATTATCCACTTCCGGTATGTTAACCGGTGGTAATTCAGTGGAGTACTTTAAATGGCTCTGTGAAGATGAAAAGAGCTCTCTGGTATTTGTAGGATATCAGGCCGAAGGATCTCTGGGAAGAAGGCTTCAAAAAGGTTGGAAGGAGATACCACTCAAAGAAGAAGGTAAAACCAACGTTTACAATGTTAAAATGGAAATAAAAACCATAGAAGGTTTCAGCGGACACTCCGACCGAAAACAGCTCATGGACTACGTGCGCCGGCTGTCTCCCAAACCAGAAAAGATTCTTATCTGCCACGGTGACAACTATAAAACCCTGGATCTGGCTTCAAGCATCTACCGCACCTTTAAAATTGAGACCAAAACTCCTCTAAATTTAGAAACGGTTAGAATCCAGTGAAAAATCTTTTAAAAATTAAATTTTTCAAATTCTATTTTTTTTTATTTATTTTTTTATAGTTCTTTTCTTTCATCTACAAGTTTTATTAAGAACAAATTTAATAGCTTACTATAAGTGCAATTTTAAATTTAAGTTAATATAAAAGATAATATCTAAATATTTGGTGATTTTCATGGTAACCTATTCAGAATCAGGAGTGGACATGGACCTGGAGAAGGTCACGATTTCTGCTTTAACTTCAAAGCTCAAAGAAACCCTTAATTTCAGGGATGTAATCACAGAGTCCGGTCACTTCGCTGCCCTAATTAAACTGGGAGATAAAGGTATTGCAATGAGCACCGACGGTGTGGGAAGCAAAATACTGGTAGCGGAGCTTATGGAAAAGTACGATACGGTAGGTATTGACTGCGTGGCCATGGTGGTAAACGACCTCTTATGTGTGGGGGCAGAACCTCTGGCCATGGTAGACTATCTGGCTGTTGAAAAACCAGACCCCCAGGTAGCAGCCCAGATTGGCGAAGGACTGGCAAAAGGGGCTCAAAAAGCCCAGATAGCTATGATAGGTGGTGAAACCGCCTCTCTTCCCGAGATAGTAAATAATTTTGACCTGGCGGGTACCGGAATAGGTCTGGTTGATCTGGAGGGTATAATAACCGGTGCTGATATCTCCTCCGGTGACATTCTCATTGGAATAGAAAGTAGCGGGATTCACAGCAACGGATTAAGCCTGGCCAGGAAAGTTTTATTTGATGACAAAAAATTAAAGGTGAATGATCCCCTACCCAACCATCCTTCACTCAAAATTGGAGAAGAACTCCTTAAACCTACAGAGATATATGTAAAACCGGTTATGGATCTCATAAAGAGCGACGTAAGAGTACATGGCCTGGCGCATATAACCGGGGGAGGATTCACCAACCTGAAAAGGCTTAAAAAGGATATGGGTTATGACATAGACAGCCTACCCCGACCAAATCCCATATTCCAGTTAATTTACTCTCTGGGTGTTCCCCTGGATGAGATGTACCGGGTGTTCAATATGGGTGTGGGTATGGTGGTAATGGTACCGGAGGATGATGCTGCCCGCACCATAAAGATTATAGAAAGTTATAACAAAGCCTATCAAATAGGAAGGGTCCTGGAAGATGCCCAGGAAAAGGTTAAAATAAAAACCTTTCAGGAAAGTTTTATTGAAATTTAAACCTAAATTACCAAATCAAAAAAGCCAAAATTCTATTAAAAAAAACCTAATTTAAGCAATCAAAACTTAATTTACCAATTAAGCCAAAATTCTATTAAAAAAAACCTAACTTACCAATAAGTTCTGAATTCTATTAAAAAACTTAAATTACCAATCAAAAAGTCGAATCATCAATGTAAAATTAACTTAAAGTCAGATTTTAAAGATTTAAGGTGCATCACATGAGAATAACAGCACAACAGGAAAGATCAATAGTTATAGAAATACTGAATATAATGGGAGTGCCGCGGAAAGACGCATCGATTGTGGCGGATGTTACGGTAGACGCGGACCTTAAGGGATTTTCATCACATGGAATAGGTAGATTTCCCCAGTACCTGAAAGGTCTGAAATGTGGGACCATAAAAACCGAAGCAGAAATCACCATAGAAAAAGAAACAGTTTCTACTGCTCTTTTAAAAGGTAATCACATGTTCGGCCACGTGGTAGCCCATCGTGGCATGGAATTGGCCATGGAAAAAGCAAAAAAGACAGGCATAGGGTTGGTGGGAATACATGAATCCAACCATTTTGGAGTGGCCGGTTATTATTCAGACATGGCTCTAATGGAGGATCTGGTGGGCGTGGTGATTGCCAACACCGAACCGGCAATGGCCCCCATCGGCGGCAAGGAGCCCATCATCGGCACCAATCCCCTGGCCATAAGCATTCCCTCTAACAAACATTATGTGTCAGTGGATATGGCTACTTCTGCCTCTGCAAGGGGAAAGCTCATTGAAGCCCTGCGCAAAGGTGAAAAAATCCCGGAAAATGTAGCCCTGGATGCCGAGGGAATGCCCACCACAGACCCTGAAGCCGCGCTTAAAGGATCCATACTACCCTTCGGAGCACATAAAGGCTATGCCCTGGCCTTCATGATCGAAATACTGGCCGGACCACTGGTAAGAGCTTCCTTTGGGAAAGATGTAGTAGGAACGGCCAATCCAGAGAAGATGTGCACCAAAGGAGACCTTATAGCCGCCATAGATCCCTCAAAATTCGGAGATTTAGAGGAATTCAAAGAAGATGTGGATGATTTCGTGGCCGAGATCAAAAACTCAGGCAACGTCTTTATACCCGGAGATATGGAGGTTCGTAATATTGAAAAATTCAAAAAAGAAGGTATCCCCCTGGATGATAAACTTCTACTCCAGCTTAAAGAAATATCAGAGGAATTATCCTTTAATTTAGAGGCCTTTTTAGGTAAAAAATAATTAAAATTAAAAAAAACTAACAATAATAGTTCTTTTTTATTATTCAAAGAAATTTAAAACTTAAAAATGTTAAATAATATTAAATTTCTGTTTATTCTTTATAGAAATCAATAAATAAAAGTTAAAACAAAAAAATATATACATGAAAGATGGAGAAGAAGAGACCATAGAAAAGGAAAAAAAAGAATATGAAAGGAGGATAACCCTATTAATAATGCTGGGTGTAATATCTCTCCTTTTAATTGTCATTATTATCGGTGTTTTGATACGGGCCAGATCCACTTTATAGTCAATTTTAATTTATAATAAATAAGTATAACAGGTTACCTGTTTTTTAATTTCTTATTTTACATTAAATCACGCTGAATTTGTTAATAAATAGAAGTCATATATCCTATTAACCGCTTCTGCAGTCAAAAGCTCAGTTTCAGGCTTAGGCAATTGAAAATCAACACAACCCTAAATCGGGACCCTGATCCACTTGCCAGACCATTATAAGTGAAGCCAAAACCAATAAAAATTGCAGAAATTAGGATTCAAACTCTTTAAATATCTTATTATTTTTAATTATCTTATTTATTTTTTTGTTCGAACTATATGACTTATAGAGTGGTAAAAAGAATAATAGTCCCAGTTGAAGTAGTATATTAAATATTTAATTAAGAATTTACCATTGATTAAATATTTAAATCAACAATAAACCGTTGAATAGCTTTGTGCCGGCCTATTTCCGGCGAAACATTTAAGTATAATTAGCAACGATCTTTATGAGGTTTAAAAATTTTCCGGCAATAAGCTTCCGGTCAGTTCCGGGCGGAAAATTTTATATCCTAAAACTGCCGGAAGTTTATCAAAGTTTTTACCCGCAAGATTAATATCCTGGAGGTTAGATGGGGAAAAATGTTTTATAAGATAAAATATTGTGAAAAATGAGAGTGATATAGTTAAAATATGAAGTTTCCATATTTAGAAGTCCAAGTTCAATCATCGTATGAAAATGATTTAAAGGCTTCCCGGAAAGTACTTGATACAAAAGTTTTGATTTATTAGTAAATGTTGATGGTATTTTTATTTATAAAATAGTTATTGGGGTGAACTAATATGATGATGGACGAAGAAAATGAAGAAGATTCAGATTTAGATAAATTTAAACCGGTTATAGAGGGATTAATATGGTGATAGAAGAAGTACTTCTAATCATATTATTCCTGTTAATACTGACTATCGCTGCCATACCACTTGGTAAATACATGTCAAAGGTATTTACAGGTAAAAAAACATTCATGACACCTGTAATACGACCAGTGGAAAATTTTATTTACCGTATATGTTCCATTGACCAAAATCAAGAGATGACATGGAAAAGATATGCCTACGCACTGCTTATATTCAATATAATTGGAATAACGTTTCTTTTTGCTTTACAATTAATACAAAACTTTTTACCACTGAATCCTGCACAAATGTCAAGTGTTAGATGGGATACAGCATTAAATACTGCGATTTCTTTTGCAACAAATACCAACTGGCAATCATATGCTGGTGAAACAACTATGAGCTATCTGACCCAGATGCTGGGCATGACCGTGCAGAACTTCCTTTCTGCTTCAGTTGGTATTGCAGCCCTTTTAGCTTTAATAAGGGGTTTCACACGTCAAAATTCAGATACAGTTGGTAATTTCTGGGTTGATTTAACAAGAACATCATTATATGTTCTTTTACCAATAGCTGTAGTTTTCGCCCTTATTCTAGCATCACAGGGTGTAGTTCAGACAATTGATCCATATGTAACTGCCCAAACACTGAATGGAGCCAATCAAACAATAGCAATAGGTCCTGTTGCTTCACAGGAAGCAATAAAGATGATCGGTTCAAATGGGGGAGGATTCTTCAACGCCAATTCAGCCCATCCATTCGAAAATCCAAATGGCTTAACCAACATACTGGAAACCTTCGCAATTCTATTAATCCCAATATCCCTTGTATTTGCCTTTGGATATATAATAAGAAATTTCAAGCAGGGACTAGTCATATTCGCAGCCATGATGATACTGCTTGTAGCTGGAATGGGTGTAGCATACTATGCCGAAAGCCAATCAAACCCAATAATTGACAAACTCGGTGTTACCGGTGGGAACATGGAAGGTAAAGAGCTGACATTCGGTGTAGCCGAATCAGTTTTATGGGGTTCGACTACAACAGATGTTTCAAACGGTGGAGTAAACTCAATGCATGACAGCGCTATGCCCTTAACAGGACTCGTTTACATGTTTAATATGGGTATAGGAGAAGTTATTTTCGGAGGACTGGGTGTTGGACTTATTGGAATGCTTTTCTACGTCATTTTGACCATGTTCATTGCCGGACTAATGATAGGCAGAACACCAGAATTCCTTGGCAAAAAATTAGGACCTTACGAAATGGTAATGGCAGTAATAGCCCTTGTAGTACCAGCTGCAATGATTCTTATCTTAGCAGGCATTGCCATATCCTTACCAGATGGACTTACTGGTCTTAACAATCCATCAGCACACGGATTGTCAGAGATACTCTATGCTTATACATCTGCACTAGCAAATAACGGTTCGGCATTTGCAGGTTTGAGTGCAAACACAGTATTCTACAACCTCACATTAGGCCTTGGAATGCTAATTGGCAGATTTGCTGTTATAATACCAGCTTTAGCAATTGCTGGAGCATTAGCCAAAAAAGGGAGAGTTGCAACTGATGCTTCTACTTTTCCAAGTACAAGCGCACTTTTTGTCATAATGCTGGTAAGTGTGGTGATAGTTGTGGGAGCTTTAACTTTCTTCCCTGTGTTCGCACTCGGACCAATACTTGAACAATTATTCCTACATGGAGGACTCACTTTCTAGGGGGTTAAATCATGAAAAACGAAAAATCAACCAGCATTTTTGAGCCAAAAACAGTGCTAGAAGCATTAAAAGGTTCATTTAAAAGACTTAATCCAATGGTCCTCCTCAGAAACCCTGTGATTCTCATAGTGGAGATAGGAGCGATTATTACCACATTAATAGGTATAAGCAACTTGATCTATGGTGGAAACTTTTTATTCAACATTCAAATTAGCATATGGTTGTGGTTTACAGTCATATTCGCCAACTTTGCAGAATCACTCGCTGAAACAAGAGGTAAAGCAAGGGCAAAATCACTTAAAAACACTAGAACCGAAGCATTTGCAAATAAAATTCTAGATGATGGCACCACAGGAAAAGTTCCAGCCCTTTCCCTTAGAAAGAAGGATATAGTTATTGTCAAAGATGGGGAAATTATACCAAGCGATGGTGATATAATAAATGGAACAGGCCTTGTTGATGAATCAGCAATAACGGGTGAATCTGCTCCAGTAATAAGAGAATCTGGAGGAGATATAAGTGGTGTTACTGGAGGTACCAAACTTCTTTCAGGACAAATTAAGGTTCAAATCACTGTAGATCCTGGGGAAACCTTCCTTGACAGCATGATCAACATGGTTGAAAGCGCTAAAAGAGAAAAAACACCCAATGAAAAAGCTTTGGAGATCCTTTTAATTGGACTGACAGCACTTTTTGTCGTGGTAGTCATTACATTGGCTGCATTCTCTAATTACATGGGAGTGGCCATAAGCATCCCCATTTTAATATCTCTTCTGGTATGTCTTATGCCAACAACCATTGGAGGACTATTACCTGCCATTGGTATAGCAGGTATGGACAGGCTATTACAGCACAACGTAATTGCATTAAGCGGGAGAGCTGTTGAAGCAGCAGGAGACGTAAGCGCAGTTTTACTCGATAAAACAGGTACAATAACTCTTGGAAGTAGAAAAGCAACTGAATTTATTCCTGTTGACGGTGTAGAGAAAAAATATCTAATTGAAGCTTCATTACTATCCTCTCTTGCCGATGAAACACCTGAAGGAAGAAGTATAGTTATTTTAGCTAAAAAAGAGTTAGGCGTGCGTGGTAGAGATATAAGGGCTCCTGAAAATTCAGATTTTGTGCCATTCACTCCAGAAACTCGTATGAGTGGAATAGACTACGGAACTAATAAAGTTCGTAAAGGAGCTGCAGATTCTGTAGAGGACTTTGCTAAAAGTCATGAATGTGTCATTCCCTCAGATGTCAGGAAAATAGTTGAGGAAGTGTCTAGAAATGGGGATACACCATTAGTTGTAGCAGATTGCAACGGAGTATTCGGTGCTATACGGTTGAAAGATGTGGTCAAGACGGGTATTAAGAATCGTTTATTGCAGCTTAGGAAAATGGGAATTAAATCTGTTATGATAACAGGTGACAATCCATTAACTGCAGCATCTATAGCTGCAGAGGCAGGAGTGGATGATTTTGTAGCTGAAGCCCGGCCTGAAACGAAACTGGAACTGATACGTAAATATCAGGGTGGGGAAACTCAACGTCTAGTTGCCATGATTGGTGATGGAACAAATGATGCTCCTGCACTAGCTCAAGCTGATGTTGCAGTTGCAATGAGTGCAGGTACAGCAGCAGCAAGAGAAGCCGCTAATATGGTTGACCTTGACTCATCACCAGCTAAACTACTGGATATAGTGGAAATAGGCAAAGAAATATTAATTACAAGAGGTGCATTAACCACTTTCAGTATTGCTACTGATGTAGCTAAATATTTCGCAATAATTCCCGCAATATTCGCAGTTGCATATCCACAGCTCAATATCCTAAACATAATGCATCTATCAACACCGATGAGTGCTGTTTTATCAGCAGTTATTTTCAATGCGATTATAATACCGCTGCTGATTCCATTAGCGCTTCGAGGGGTTAAATACCGTCCATCTTCATCAGTTTCAAAGCTATTGGGAATGAACATATTAATATATGGTTTAGGAGGTCTAGCCCTACCATTTATTGGTATAAAAGTAATAGACATTCTAATATCATTACTGGGGGTGGTATAAATGGGTGAAATGCTTAAAGAGCTAAAAAAGGCCCTTATAATATTTGGAACATTGACCCTAGTTCTGGGATTAATTTATCCTCTTGTAATGACGGGTATATCACAAGCTGTATTCCCTTATCAGGCCACTGGTGAAATGATAAAGATTAATGGAAATGTTGTAGGCTCTGAACTTATAGGTCAAAACTTTGAAGGTCCCCAGTATTTTCAGGGAAGACCTTCAGCAATTGATTATAATGCAAGCACTTCAGGAGGTTCTAATTATGGGCCTACCAACCAAAAATTAATTGACAGAGTAAACGAAACAATAAATGAGATTAAGACAAATGATAACCTTTCAGCTAACGCTACAATTCCTTCAGATATGGTACTGGCATCAGGAAGCGGGCTTGACAGGTACATCAGCGTTGAATCAGCCTTAATTCAAGTTCCAAGAATTGCTAAAGAAAGGAACATAAGCGAATCAGCAATCAAAGATTTGATACAAAAAACACAGGAAACACCCTTCCCCGGAATTGGACAGCCCGTAGTAAATGTCCTGAAACTAAACATTGCACTTGGTGGAATCCATTAAATGGATTCACCCATAATTTCTTTTTAATAGATTCTTTTAATAGATGTAACATTTAGTGAAAATTAGAATTTTCCCTGAATATTGGCAGGTGGAGAATGACCGAAGAATATAAAAGACCTGATCCCGATGAGCTTCTAAAAAAAATAAAAAAAGAAGTACAGGTGAAAGAACGTGAAAAAGGTTATTTAAAGATATTTTTGGGATACGTTGCAGGGGTTGGTAAAACATACAGGATGCTTTATGAGGCACGTTTTTTGAGAGAAGAGGGACAGGATGTTGTTGTTGGTCTGGTTGAAACCCATGGAAGAATAGAAACCGAGGAGCTTCTTAAAGGTCTTGAAATAGTACCCAGACAAAGAATAGAATATAAGGGGATCACCCTTGGAGAATTAGATATAGACGCAGTTTTAAAAAGAAAACCTAGCTATGTCCTGGTAGACGAACTGGCCCATACCAATGTTTCAGGT
>JADGNH010000039.1 GCA_017883605.1 Methanobacteriaceae archaeon
TTGAGGTTTAAATATTAGGGATTATATAAACTCCTAGATGAGGTTGTTCTTTGGAAATATCTTTATAATAAGTTCTTTTACCGGTTTTATTGTTTTTACCTTCATATTTATCCCTTGATTTGACCATTCTGTTTAATTTACTTTTCCACCACATCATAAAGGTCTGTGCGCCTGTTGATTAAAACCGGTAGTTCTTTTCTTACCTCAGCAATTCTGGAAATATTTATTTCTGCATAAATTATCTCCTCATCAGGACCTGACCGGGCTATTATGTCTCCCCAGGGATCTACCACCATTGAATGGCCGTAGGCAATGTATGAGAGGTTTTCATTTGAAGCAGGTGAGGCTGCAGCTACAAAAAACTGGTTGTCCACTGCTCTGCTGCGGACCAGTACTTCCCAGTGGGCTGGACCGGTTTTCTGGTTAAATGCCCCGGGTATTACCATTAATTCCACACCTTTCAGGGCCATGAGCCTTAAAAGTTCGGGAAATCTGATATCATAGCAGATAGCAACCCCTAACCTACAGATCACTGTTTCCAGCACGGTAATCCGGTCTCCGGAGGTGATAGTTTCTGATTCTTTGAAGGATATCTCCCCGGGAATATCTATATCAAAAAGGTGTAATTTGCGATGATGGCCTATTAAAACGCCCTCTGGGTTGAAGATGAAGCTGGAGTTGTAGATCTTTCCATCTTCAGCTTCAGGGATGGAACCTGCCACCAGATGTAATTTAAATTTTCTTGCTGCAGCTGACACCACCTGGAGGGTCCTGCTGTCCGTCCTGTTTTCAGCATATTCCCTAAACTTCTCATTATCGTAGGGGCAGTTGAACATTTCCGGTAATATTACCATATCCGCCTTATTTTGGGCGGCTTCCCGCATCATATTCACTGCTTTTTTGATGTTTAAAGCTTTATCATCCACCACCTTCATCTGGCATACAGCAATTTTAAAGTATTTCATCTATGATCTCCATTAATTTCTTTATTTTTATTTTTAAATAAAATTCATCAATTGGTTTTTGATGAGTTTACGAATTATTAATTAAATCTGCTAATTAATCATTAAACCTACTTACTAATCTAAATCTGCTAATTATTTCCATTAAAATCTACTAATTTTTAGGTCTGTTATGTTCATCTATTTAAAACCATTAATTTACTCTAACCATTTATTAGAAGAAACTTTCTTTAAATATTTCCATTTATTATCATTTCCTTTACCGGTGTTCCGTCACTCCACAGGCCCATATACCTCTGCTGTGAAGTATTGCCCAGGGCATATTCTCGATTCTGGCCATAAAAAGCAGCGCCGCACAGGCCATCAAAGAGTTTCCAGGTCCCATAGTAATCCAGGGAACTGGTGAGTAGATATAAATTATCATCCCGGATCTGGATTTGAGATGCCAGGGGAGCGAAATGATCAGCGCTTAAGGGAGGATAACCATGATCATCACTTACCATTAATACGTAGTTCTTGTTTTCCTTCTGAATCTGGGTGGTCTCCAGGTAAATTTTTTTAGCATCACCGTCACCTACCCAATCATCCTTATCCCCGGCCAGGGTCAAAAGCAGGGTGTTTGAAGGTACTTTACTGAGATCTGAGAGGAGGGGACCCATGGTGTCATTTGTAGAACGTGATTTTCCTGGTTCCACACAGAAAACAGCTTTTGGTTGGGGAAGACCCTGGGAAGCTGCCAGAGCCGCCATGTTAATGCTGATAAGTCCTCCCGCCGAGTGGCCAACAATGGCAAACCGGTCAAGGTCTGGTTTAACATGTCCTCCACCTTCTAAAACCCCTATGGCATCTTTAACAGCCTGTATAGAATTAGGGGTGAACTCATCAGAGGAGCTGGTTATACTTTCCTGATAGCGGGGAAAGATTACGATGTTTCCCTGCTTCACCAGATGCTCAATCCAGGCCTGATAAATCAGGGGGTTGAAGGCAGCCCAGCCGTGGTTAAAAACAATGACCGGTGCGGAGTCTGGAGTTGGTGCCGCCGGTTCATATATCCAGTACTGATGGGCTCCACTGCCGTAGCTGGTCTTGATCATCCCAGCATGGGTGTAATTCGAGCCTCCCGGTCCTGAAGTGGGTTGAGATGGTGGTGCTGGTTTAAATGCCTGAGATACCATTAAAATAGTCCCTGTAACCAACAATATTAAGATTAATATTATAAAATAGCGAAATTTATTTTCCATAACTTACTTTATGTAATTTATTTATAAAAAATTTTATTATACAATCTATCCATAAATGATAACATAGAAATAGAGAAAAGGAACCAAAGTGGTGGATCAATCCAGCCACAAGTCTCTGGAGACATTTATATAAAAAATGACATCAGGAAGGTGTTAATGGTGCAGAGTGTTAAGAGATATGAAATAACTTATTCCCAAAGGAAAGAAATCATGGATAACATCTCCTCCACTTTAAAAGCAAAAGAGGAGATTATTTTCGCCTATATTCATGGATCATTCCTGGAAAATCTTTTCCGTGACGTGGATCTGGCCATTTATCTTGATGAGATGTTATCTAAAAAGGAGGCCCTCCACTTTGAACTATCGCTGGAGAGAGAACTTGAAGAAGAGATTATTTTCCCTGTTGATGTTAGAACACTGGAATATTCACCTCTACACTTTAGATTCAATGTTTTTAAGAGTGGAAAACTACTTTTCAGTAAAGATGAAGAGGTTAGAAGTGATTTTTTATCCCTGAGTCTGGTGGAGCATCATGACTTCAATTTTTACAGAAAAAGGTACAGGAGAGAAACCCTTGGCATTGAAATTTAATGAAGAAAAAGTGGCTACATTATCATCTGAAATATTTAATTCTTTAGAAGGTTTAAGAGATATTTCTAGCTTTTCGAAGAAAGAATTTTTAAAAGATCGCCATTTGCGGGCTAGTGCTAAATACTATCTCATAGTCTCCATCGAGGCTGCAATTGACTTATCTAATCATCTTATCTCAAGAAACAATTTTCGAATACCAGAAAGTTATGCTGATACCTTTAAAGTAATGGCGGAGGTAAATGCTTTATCTGACGGTTTGGCTGAAAAATTAATAGAAATGGCTAAATTTAGAAACAGATTGGTACACATTTACTGGGAAGTGGATGATGAAATTATCTATGATATCATAAATGAAGACATACGGGATATTGAAGAGTTTCTTCAAAGTTTTAAGGAATTCTTAAGATAATCTTTAGATAGATAATTAATGGTGATATACCTGAAGCTCTTCATTAATTGATAAATGAAGTCCAGAGACAGTTCTATAAATTTATAATATGAACTAATTACATGAAGATAAGCTTTCTATCTAATTGGAGTCAAATAAATGTTCGAAGAAGAATCCAGAACTTACAAACTTTTTATTAGTCACCTGGACAGGGATGATGAGGAATACAACCGTTTTTTGGATAAATTGTCCGCATCCTACGATTTTGAATATGAAGACCGGACAGTTCGGGGTAAAACCCTTCCTGATGAACTTTTAAAGCAGATGGAACCGGTGGATGTGGTGGTTATCCTTTCCGGACTTTACTCCAAAAACCGGGAATTAATCCAGAGACAGATCGACGCCGCCCTGGAACTTAAAAAGCCCATAGTAGTTATCCGGCCTTATGGGATGGAAAATGTACTCCCCAGCCTAGAGAAGATTGCCACTGAAGTGGTAGGGTGGAACACGCCCTGTATCGTAGACGCCATAGTTGAAAGTTCACCTTACGATGATTTTATAGATTAGGTAATTGGATTTATAGATATAAGGTAAATTAAATTTATAGGATTAAATAGAATTTGATTATAGGATAGTATAAATTGTATAATTATGCCTTTAATGAAATGAGGGAGAACGTATCATGAGCTGTTACATCAGACATATGAAAGGTTTCCTGGAAGAGGTGGACATCAAACCGGAAACCAAAGAAGATCGTAAAAAGGTGGACCTAGCCATCCGGGAGGTCATCGGCAAAGGCCGTGGAGATAAGTGCAACGAAGTCTGGCGGGAAGTCAAATTATGGCTCCAGGATGAAGAGAAAAAGAATGAACTGGCGGATAAATTAAGGAATTAGAACCTCTTAACAGTCGTAATTCTTAAAAATTTATTATTCTTGTACTATTTTAATTCTTATATACTATCTTTCAATCTTTTACTATTTTTAAACTTCAAACTAATTTTTAATATTATAAAGTGTTTACAAATAATTTCTTTTTTAATAGATATTTTTTTAACAGTGGACACCAATTATATGATCTTGTAGGTAGAATAAAAAATTATTTAAATAAAAAATTAGTCCATAATATAAGAGAAGATAATCATGAAAACTGATAATCTTACGATTGAGTCCATAGAAAAGGCTTTAGTTGAAACTGGCTACATTCCAGATGATACCATAGCTACCACTCTTTTTTTGTCCTTTAAACTAAAAAAACCCCTGCTGGTGGAGGGACCTCCCGGGACAGGTAAAACAGACCTTTCTAAAGCTGTTTCCAGGGCATGTAAACGAGATTTCTTCCGGGTGCAGTGTTATGAGGGCATCACCTTTGAACAGATTGTGGGGGAGTGGAACTATCAAAAGCAGCTCCTTCACCTGGAGATGTCCCGTATCAAGGACTTAAACAAGGATGTTTTCGGAGAGGAGTTTTTTATCAAAAGACCCCTCCTGTCGGCATTTATCAACCAAAATCCGTCGGTTCTTTTAATAGATGAAATAGACAAGGCTGATGAGGAAGTGGAGAGTTTTCTGCTCCAGGCTCTGGGAGAGAAGGAGATCACAGTCAACGACCTGGGAACCTTTGACCTCCAAAACGATCTCCTGGTGATCATGACCTCCAACTCCCAGCGAATGCTTTTAGACGAAACAAAGGACCGCTGCCTCTTTCTCTATATTAACTATCCCACCTTTGAGCGGGAGGTGGAGATAGTCAGATCCCAGGTACCGGAGGCATCCCCTCAGATAGTGGAAGCGGTGGTCCGCATGATCCAGGATATGAGGGAGCTTAACCTGTTGAAGAAGCCTTCCATCAGGGCTGCTGTTGACTGGGTTAAAACCATGCTGGCATTTGGCCGAGAGGAAATAGATGATGAAACCTTAAAAGAGACCATGGGAGTGATCCTCAAAAGTGAGGAGGACAAAATCAAGGTCCAAAACCGCTTTTTTAAGTGATAATTAAAATAATTTCTAAACTGATAAAGATAATGATTCCTCAGATGAAAATAATGCTTTCAAAGTAAAGAAAGATGCATTCCAAGTGATTATAATGATAAAAAAACTGGCAGAGTTCTCAGGAATTCTGCGGGATAACGGCATACCTGCCAGCATCAGAAGCACCAGGACAGCCTATGAAGCCTGGGGAATTATTGGAAAAGATGAGGATGTTTTAGAGGACGTTCTGGCCTCCATATATCTAAAAGACTACCGGAAGCGGGACAAGTTCCAGGAACTTTATAACTCTTTTTTTGGGAAAAAGGGAGATGAAGAAGAAGATGGTGAAAGTGAAGGTGAATCCAACTCCAGCAACTCTTTGAGATCAAGAAAATTCCTGAAAGCTTATAACTATTCCATCGAAGTACAGGATCCTCCTGAAGTAAAAATGGAGAGATTGGAAGAAGATAAAATTAATTATACCCCACCTCTGAATGATTACCTTAATCAGGATGGTGATAATTCTGACCTCCTGGAAAGGGATATAAATACCCTGAAATCCTTTGAACCAGAACTTTTAGACCTCTGCCAAAAGCTGGGTAGAAAGATTGCCAACAGAAGGGTGAGGAGACATCAAAAATCCAGGAATATGAGGCCTGATATCAGGAGGACCATCCGGAAAAATCTGAAATATGGGGGGGCCCTTATAGAACTGGTGAAGAGTAAACCCAAAATTAAAAAGAGTGATCATTTTTTTCTTTCTGATATCAGCGGTTCCTGTGACTGGATAAGCAACTGGTTTTTTTGCATGGTCTACGCTGCCCAGAGTTCATTCCGTAACGCCCGAACATTTGAATTCGACAACAAGACCATGGAAACCACCAGCGCCCTGGATGAGCTCAACCTTTTAGACGCCTTTATCCAGGTCAGGGATTTGCGTTATAAAAACATGATGGTCCACGGAACCTCCAACATGTACCAGGCATTTAAAAGTTTTAAAGATAGGGCTAAGCTAAACCGGAAGTCTGTGGTAATCATTTTAAGCGACTGCCGAGACTGGGCCGGGCCCAAAGCTGAAGGTAAACCCCTAAGCGCAGATCTGATCCAGCATATGGCTGAAAGGTCCCGGAGGGTGATGATCTTAAATCCTGAACAAAAAAAGAAGTGGAACGTGGTTGACAGCTGTGTTTCCCACTATGAAGATGTTGGGGCAGATTTTTTTGAAGTAAGAAATCTGGAACAGCTGGCCGACTTTATAAGTGAAATATAGAAGTTTAAAACCTGATTATAAGAAATATGTGGGCTATTTCCACAAAATCACTATTGGCTATTTCCACAAAATCACTATTTTTATTTTGATATTTTATTTTGATATATAAAAATTTCTACTTGAATATAATAGTAAAACAATAATAATAATAAATAAAAAAATCTATTTTATTATATATCTAAAATTTAAGAGTAATTTAAAACTTTAAGAAATTGAATTAAATTTAAAGACTGAGATGAAATTGAGTTTAAAAATCAAAGACGGGGGATGGTTAAATGTCCAAAGGAAATATTTTAAGCATTATAGCTATAATCATCCTTGTAGTGATTGTAATATCCATGTGGATTTTAGGTGCCACCGGAGTTTTCGCCGGGTTGGATAACAAATCCTTCGACATTATTTTAGCTGTTTTATTGGCTATAATCGCAGGTTTAGCCATTGAATTGATTTATAGAAGATTTTCACCAAAATCAAAAGCTTTACAAACCACCATGACCCACTGCCCTGATGGTACCGATTCATTTGCCAAGTTGGTGCTTCCCAACAATAACAACATTATTGTGAATGGTGCTGAGCGAATACTTGGAAGAGAAGACTTTCTGGGAGTTATTTCAACTGACAAGCTGTTGTTCATAGGTAAAGAACATTTTAAAATCATCAAAGAGTCAGGCTGCTTTTACATCCAGGATCTGAACACCAAAAATGGGACCATGTTGAATGGTGAACCATTAAAGGGTTTTGAAAAAGTAAAATTAGAAGACGGCGATACAATAATGGTGGCCAAGAGTTTAACCATTAAATACAACGAACGAAGCCATATCAGTCAGATTGAATAATTGTTAGTTACAACCCCATAATTTAAAGCACTTACATTCTCCCTTGAAAGACCTGGCTAAATCAACTCTAATCAAAGATGGGCATTATTATTACTTCCGGCTGGATCAGAAACTTAAATTAAAATTCAGATAGAATAGATGGTTCTTTTTTAATTTAAATTATGAATTGTACCTAATAATTTTGTCCTGATCCACTAATCAGTATTTCTACCTTAATTTTAACCCGTAGATTATAAATGGTTATTAACTCAAGTATTTAACCATTTTAATTACATCTTTTCCCTTTTTTATTTCTTTTTCCAGATCCAGTTCCACATAAGCCTTTTTTCCTTTACTGTAGCTTGATGAAACTATTAACTGATTTTCTCCCACCAGTTTAACCCCATCAACCGGTGTATGTCCCACTATTAGAACTTTACATCCCACCACCTTCAGAAAAGATTCCAAATCTTTCTGGGTGTAATCTGAGGAGCGGTTCCAGAGAATCTGGAATAACTTAGCATTGCCCAGATAACCATCAGCAGTGATGTTGATAATCTCATCAAGACTATTTATATCTCTAGATGGCCCTGCATGACTTATAAAAACTTTATTATCGGTTTTAACGGCGATGGGGAGTTTTTTAAAGAATTTCATGTATTCTTCTAATTTTCCCTTACATTTATCGCCAAAGTGTTCATAGAGCAGGTTCTCAAAGTTCAGGTTCTGGTTCACCCCGGACTTATAAATGCAGGTCTGGGATACGGTGGCCCATTCATGGTTGCCCAGTAAAACATGGAAATTATCAGATTTCTCCCATCTGGACTTTACGGATTCTAATACCTCGACGGACCGGTCCTTCTCCTTGCCCATGGCATGGATGAAATCACCGGTCAAAACCAGATGATTATCGTTGTTGGAAAATTTATCCCAGATATCCATGAACTTTTCGTAATCTTTGAGATTGCCATGAATATCAGTTATTACCAATAATTTACCCTTTTTAGGGAGTTCCACAAGTTTACCCCTATAATCATGCATTGTTATTAATTTTTGTTGTTTTGGTATATAACTATGTGGATTACGTTCTTTAGTTATAGCAAATGTGAGTCCAGCCTCCAGAATCACTCCTAAAAAATAAAGATTATAAAAAAAATGAAGAAAAAAGAAGAAAAAAATTTGTAAACAAACTAAAAAAGAAAAAAAAATATTATAAAAAACTAAAAGAAAAAAACTAAAAAAACTAAAGAAGAGGAAAAAACTAAAGAAGAGGGAAATTTTATAAAAAATTAAAAAAATTGAAGAAAAGATAAAAAAATTGAATAAAAGACTAAAAAAATTTAACTCAATAAAAAATCTTATCAACCACGCCTTAAAAGTCTTCTAGGGTTAATACTCCTGAATCTTTTAAGTCCATGGGAGGTTCCAGCGCTAAAAATTCCATTCCATTTTCTTCCAGGAGTTCCAGAGCATCTTCAGTTACCGATGGTGCCACCAAAATTCCCCTAACCAATTTTTTATGATCCACAAAGCTATCCAGATATCTTTTCAACTGTTTAACCGCATTTACACCCGCCCTTCGACTTTTAAGCTCTAAAACCATTAAATTATCATTTTTATCCTTTCCCAGTATGTCGATGAAACCGGTATTTGTGGAGTACTCCCTGGCAGTTGGCCGGAATCCTTCCTCAATGATCCCGGGATCTGCCATTATCATATCCCTCATATCTTCTTCATAACCCACCAGCTCCAGCATTTGGATGTCTCGACCAGTATGATAGGACGCCAGGTAGGCCTGGCAGATCTCCACTTCCAGCACCTCCTTAGGATTCCTCCTCGAACCCCTCAGATACAGTCGATGGTCATCCAGCTCCACAGTGAACTTGGTGCCTGGAGGCTGCCAGTTCACCGGCTCCAGGTTTCGGTCCTGATGGATCAAAAAAGAACCATCCCCCTTAATAATCATGGTTCTGTCTCCCAATCCAAGCCTGCTTACAGCCCTGCCCTCATATTTAACCTTACAACACGCGAATAACAGTAAAAAGGCTCTTTTTGAAAATGCTTCATTTATAAAATTAAATAATTGGTCGTTATCAGGATTTTCTTTCACTAAAAATTTCATAAAACGATTTTATTGCTACACCTACAAATAATTCACCTTTATAATAAATATAAACCAATTAATCATAATAATAAGAATTATAAAGAATCTGAATACTGTAAAAATGAGTAATAAAGGTTTTTAAAAGTTTAAGAGTATATAAATTAAGATATAAAATAAAATAAATATCGGTTTAAGATATAAAATAAAATAAATATCAGTCCCCCATTGGTTTGAAAACTCCAAAAAATTTATATAAACCCTAAAAAAGAATATAAAAACTTTCCTGTGGAGATTTCATAAATTATTTAATCCATTAAAACCAATACATTCTATACAAAGTTATGTTATTTGAAAATAAATTGTTCCAAAATTTTATTTTGAAGTGAAAATAATTTTATGGTGGAAATGTATTTAAGAAATGTTAAATACTACAAAAATGAAAATTATCCGAATTGTTATAAATAAAAAATGCCTAAATTTTATGTGGTGGAAAATTGTCTGAAGCTAAAAATTTTATCATCAACACGGAATTAGCACCGAGCCATCTGGATGAAGCCCTGGAATTCATATATAAATATTATTTACTGCCTAAACCTGAAAACTTTATGAATATCGGGAAAAAAATGGAAAATAATTCCCTGCTTTTGAGTTTCACGGCTTTAGAACCGAAACATGGCTGGAAAAGTAGGGTGGAGATGAGATCAGGAGCCCCTATAGTGGTGGATTTAATCCCGGAGAATGAAACTCCACAAGAATTTCTGGAGACTTTAAAAGAAAGTCTCACCATTGCTGTGCAGTTTTATGAAGAAAACATACGACAGTCCACCCTCTACTTTGCCTGGGTGGAAGGGGAAGATGTGATACCTGAACAACCACCCACCTCCCAGAAAAGGTTATCTGACCGGCTTTTTGGAAGTAATCTTCTAGTGATTTACATCCTGTTTTTCGGGATAAACATCGTACTATTCTTGTTATTAGGACTGGTTTACGCGGTGATAGCAATTTTAAGTTTCCAGCTTTTAATTGTCATATTTTCAGATAGAATTTACCTGGCCCGGAATAACTGGAGGATCACACCAGAAAATCCTAATGTCCATTTAATAGAGTATCAGCTTCCTGTGGAAGAATTCAAAGAATTCAGGGAGAAATTCGGGAAGGAAGTGGTGGTCCAGATGAAAAAGGAAATATATGACAAGACTCTGGCTGTGGGGAAAAAACCTACCTGTGAGGTGGGTGAAGAAATATTTGAAAATTACGGATTTAAATGCACCCCTGAGAGCAAACTGGAGAAAGTGGTAAATGTATACCAAATTGTGGAGACTGCTGCAGAAAAATTTAACCTGCCTGTCCCCAAGATCGTGATCTCCAATACCATGATCCCCAATGCAGCGGCCACCGGCCCCAGCCCATCCCATGGCCTTGTTTTGATAACCACCGGCCTTCTGGTGCAGTTAGATGAAGATGAAATACTCAGTGTGCTGGGACATGAGATGGGACACCTCCAGGGAAGGGATCCCATCATTCTTTTCTCCATAATATCCGGAGAATTCCTCCTTAGATTTACCTTGTTTTTACCCATTGTCCTTTTAAATCCAATTATTTACATCGTGTTGGTGATGGCCCTGATATTCTTTGTGGCCAAATTCTTTGAGACCAGAGCAGATCTGGTTTCTGCCATGAAGATCGGCCAGCCACAGGTCCTGGCAGAGGCCCTAAGAAAAATAGGCTTCAATCGACTGCAGATGGAAAGAGCCGCATCAACCAGGATACCGGGATGGATTACCTTCGACCCCCATCCCCCCATCTACTTCAGGGTGGACCGGTTGGAAAAGATGGAAACTCCCCTGAAAGTTAAAAACCCCCTGATACAATCAGCGAAAGATGTCTTCAAAGGATTCAGACGATCATTTGGCTGAATTGTGATTTAATTTGGCTGAATTGTGATTTAATTCGGCTAAATTAATGTGATTTAATTTAACTTTGAAAATATAATTTAGTTGACTTTGAAATGCGGTTCAAATTATTTTATTTTTTTAACGATCCTGGAAATCATCATTTTTTGCGTTTCTTTCCATTAAAATGACGTCCTTCCACTGTTCATCCATCTTAACCCTACTCCCGTCTGAGTCCACCTCTTTGAATCCAAATTTTTTATGTAAGGCTATGCTGGTAGTATTTGTGGGTAAAATGCGTGCTTTTAACGTCCAGATGCCATTTTTCTTTGATAATTCTATTATTTTTTTGAGAAGAGCCTGGCCTATGCCCTGCCGCCTATATTTTTCAGCTACATAGACACCTTCTTCGGCAACTCTCACCTCCTGATCATCATCATTTACCCCGACAGCGGCATTTTTATTTGATAGCGGAGTCAGTGCTGCCCAGCCCAGGACAACATTATCTTTAAATGCCACTATAGTGCATCCTGGGACCCTTTCTCTGATCCACACATCCCATGGCATTAAAAAAGCTTCAGAATCGGCATTTTCAGGATTCTCACCTTCAAAATAAATTTTTTCCACCTGTTCATAATCTTCAAATTTTATTTTTCTGATCTTAAAATCCATTAGAACACCTTTATAATAGCTGTAAAAAAAGATTTTACATTAACAACCTTTTTTTTTATAAGTTAAAATTTTATATCAAGTTTCAGGTACAATCTGAAACTAATTTGCATCCTTATTATCACCCATCAGCACCATAACCACCAGTCCCAACACACTAATAACTGCAAAGGCTATAAAAGCTGTTTTTAAACTTAGAAGGAAGGATGGAAAGTTTGAAGCAGTGACCTGAACCTTTCCCATATAGTTGGCTAAAATGAAAAGCAGTATTCCCAGGCTGATGGTCTGTCCCGCGTAGATCATGGTGGATAGCGTGGCAGAGGCAACACCATAAACTTCGCGCTCCACACTGCCCATGAAGATATTGGTAGTGGGGGAGGAGAAGAGTGCCACCCCCAATCCCACCAAGAACAGGCCCATGATGGGTATCCACAGCACCGTATTCTGATCCAGGAAGGCCAGGACCAGGAGCCCCAGAGCAGTGCTTCCAAACCCTAAAATCGAAAACATCCGGTTTTCCATTCTGTCTGCTGCTCGGCCCACCAGGGGAGATAAAAGAGCCACCAAAGCCGGCTGCACCGCCAGTATAATGGCTGTTATCTGGGGCCCCAGATAACGTAGATCCTGGAAATACAGGCTTAGAAGGGTCCACATAGCCGAAATGGCAATGTTCATCAAAAGCAGTGCCAGGGCTGAAAAGGATGAAATACGATTTCTGAAAATTTCAAGCTTTATCACTGGATTTGGGGACCTCTTCTCCATCACCACCAAAAGAACTACGCCCAAAAGACCAGCCAAAAGTAGCAGCTTTCCCATGGTTTCATGAATGGTTGAAAAACCGTAAAGGGCCACTATAAGGGAGATAATGTATATAGAGGAACCTAAAAAATCAAATTTCTCTCCTTCAGAACCTTTCCACTCTGTTTTCAATCTCCAAAAAATCAGAGACAATAAAATCAACCCTAAAGGTATGTTAAAGAGGAATATACTCCTCCATCCCAGGTTTTGAGCCAAAAAACCACCAAGAAGTGGTCCCAGGAAGAGTCCCACATACACTGCAGTCACATATATCCCCAGGGCTTCGCCCCTACGTCCTGCCGGATAAACCGAACTTAAAAGAGCTACCCCTGTGGCAAACATAAGGGAACAGCCCACTCCCTGCAGGAAGCTGAAAATAATTAAAAAGATCCCAGAGGGTGAAAGAGCGGCCAGTAAAGATGCCAGGGTGTATACAATTACACCGTAGGTGAATATCCTTTTTATGCCATAAATATCTCCCAATCTTCCAAAAGGCAGTATAAATGCGGCACTAGCTAAAACAAATACGGTAGGTATCCATCCCAGGAAGATAATGTTCAATGCCAGATCTCGCTGAATTATGGGGAGGGCTATACTAAGGGATGAGCCCATGAAAGGTATCAAAAAAGATCCTAGGGCCACCACCAACAGTGCAGTGTTTCTCACACTTTTTTCTACCATTTCATCCCCTTATTAAATTTTCATCATCAAATAAGTATCAAACCCATAATTCATCATCAAATAAGTATCAAACCCATAATTCATTAGCAGACTAAACTGTCAAATGTATCCCTCCACTGATGGAGGGCCATTAAATTCTTATTATACTTTTAACTTATTATAATTCATGCCTGTAGAGAATATTGAAGAAAGCTGGAATCATGACTATGGAGATTATATACTGGATACTGAGCACTGGGTGATCTTTCTGGCTCCCAACCAGAGTAAACTCGGGACCTGTGTGGTGGCCCTTAAAAGGGATGAAGTAGACCTGGCAGGATTAAAAAAAGAAGAATGGAAAGATTTCACCAGAATAGTGGATAAATTAGAGGATACGGTTAAGGAGGTGTTCCAGGCCACCATGTTCAACTGGGGCTGTTTAATGAACGCTTCTTATCTGCAGAACCCTCCTGATCCCCATGTCCACTGGCATTTCATTCCCCGCTACAAATATCCAGTAAAATTTGCTGGTTTAACATTCGATGACCTATTTTTTGGTTATATGAAGTTTCAGCCATCTAAAGAGATTTCCTTAGAAGTTAAAGAAAGAATAATAAACAAGATTAAAGAGAATTTAATCAGTAAGATTTGAATATTTGTTCGATGATTAGCAATGCACTATTTAAGCAAATAAACTTAGATTATCTGAAAAAGATACTAAGATTATCTGAGATAGAAAATAGATATTTGAGGAAGATACTAAGATTATCTGAT
>JADGNH010000040.1 GCA_017883605.1 Methanobacteriaceae archaeon
GATAAAGTCTTGGTCTGAGAAACTGAATAACATCAGAATTTTTTATTTAAATGTTTTTTTTGTAAATTAAAAATTTAATTTATTTTAAAGGTTCTTTTGCAAATTAAAAATTTAATTTATTTTAAAGGTTCTTTTGTAAAATTAAAAATTTATTAAAGAGTTTTTTTTTTAAAATCAATCCAAATTCCATCTAAATACATGTTTCATGCTGAAACCTATGAAAATTTTATGAAATTAAATTTTAGGTCTTTAACTGAAAGTTTTAGATTTTTTAAAAGAAGCTTTAAAGTGATTTATCCAATTTTTTTCAACTTCAAATAAAAAATTTTTTTCATTTAATGAATTTTTTTAATAAAATTAGAATGAAATAAATAAAAGAAAACTCATAGAAATAATGAGGTTTAAAAGATATTGAGGTGATAGAATGGTCAACTTACCAGAAGAAGCCAAAGAAATGTTTGATAATGAAAATTGTGATAAAGAAAACCCTTTAGTTTGGATTGCCACTGTTGGAACCATGGATAAGGAGGGAAGTCCTCATTTAGCTCCGGTATGCTTTACCAAGGTGCTTGATGATGATAAAATTCTGGTGGCCATCAACTTCGCCACCAAAACCATGTACAATATAGAAACTTACTCTAAAGTGGCTTTAGGAACGGCGGTTCATTACGACGGTTACATGATAAAAGGAAGCGGAACCATAATAAGGAAAGGCACCAACTTCGAAGAAGTTAAGGAGATGGTTAAGGCACGATTCGGGGACAAAATTAAACCAGTTGCTGCGATACTAATTGATATAGAAGAGGTTTATTCCCTTAAACCAGGGCCAGGCTCCAAAAAAATAGTTTGAAATTAAATGGCCTTAAATCAATATAAAGAAAAATAATTAGAGAAACTAAAAATAGTTAGAGAAAAAATAATTTAGGAAAAAAATAAATAGTGGTGGAAAAATTAAGCGAACATTCCTTTAGGTTCACTTCTACTATTTTTAAGCTGTTTTAATGCATATTGAATGTGGCGCCAGTTTACAGCTTCTTCATCCTCATATATGGCCTTATGTAGCGCAACTTTTAATACCCTGTCCTTTATATCTCTCCCAGACATTCCTTTGCTACATTTAACCAGCTTTTTAAGGTCAATTTCCACTTTCAAGGGCATGGAACTAATGTAATGCTCTATCATAGCCTTTCTTTCCTTTTCATCCGGGAGGGTGAACTCTATTTCCTCTTCAAACCTGCTTCTTATGGCAAAGTCAAGCAGATCGGGGTTGTTGGTGGCCCCTATGGTCACTACACCTTTGTTATGGTCAATTCCATCCATTTCGGTCAAAAGAGCGTTTACCACCTCTGAAACATCTCCCCGAAGTGATTGATATTTCCTATCCAGCCCTACAGCATCTATTTCATCGATAAATATTACTGATGGGGCGGTGATGGCTGCAGCCTCAAAGAGCTCATGTATCTGACGTGCTCCGTCACCAACGTGCTCCCCTATAAGGCTGGTGGCCTTTATAAGGAACAAAGGCACGTTAAGCTCGTTAGATAAGGATTTAGCCAGCATAGTTTTACCCGTCCCGGGGGTGCCGTGGAACAGCACGTTTTTGGGAGCCCATTCCATGAACTGCTCGGGATCCTGGAGATATTTCATTATAATTTTGCACTTGATCTTGGCCCGTTCCTGTCCAATAACATCCTCCATTTTAAGGTTTCCGTCTATTCTTTTGATTTCTCTGACTTCCTGAATCTCCATCAGCAGGATGGATGTTTCATCAGTTATTTTTGAATTATCTGGATGGGCCTTTATAATCTTAAAAGCGTAATCCGGTAACAATTTTTGATCGAAAATAAAAGAACCTTCATCCACGGTGCATCCCTCCCACTGCTCCCGTGCATAGAGCTCAAAAAGCTCTTTGTCGAATATTTCTATTTTAGGGTTCTCAACCAGGTTGCATAGGAAGGGATACCCGATTGGCTGAAGAACCACCAGTTTAGCTTCTTCATTAGGTTTTTCTATGTTTTTTGATGATTTTTTATCTGAAACAATTGGATCAGGGACTATATTGTTAAGTTTCACTAAGATACCTACCGCTTTTAGTTATTATCTAAAATTTATTGTGTAATTTTTTGTGTAAATTTTATAATTTGTTATATATCAATTTCTTATTATATCAATTTTTATCTATTTTCTATTTAAATACCGGATTAAAGTTTTGGGCTTGAATAGATTCAATCAGTTTACTAAAATTCACAGTTTACTAAAGGTTCAAGCCCTTCATTTAATGAGGTTTTATTAAGATTCAAACCATTATTCAAAGTTTAATTCACCATTCCGGTAGAAAGTTTGCAGTTCATCTGCATGTTGCAGTTCAAAATTCCGGTATGGATCGCTGAAGTATGGGTATAGCATTCCGATAAAGGTGTAGAAATATGCCGGGATTACTCCATACTGCTTTTCCATGAAGTCGAAATAGAGAGGGAACCCACATCCTTGAACCAGTATAGGACTTCCCAACCGGGCTGTTCCATGCCAAACCGTCGGAATGGAGCCTTGTTGGCCGTGTTGCCTGGCCAGGGTGTTTATGTGATTCATGGCCTGTTCCGTGGTGTTGAAAATTATACCATCTGACTTATATTTGTATCTGCCCTCCGGAACACCGAATAGAGCTATTTTAAGCGAATCTAAATAGTTTGTATTGCCTTCAGCACCGGTACCATTGGTGTCAATGAATGCCATCTCTATTATATAAACATCTCCTTCCTGATAGCTGCGATAGTTGGAGTCACCTCCAAAGTGCAGCACCAGGGCGCATTTAGATCCCTCTTCTTTAGCTATGCTCTCTAAAAGTTGAGAATGCAAGTGTCCAGGATAAAAGTCAGGATTTGCAATTTTCACAAACGCCAATCTTCCTTCAGGTTTCAGGGGACCATTTTGAGTTACAATGTAACTGTAACCTGCCATTAAACCCAAAATCACTAATACTACTACTAAGACCACTGATCCTCTCATTTAGTTAGTCCTCCACTCAAATTTCATTATTTGATAAACCTGATGGTTCATTCATTAATTTGATAAATTTTAATAAATTTTTTTTATTATTTGAATTAATCCAACAATCATTTCATTTATTTTATTGAATTAATCTAATTGGTTCTTTTATATAAATCTGATTTTTCTTCTGATTTTTTTTGTTTAATCTAGATTTCTTAAAAAGCATCATAGCTGGAAAACTTTAAATTATGCAAAAAATTCCGTGCCAACTATAATTTATGGAACCAAATAGTACTAAAATTGCAAATAGAAATTTAAAGAATTTCATAAGAATCTAAGAATCACATTTAACGATATTTGTTATTCATCCCTACAATAAGATAAAGTTATTCATCTCTATAATAAGATAATTTTTCTTTAATTGATGATTTTTACATTTTAATTTGAACTATTTTAAATATATTGATATTATTTATATTTATATTATTGCATGACATCTTCAATATAACTAGAATCTTCTCTTTACTTAAAAATTTGATGCAAGGGTTTAAATTCTTCAAAATTTTCGCAGGACCTCCTGGTAAGCCCTCTGCATCCGGAGGGCGTCTTCGTCCAGTAAGGGTGTTTCACAGATTATAGTAACATCCCAACCTCTTTCAGCAACTTCTTCAAGAAGTGGTGCCAAGGGAGGTCCATAGTTATCTTCAAAAAGTACGTGATGTCTTCTTTCACCTTTATCTGTAAATTCTATACTTGTGAAGTGGGAGTGCAGTTTATTCAATCCCAGTTCATCCTCCAATTTAGAGAATATCCCACCATAATCGTCTTTACCCCTTAGTTTTCCCCCGGAACGGGCGTGTAAATGGGCAAAATCCACTGTAGGGGTAAAATTTTCGTGGTCCCGGCAGATTTCTATGATTTCATCCAGGCTGCCCAGCTGGGATTTCTTACCGGTGGTTTCCGGTGCAAAGGTGTAATCCGAAACCTGCAGAGATTCAAGCTGTTCTTCCAGCTTTCCAATGGTCTTTTTACACCTGGCCATGGCCTCGCCAGGGGTGTATTTAGTATAAAATCCGGGATGAAACACTATTCTATAGGCACCCATCCACTCTGCTGCCTTGGCAGACTGAACCAATCTCATTATGGACCTTTCTATCACATCATCCTTGTCTGATGAGAGATTTATGTAGTAGGGGGCATGCATGGAAACCAAAATATTGTTTTTCTCTGAATTTTTTTTAAGCTCCAATGCAGACTGTTTTTTTATGCGCACTCCGTAAGTGGCCTGGTATTCATAGGCATCTAATCCTCTCCCCCGGATGTAGTCGCAAACCTCCACAGTTTTACCTCGATATCCTAATGGGTTCCCTGCCGGGCCAAATCTCACGTCGAACTCCATATAATCACTTATTTTGACAAATTCGTGTTTTTATGATATTTCTTATTATTTTTAATTGTTTCCTAATTTATTTACTAATATCATCCAATTTATTCCAGATTATTTCCTAATATTTTTCTAACTATTATTCCTAATATTTTATAAATATCCCTGAATATCTCTGAATTTAATTTTAAGATAGAAAAGTAATATAAATGATCATATTTATGGAATATCGGCTTAAAAAGATTCTTCAAGTTCAAATGCTTTTATTATCAAATCATGTATAGATCCATTTATATCAGAAGGCTCTTTGATCTTAACGTGCCTGATATTCTTGCCGGTGCCCTCCAGAGGATATCCCAACTCTGTAAGCTCTCTGCCCCTGGCGAATTGAAGATTTATATGAGATTTATGTATCACTATGGCACATATCATCCCACCATTTCCATAGAAAAGGTTTTTATACTTTATAACTTCATCAACTTGGGGTTCTAACTCTAAAATTAGTTTTCGTAATTTGCGGGCCATATCCTGCATTTCAGGAGAAAATTTGGACAGATATCCTTCTATATCTGCCCTTTCAGGTTTGTTCATAGAATTTCCTTATAAATTAAACTGGATGCATCAAAATGTTTATTGAAATCAAAATGTTTATTGAATATTGAGTTAAAGAATTTTTTTTTAATTACTTAAATTTTAAGGTCTCTATAGGCATTCACGGCCGCAGCAGCGGCCTCTCCACATGCCACCACCAGCTGCTGTACTCCACCGGTCACATCCCCAGCGGCGTAGATTTGAGGTATATTGGTTTTCTGGTTTTTATCGGTGACAATATAACCGAGATCATCTACCTCTACCCCCATAGACGCTGCCAGCTTACTGTTGGGATATTCTCCAATGGCAATAAACACCCCGCTTACCTCTAGTTCTTCTCTTACATCACGTTTAACATCATATACAGTAGCACTTTTCACAAATTCGTCCCCATTTATTTCTTCTAAAACTGAATTCCATCTTATGGGGATTTTCGCTTCTTTTAACCTATCTTGAAGATATTTCTGTGCTCTTAATTCGTCCCTGCGGTGCATTATGGTCACAGTGCAGCCCAGCTCCTTGAGGTGCAGGGCGTGTTCTGCAGCGGAGTTTCCACCACCCACAACCAGAACTTCTTTCCCTCTGAAAAGCATACCATCACAGATGGAACAGTAAGATATTCCTTTCCCTACAAATTCATCCTCTCCTTTTATCCCTAATTTACGGTAAGTGGTGCCAGAGCATATAATCAGGGCTTTAGTGGAGTAATCAGCCTTATCTGTGGTTAATAATATTTCATCATTCGACTTCTGGATTTTTATTATCTCTTCAGACTCATAGATGTCCAGGTAGATTGAAGCATGTTCTCCCATCCTTTTTATTAACTCTGAACCCGGTATAGACTTAAAACCAGGAAAATTGGCCACTAACGGTGCCATGTTGGCGTTCCCGCCTTTCAAACCCTTCTCTATGATCAATGATTTCAGTCCCTCTCTTCCCAAATATATGCCTGCTGTGAGGCCAGCAGGGCCTGCTCCTACTATAATAACATCATATTCTTCCATAATAATCCTCCAAACCATATTTATTCATTTAACCATTTATTCATCTTTCTTTAAAAAAAACATGCTTAAAATTTAACGTGCAACCATTAACTTCCATCTTAACTAAGATTAACTCCCATCTTAACTAAAGATTAACTTCCATCTTAACTAAAGATTAACTTCCATTCTAACTAAACTAATTTCTGTAGTTTCTCCTTCAAAAGTTTATTCACCAATTTACCATCAGCCTTACCCTGGAGTTTCTGCATGGCCTTACCCATCAAAGGCCCCATTGCACCAATACCCCTTTCTTCAACCATATTAGAGTTTTCTAAGATTATTTCATCCACAATATCCTCAACTTCTTGTTCTGATAACTTTTCTAAGCCTTCTTTTTTGGCTGCGATTTCTGGTGAATAACCATGTTCCGCCACGCTCCTTAAAACCGTGGGAATGGCAGCCACAGGAATTTGACCTCGTTCCACCAGTTCGAATGTTTCTCCAAATTGATTCAAATCAAAATCAACATTAAATCCTTCTCTTCTTATTTCTTTAATTATATAAGCTAAGGTTGAGGCTATGGTTGTTGGATCCACCTTATATTTTGACTGGAGTTTCTCAAAATCATCAACCTTATCCATTCTAACCAGTTGTAAGGCCAGATCATGGCTCAAACCATATTCTCTTATTATTCTGGTCTTTTTTTCCTCTGGGAGCTCGGGTAAGTTGGATTCAATCTTCTCAAGATACTCTCGGGGTATATCTATGGCCGGTATATCGGTTTCCACGTACATCCTGCTGGCGGTGGGTAAAGGTCTCAGATATTCAGTGCTGCCGTCCTCCAAAACCTTCCTGGTCTCCTCCGGGACTTCGTATAAAGCAGTTTTAGCTCTTCTCTGCACCTCAATAAGTGCATTTCTTGCTTTTTCCTCTTTATCTGCTACCAGGATGAATGAATCATTTTCTGCCGCTCCCAAAAATTTCAACACAGAATCAACTTCATCAGAGGATATTCCATATGCCGGGAGCTCGTCGGTGTGGAATATGCCGGATAATCCCATTTTTTTGGCATACCCTGCAAGCTCCGTTCCAAATCTCCTTCCAGGCTGGATCTCCTTTCCAATTAAACCTTTAAATCCTCTTAGTTTTAGGGCTAAAACCGTTCCTTTCTTAGATATAGCTTTTGAAATTATTTTGGACTCTGTTTCCTCGAAGATATCCTCCACATTAAATAGATGGTCTTCCACATCTGCGTCTCTTTTTTGAAGCTCATCTCTTATTTCAAGTAGGTTTATCTGCCTTTCAACCTCTCTTTCAACCATTTTTGGCATTAGATCCAGGTCTTGAACTCCTTTAATCTCCACACGGGCTCCTTTTCGGATTGATATGTTCAAATCCTGGCGTATAGTCCCCAGTCCCCGTTTAACTTTAGTGCTGCGCAGTATCTGGCCGAGTTGATAGGCCACCTCCTTCACCTGTTCTGGATGCCTTATGCTGGGGTCGGTGGTTATCTCCAAAAGCGGGATTCCCAGCCGGTCCAATCTGAAGACAGTTTTTCCCTTCTTTTGACCTATTCTTCTGGCTGCGTCCTCCTCCAGGCAGAGATTATCTATAGTTACCTTTCCATAATCTGTTTCCAGATATCCTTCTGTAGCAACCAGCCCGGTCCTTTGAAATCCTCCGGTATTGCTTCCATCTATAACCTGCTTTCTCATGGTATGGAACTCGTCCACCACCTTCATGTTAAGGAGTGAAGCAAGAATAAGGGATATTTCCAGGGCCTCCTGGTTTAGAGGATGGGGAGGTTCCTCATCTGCTTCCACCAGGCAGGTATGATGGTCGTAGGATTCATATAAGAACTGAAGCTTTCGCAGGGACTCTTCAAATGCTGCGCGGTCTATTTTTCCCAGTTCACTCTGGGTGGGTCTTAAATTTCTTAAAATCTTAAGCTCCGGCTTTTTATCTGTAAGGTTACATTCACAGGGGCAGAATAGCTTTTTATTCGTGTTAAGCTGCTGGTGTATTTCCAGACCCATCTTAAGTCCTAGTCTCTCATAATCCATAAATATATGCTCCTAAAACTATATTAAAAAATATTTCTGGGTAAACTATATTAAAAAATATTTCTGGGATGTTTTTTCCTGAATTTCACCCTTCAGGTTGGTCTGCATAATCTTTTTAACTTCTTCCAACTTGTCTGTCTGACCCAAAGTCCATATAAGCTTAACATAAGCGGTTTCCGGAAGCATATCCAGGGCCGGGATCATCCCTGCAGATAACAGTTTTCTACCGGTGCTGTAAACGTTCATGTTAACTCTTCCATAAAGGCACTGGGAAGTCATGACCAGGGGGATGCCGCTGTCGGTGGCCCTCTCCAGAGAAGGTATCAGTTCCTCTGGACAGTGCCCCAACCCGGTGCCCTCCACTACTATGCCTTTAAACCCTTTATCCACATGATAATCCAATATTTCGGGTCCAATACCAGGATAGCTCTTTATGAACGCAACATCTGGCTCCAGGGAGTCCTGGAGATTAACCTCATTTTCACTTCGCTCTCTATACCAGGCAGTTTTGTCCAGGATTTCCATGCGACCGTTCTGGATCTGGGCCAAGGGTTGGGTGTTTATGCTGCGGAAGGTGTCCCTACGGGAGGTGTGCATCTTCCTTACCTTGGTACCACGGTGCAGGTAAGAGTAGGAGTCGTTCATGGTGCCGTGCATGCATACCGTTACCTCTGCAAGGTCTGATTTGGCAGCGGTAACTGATGCCATCAGATTTAAAAAGGCGTCTGAAGAGGGTCGATCCGAACTTCTCTGAGCACCGGTCAGGACCACCGGCACCGGGGTGTCCAGGATGAAGCTCAGTGCCGCTGCGGTGTAGTGCATGGTGTCGGTTCCATGGGCCAGCACCACACCGTAAGCTCCCTGGTTTATTTCATCCGCTATGGATCGGGCCGCCTTAACCCAGTATTCCGGCTTCATATTCTCGCTTAAGATGTTGAGAATGGCCTCTCCTTTTACGTTGGCCTCCTGCATGAGTTCGGGGTTTGCCCTAAGAAGGTCGTCTGCAGTGAATGCAGGGTGAACCGCACCAGTTTTATAGTCTATTATGGATGCAACGGTTCCTCCGGTGGATATTATGGATATATCTCTCTTTTTCGGGTCTTCTTCCATGTCCAGGGATGGTAGCTCAATTTTAGGTTTTTCTCCCTTCTCCACCAGTTCCACCCGGGCATCGGTTATATCCACCCCTACATTGTAACCATTATCCAGTTTAAGAACCAAGTGTCTGTTATCAATATCTCCCGCCCGGTCAAGGAGCATTCCCCTATATTTTACGTCTTTCTTGGTTATCATAATGGTATCGCCAATTGATACATCGTATGATTCTAAAAATTGCTCGCAAGCTCCTCTGTAGCTCATTTAAATCCCTCTAACTCCGTTTATATGACAATTTAAAAACTCTATAAGTTTTTATACAAATTAAAATTTATTTTATATTAGTTTTAAATCTTTGATATAACTTTTTAAATTAGAAAATTTTTTTTTTATGATTATTCTTAAGAAATCTATAAAATAAATTTTTTATTTATTGGATTGATTTGAATTTTAACCCCTTTAAACTTCTAATTCCTTTAAACCTTCTGCTTCACCATGTTGTAAATAATAGCCCCCAACCAACCCAGGGATAGAAATACCACCGTCCACTCCATTAGAGGGCGGGGCAGGCCAGTATGAAGGTTGTAGATAGCGATGAAAAAGAGATCAACCGCGATCACCAGCCATCCATAATAAGCCACCTTCCGCATGAACTTAGGATTACTCCAGAGGGAGGCGTTGCCCAGGATCAGGGTGATCAGTAGCGATAAAAAGAATAATGCTGACCAAATCCAGTGCCAGGGTTCAGATGTCTCTGGGAAAATTCCAATCATAATCAGGAAAATTGCAGATAAGATTCCCATTACCTGGGCCGTGGTTAGAAGATTTCCTCCTTCATCAAATTTCCATCTGGAAAGTCCGATAAAAAAAGGTATAATAAAAATTCCAGTTATTATACATCCTAAATTGAAGAAAATTGCTCCCTGAGGATTATAGTTGGGATTTCCCAGGTCACTGAGCCAGTTATTTAAGGGGGTATATGGCCCAGAAAAAAGGGATAACGCCGTGAAGGTAGTAAATAAAAATATAATTAAGGCCAGTGAACCAGTGATACTGCCTATCTGCCATTTTAAATCGTTTTTCATAGAGAACATCCTGATTTGGTTCTAATTTGGTTTTTATAGTAAATTGGGAAACTATATTTAATCCGGAAGAACTATGTCTATGGCCACCGGGCAGTGATCGGAGCCCATCACATCAGATAAGATGAATGACGACTCTATTCGGTCCATGAACTCCTGGTTTACAAAAAAGTAATCCAATCTCCAACCCACGTTCCTTTCTCGGGCTCTGGTACGGTAGCTCCACCAGGTGTACTGTTCTGGCTTCTGGTTAAACTCCCGAAATGTGTCCACGTATCCATGACTTAAAAATTTGTCTATCCAGGCCCTTTCCTCGGGCAGGAATCCTGAAATTTTCTCATTTTCTTTGGGTCTGGCCAGGTCTATCTCTTTGTGGGCGGTGTTCACATCTCCGCAGACCGCTATATTTCTACCCTGACTCTTTAGATCATCAGCATATTCCAGAAATGCATCGTAAAAGTCCATTTTATACTGAAGTCTTTCCGAGGACATCTTGCCGTTGGGGAAGTAAATGTTAAAGAGAACAAAGTCTCCGTAATCTGCAATTAATATACGCCCTTCCAGATCAAATTCATCAATTCCAAAACCTTTATCCACCTTTTCTGGCTTTAATCTGGTGTAAAGTGCCACTCCACTGTAACCCTTCCTCTCTGCTTCAGAAATATAAGTGTGGTAATCATCCAACTTTCTTATGTCTGGTGGGAACTGTTTTTTATGGGCTTTTGTTTCCTGAACACACAAGATATCTGGTTTTTCATCTATAACCCATTCTCTAAAGCCTTTTTTATGCAAAGCCCTTATTCCATTTACATTCCACGAAATAATTTGGATTTTCCTCATTTTTTTACCCCAATATGTAGATCATAGATCCAACTAATCACAGAGCAACTAAGACATGGCCCCCGAACTATATAGCTACCTCAAAGTTTTCATCAAAAATTTAACGCTTATTATGTTATTCATTTTTATTACTAGATAATTAATATCATTTTAATATAATTAATCATTTAGACATCAAGCCAACCATTCAGATATCGAGCAAACGTGAAATTAGATATCAAGTAACTTAAGCACCATAACTTGAAAAGTCAATAGGTATTACCCCCATCAAATCCTCCTTTTTGAGTCTATTAACGCTTCAAGCTTCTGAATATCAAGTTTTCTTTGATATAAAGGAGATTTATCCCGCGCATATACTGTTAAATTATCTTCAAAGGATTTTTTGTGGGGATTTATGTAGAATATACCCAGAGGAAATTTATCTGTCTCTTTAGATCTTTGAAAGGCTTTATTTATATCGTAGGGGTCGTGGGAATCTTCCAGGTAATAAGTATTGTCTTTGAACCATTGGTAGGTGTTTATTTTGTTAAATGTGATGCATGGCTGGAATATATCAACTAAAGCGTAACCTTTATGTTTTATTGCTTTTTTGAGAATTTCCTTGGTTTGATCTATATCTCCACTAAATGCCCTGGCCACAAAAGATGCGTCAAGAGCTATTGCAACAGATAACGGGTTAAATGGTTCTAAAAATACTCCTTCAATTTGTAAAGGTGTTTTTAAATGAGTCTGACTTGTAGGAGATGCCTGACCCTTAGTCAAACCATAAACCATGTTATTATGGACTATATTGGTTATGTCCGGATTTCTGCGTATGGTGTGGATGAAATGATTCCCCCCTTCTCCGTACATGCAGCCGTCACCACTTACATCGATAACCGTGAGTTCCGGGTTAACCGCCTTTATAGCTGTGGCCGGAGACAGAGATCTGCCGTGAAGGCCGTTAAATACATTCGATTTGAGGTAGTGGGGAAGTTTCCCTGCCTGGCCTATACCGCTTACCAGTACCAGATCTTCCGGTTTTATTTCCAGTTCAGCAAGCGCCAATTTTAGAGTGCGGAGTATAGCAAAGTCACCACAGCCGGGGCACCAGGCAATGTCAGCACCTTTCATATCAAAGACTTTTGGATCCATTTAAATTCCCCCCATACCATTCAGGTTCTCTAATATCTCTTTCTGTGTTTCCTCCACTGAAAATGGCATTCCATTATATTTTAGAACCTTTTTATCTATATCAAATCCTGTTTCAAGCTTTATTAGTTTTGCAAATTGGGCGGTGGCGTTGTTCTCAAAGATGACGGTATTTTTTGCCTTTTTAAGATAGTTGTTTGTGTCGGGGTGTAGAGGATAGACCTGTTTGAAATGGAGAAAGGCAACTTTATCTGACCCTGAAATTTTATCTGAACCCAGTTTATCCAGGGCCTCCCTTATAGCACCATAAGTTGAACCCCAACCCACTATCAGCATTTCATAATCAGAACCACCTATCAGTTCTGGTGGAATTATATCCCCCTGAATTTTTTCCATCTTCTGGAGACGTTTATCCACCATTCTGGTTCTGAGGTCAAGATCTTCGGTTATATGTCCCTCTTCATCGTGCTCATCTGAATCAACCACCACCAGTCCTTCCCCAAATCCGGGGATTCCCCGGGGAGAAATACCGTCATCAGTAATCTGGTATCTCTTATAGTTGGCATCGGTTTTAATTACAAAATCTTCCAGTTTTAGATCATCTAAATCAAGTGAAGTTAAGTTGTGGTAGTAATCTGCAAAGTACTGATCTGAAAGTATGAACACCGGGATCTGATATTTATCAGCAAGATTGAACGCCATCTGGGATAATTTAAAGGCATCATCAAATTTGCCCGGTGCAAATATGATCCGGGGAAACTCTCCGGGTCCGGAATAAAGTGCCAGGTTAAGATCTTCCTGTGCTGTCCTGGTGGGAAGTCCGACAGCTGGTCCGGGCCTCTGGCCAATATATATGACCACTGGGGTTTCAATCATTCCAGAAAGACCCACTGCTTCTTCCATAAGTGCAAATCCACTGCCAGATGTGGCAACCATGGATCTGGCACCGGCATAGAAAGCGCCGATGGCCATGTTAATGGCGGCTATTTCATCCTCTGCCTGTTCAAAAACTATGCCGAAGTTCTCTGCGTTCTGTGCAATAAAAACCTGAAGAGGGGTTGAGGGAGTCATGGGATAGGATGACATGAAATTACAGCCGCCAGCAAGGCAGCCCATTCCTACCGCTTCTGTCCCATTTAAAAGAAGTTCATCCCTAATTTTGGGGTCCTTTTCTATGTCAATACTAATTTCTCCCGATTCCAAGAGCTTTTGCCCCACTTCATAACCCTTTGCACCGGCTTCCAGATCTTTTTTGATAATTTGCTCGCCTTTGCCCGAGAAAATTTCAGTTATACACTCATCAAATACCGCCTGATCCACACCTAAAAGACTGGAAATCACTCCAGCAGCAATTATATTTGAAAATATAGGCCCCCCAATCTCTAATGCCATCTTAGAAAAGGGAATGTCAATCAATTTATCAATTGATTTGTCTATCTCCCCATCTGAGATCTTTATGCTCTCTTTATCTCCGATGATGACGGTTTCATCAGATATTCTGCTTCTAAGATGACCTATAGCCCCCTTACTTAACGAAACCAGTATATCAATCTTATCCACATACGCCGTGACTCTTTTAGACGATATCCGTATTTCAGTGGAGTTTTCACCTCCCCTTACACGGGACATGTACTCCTTAGCTGAAAAAACATGATATCCTCCAAACTTGATTACCTGAACCAAAATATTCTCCATAGTCTGGATGCCCTGACCAGCCTCACCACAAAGGACTATAGAAACATCTTCTTTAAACAGAAGTTCTGACATTGATTTCATCCCCCACTAATAATTTCAAAAAATGTTAACTACAAGTTATTATAAGTATTCAATTTTACTTAATTTTATCTGCGAATTTAATTATTTTTTGAAAT
>JADGNH010000146.1 GCA_017883605.1 Methanobacteriaceae archaeon
CGGTAAGATCACCCTGGAGATATCCAACATCGGGAAAGTGCCGGTGGCCCTCTACACCAAACAGAGGGTATGCCAGATAGTATTTGAAACCATGACCTCGCCTTCCCAAAGACCATACGGACACCCGGAGAGGGAAAGCAAATATATGGGCCAGAAAAGCCCGGTCACCAGCAAAATAAAGCACGACTATGAAATTAGGGAAAAGAATAAACTCTGATATTATTTTCTGTATTATTCAATTAAAAATGTTCAGTTGTTTTATATTTATAAATCCAGTTCACAGAGGATGATAAAAGATGAAAAATGATGAAGTTATGAATATCGCCAAAAAAAGAGGGTTTCTATGGTCTTCATTTGAAATATATTCCGGATCAGCAGGCTTCTTTGACTACGGCCCTCTGGGAGCCATTCTAAAAAATAAGATCATGAACAAATGGCGGGACTACTATGTGGTAAGGGAAGGTTTCTATGAAATAGAATCCCCCACCATAATGCCAGAGGAAGCCCTTAAAGCTTCAGGACATGTTGACCACTTCACAGATCCCATGACCGAATGTAAAGACTGTTTAGAGGTCTTCAGAGCAGATCATGTCATCAAGGAAGCCGCCGGGGAGGAAGTGGAGGGACTGGAAAATGAGGAGCTCACCGATATATTAAAAGACCAGCAGATATGCTGTCCCCGCTGTGGCGGCGGTTTAAGCAAAGTATGGAGCTACAACCTGATGTTCCAGACAGTAATCGGTGCTAAAGGTAAAAAAACAGGTTACATGCGCCCTGAAACTGCTCAGGGGATATTCATACCCTTCAAAAGGCTATTAAGGTTCTTCCGCGGTAAACTGCCCTTCGGCGTGGTCCAGATGGGTAAAGCCTACCGAAACGAGATATCACCCCGACAGGGAGTTATAAGGCTCCGAGAGTTCACCCAGGCAGAAGCAGAGATCTTCGTGGACCCCCGGGACAAAACCCACCCCCGTTTTGCAGAGGTGGCTGACGATACCCTCACCCTCTATTCCAGAGAAAAACAGGTGGAAGAGGAGGGCCCAGTTAAACTATTTGCCCAACAAGCTGTTTCAGAAGGCATGATATCCAGTGAAATCTTGACCTACCAGCTCTGCCTGGCCAAACGTTTCTTAGATGATCTGGGAATACCGGATGAGGTTATAAGGTTCCGGCAGCACCTTCCCAGTGAAATGGCCCACTACGCCATAGACTGCTGGGACGTGGAAGTGGAAACCGACCGCTACGGCTGGATCGAAATAATAGGAATTGCAGATAGAACAGATTTCGACCTTAAATCCCACAGCGAACACAGCAAAGAAGATTTAAGGGTGTTTATTGAATATGATGAACCAAAAACCGTGAGGAAATTGGCAGTGAAACCGGATATGAAGAAGTTCGGGCCAATCTTCAAAGGCGACTCTCCTAAAATCATCAAAGCTTTAGAAGATGTTGAAGCATCCCACGTGGAAAAAGCCTTTGCTGATGAAGGAAGTTTCAAAATAGAGGTAGAAGGAAAAGATTATGAACTATCCCCCGATCTAATCAATTTTGAGGAAAAAGAGGAGATCACTAGGGGTGAGAAAATATTCCCCCACGTTATAGAGCCTTCATATGGTATAGACCGGATAATCTACTCGGTACTGCTCCACACTTACACCCAGGAGGGTGAACGGACCTATTTCAAGCTCCCGGCGGACATCGCCCCGTTGGAGGTCAGTGTGTTTCCCCTGGTAAACAAAGAGAGTCTGGCCAAAAACGCTCTCCATATCAAGGACTGCTTAAGAAAAGAGGGTATAATATCAGAGTACGACTCATCAGGAACCATAGGAAGGAGATACGCCCGTTCAGATGAGATTGGTGTCCCTTTCGCTGTGACGGTGGACCACGATACCTTGAACGATGACACAGTTACCATCCGAAACAGGGACGACTCAAAACAGGTCCGGGTGCCCCTTTCAGATGTTTACAGTGTTTTAGGGGATCTGGTAAGCTGCAAAACCAGTTTTAGAGATGTTGAAGCAGAATATAAAAAGGTTAATTCCTAAAAAGGTTTAATTCCATATTTCCTTAAAAATTTCTTTTTCTTATAAAAAAAAATATAAAACAGCCTATTAAGGAAATTTTGAGATTAAAAATAGACAATTAAGAGGAATTTCTGAGAAATAAAATTTCCATTATATCCTATTTAGGATAAGTTACTTCCATAGGATAAATTCTTCTAAGTCTCCCTAGAAGACTCTTTTTAAGCGGCTCCCTTTACTTGGAGTCGTAAAGAATCACACCATCGATCCCATACACTTCTACACCCCAGGTCCCACCACCTGGTGTAGGCGGGTTGGTATATTTACCTCCTAAAAAGGCAATCAGGTTGCCGGTTGCCAGTGCAGTTTCCAACAAACTCTGCAGTTTTACCTCCGAAGTTAAAACTGCAACAATCTTTCCGGGAGTATCGCGCAGCGTGACCAGTGCATGGCAACCCGTAAAGTCAGGAAGTGCATATCCCTCGACCAGGATAACGTGGCCAAATAGTTCGACTCTTAGTCCTAAAGCCTTTTCCGAAACATCTACCTTAATACCTCTTTCTCTCTCATCAGACATTTCTTCACTCTCCATTTTTTTCAAGATAATTTAATTTTCTCTATTATTTATTATCTACAGCATCAGCAATAAATTTTCGGTAATTTTTCGGTAATCTAAATATGAAGATTAAATTTTCCTATCTAAAAAGAAAAGTTAAATAAAATTGAATTTTAAGGTTAATTTAGATTTAAAACAGGTTATATATACAGATTTAAACAGAATATACAGATTTAAAGTTAATTAAATAATTAAAAGATTAAAAGCCAGATTTAATCAAAAAAAATTATTCAAATTTTTTTTATTTTCTATAAAATCTAAAAATTGGCCTAGTTCCATCAGATCTAAAGAAATTTAATCCCAGAGAATATTATTTCTTAGCCACCAGTGCTTCCAGCTCTTCTTTAGGAATTTTCTGGGCTATTTTTAATTTAGTTGGGCAGCGTCCCAGTTCAATATCATGCTTTTTGGCGATCTCTTTGAGATCCTTCATGGTGGCCTTTTTGGCCATTTCTTCCACATCCATGGATTATACCTCCTACATTTCCCTATTATTTCTTCTGAAATATTAATAATTTTTGTAATAACCGCAAAATTTGGAAATATTAATATAAAAGGCTAGAAAATATAAGGGTTCTCGGTTGAAATCTCCTCTAAACTCTTCGTTTTATCATTGTTACTTCTTTTTGTTACTTCTTTGAAAAGATCTATAATAAAATAAAGCTTCATTCTTGGTAATAGTAAATAATCTTGGTAATAGTAAATCATGTTTATATATGAAATAGAAAAGTTTATATAGAATTTTTTACAAACAAATAGATTTATATTTACAGCCTTACAGAAATTAATACAGCACAAAATATGTATGAAGTGCAGAATTTTTTTTGAGGAACTAAATAAAAAAAACCCCCTATTGGGAGGTGATTATTATGAAGTTAAATTTGAAATTATTGCTTTTAGGCTTGTTAGTAGCTTTAGCTGTGGCTGGAACAGCTTCAGCTACTGATGTCCCTAACAGCACAGACCCTCAAGATACCATATCGAGTGCTGCAGATACAGGAACATCGTCTAATTCCAACGTTGATGCACAGCTAATGGACACCAATATCCCCTTTGTTGAAAACAGTGGTCAAACGGATCCAAAGGTGAAATACTATGCCGACACCTTCTACGGGACTACCTACGTAACCAGCGACGGCATCACCCACTCCATACAGAACAAAGATGAAAACACAAGTTCAGTTATAACCGAGCAGTTTTTGGATGGAGATGGTAACGTTATAACCTTAAAACCACAGGGCGAAGAGCAAAGCCAGACCCAGGTCTCCTACTTCCGGGGCAACGACCCCAACCAATGGCAAACCGGCCTTAACACCTGGAACCTCATCAACCTGGGCGAGATCTACCCGGGCATCACCGTTAAACTCAAAGCACACGGATCAAACATAGAAAAACTCTTCTTTATAAGTCCCGGCGGCAACCCAGACGATATCAAAATATTAGTCAGCGGAGTAGATGGTCTGAACATCGACTCAGAGGGAAAACTGGTTTTAGAATCCACCAGCTTTGGAAACATCTCCATGACCAAACCTACAGCATATCAAGAAAACGAAAACATCAACACCAACTACAACATCAATGGAAAAACCTACGGATACATCACAGAAAACTATGACCACCAAAAAACACTCATTATAGACCCAGTACTCCAATACTCCACCTACCTCGGAGGAACCGACGGTGATGAGGGTTTTGGAATTGCGGTTGACAGTGAGGGGAACGCCTACATCACCGGAAACACCTATTCCAGTAACTTCCCCACCCTAAACCCCATACAAAACACCAATAAGGGCGATTATGATGCTTTTGTTGGAAAAATAAACCCCACCGGAACAGCCCTAA
>JADGNH010000147.1 GCA_017883605.1 Methanobacteriaceae archaeon
TACCGAGGTGGAATGGATATAAAAATCATTGCAAATCAGGGATTTACATAAAAAAAATTTTCATCATTAACCACTACATAAAAAACATAACGATCATAAAAAATTTTTATGTTTCTTATGAATTTTATGATGATTTTTTCTCCACATTGACACAAAATATATATTTGTAGATCCAATTTAAATATAGGAAAATTAAATTTCAATTTTCACAATTTCAATTATATCAATTTTAAAACTACTGTTTTCTAAAATTAACATCTCTAATCATATTTGGATCAATTTTTAAGGAGTTATTAGTTGTTTTATAATAAAATAACCAATTTTTGAATCAGGTTTTTTTATAGAATAAGAGAGATAAGATGAGTTCGAATAATCAAAATTTTAATGAAAAGGTGGACCGGCGTATATCCATGGTCATGGGAGACCCGCAAAAGGCTATCCGTGTACTTTCCGTTCCCATGATTATTTCCATGCTGCTGCTCATGGCTTATAATCTTGCTGACAGCATATGGGTTGCAGGTCTCGGTCCCAATGCCCTGGCTGCTTTAGGATTCGTCAGTCCCATATTCATGATAGTTATCGGACTGGGCAACGGTCTGGGGGCCGGTGCAGCATCATTAATTGCCCGGTGCATAGGTGCAGAGAATAAAAAAGGTTCAGACAACGCAGCAATGCATTCGGTGATTCTTACCCTGGGTATTTCAGCAGTTTTAACTCCACTGATATTTATTTTCCTTCCCAGTATCCTTCTGGCTATGGGTGCTGGTGAAACAGTGGGTCTTGCCACCCAATACGGTCAGATCGTGTTTGGAGGTTTGATCTTCCTCATATTTTCCAGTGTTGCATCAGGTATTCTCCGGGCTGAAGGGGACGTAAAAAGGCCCATGTATGCCATGGCTGCAACCGCCGTTTTGAATATAATCCTGGACCCTATATTCATCTATTACTTTGGATTGGGTGTTAGAGGAGCGGCATGGGCCACAGTACTGTCATCCGGTATTGCATCTATCTTAATGGTGTACTGGCTACTTCTGAAACGAGAAACTTACGTTTCTTTTTCCAGAAAAGATTTCACACCGAGTTGGAATGTAGTAAAAGACATTCTGCTGGTGGGGCTACCTGCAAGCGCTGAATCATTTGTTATGTCTATTCTGGGCATTGTTTTGAATATTATACTGGTCATAACTGGGGGAGCAGAAGCAGTGGCAGTCTACACTGCAGGATGGAGGGTGGTGATGCTGGCCATTATACCGCCCATAGGAATTGGGACTGCCACCATAACTGTTGCGGGGGTTGCTTATGGGGCTAGAAAGTATGAAAACCTTTCAAAGGCACTCAGCTATTCGGCTAAGTTAGGTGTTGCAATTGCCCTGGTCACCAGTACCATTTCGTATTTCTTCGCCCAGAATATAGCCACTATATTCACTTATTCCTCCCAGAGTGCTTTTATGGCACCATCAATTGCAGCTTTCCTGCAAGTGATGTGCCTCTTTTATATCATGATTCCTCTGGGAATCACGGCCAGTTCAGTCTTCCAGGCCATGGGTAAGGGGATTACATCATTAATCCTCACGGTAATTAGGGAGGTGGTTTTCATTTCCTTCTTTGCATATCTATTCGCCTTTACACTTGGCTTCGGATCCCAGGGGGTATGGTGGGGAATTGTCATCGGAGGAGGACTCGGCTGTGCATTGGCCTATATCTGGGTAAATATGTACGTTAATGGCCTTAAAAGGAACCTGAATTAACTGATTTATTTGTTTAATGGTGGAAATACGTCCAGCATATTACTTTATTCATGCCCTTTAAAATAAAAAATAAAAATTGGCAGTGATTAGATTTAATAGTAATTTTAGAAGTTATATAAATGAAATAAGATTAGAAGGAGATATCAATGAAATCTGAGGATGCAAAAATTGAAGAGTTAAGAAAAGCCCTCAAGGACAGGAACTGCAGCATAATAGAACGTTCAAGTGTTATGGAAATCACATTTCTCAGGGAGGAGGATGCAGACTGGTTTGAAAGCGTTTTTGACTATTATCAGAGGGAATCTGCAGTATGCTGTTTAATGCCCATGAGGGGAAAGGAGACCAGTCCTAAATTTGTATTCAATGTTAAAGACATGGATAAATTCATAGAACTGATAAAAGCAGATAAAAGTCTTTAAAAACTCATAAAAGATACTAAGGTCACGTGACAGGAAACAGCAGAGAATTACTGCAAAAACAGTATGATAAATATGAGAAGGTTAAAAAGGTAAATTTCAGACTATCTAAAAAAAGGGTAATTTCAACCTATCCACGAGATTTTCTAGAAAATCTGGAGTTTAAGGACAGGTAGGCATCCATCAGGGGCATTACCACGCTTCCCATAATTTTCACCCGGTATTTAAATCCTCTTCCCCCGAGATCCTGGGAAACATCTCCTAAAAGTTCGGGTATTTCCAATTTCTGTGGACAGGCCCTCACACATTTCCCGCAGCTGGTGCAGAGTCCTGCATGGGCTTCATTACCGCTGAATGTCCCTCCGAAACGTACCAGATATATGAACCAGGTCATTTTTTCGTTGAACATGTATTTCTGGTTGTACAGTCCAAAGCAGGAGGGTATGTCCACTCCCGCGGGACAGGGCATGCAGTAGCCGCACCCGGTGCAGTCGATTTTCATAAGGTTCCTGTAAACTTCTTTAACCTCATCATAAAGCTTTAATTCACCATCAGTCAATGAATTGGGTAGAACTTCATCTGCAACCATGAGGTTCTCTTTGATCTGTGACTCATGGTTCATTCCGGAGACAACGCAGGTAACCTCGGGATGGTTCAACACCCATCTCAAAGCCCAGTCTGCAGGGGTTCTTTTTACCTCAGATTTATCCCATATTTGGGTTACCTCCGGAGGCACTTCTCCGGCCAGAAGACCTCCTTTTAAAGGTTCCATGATAAATACACCCATTCCTTGGGAGGCTGCGTATTTAACTCCTTCGGTACCGGCCTGATTCTTCTCATCTAAATAGTTGTACTGGATTAGACAGGCGTCCCAGTGGTAGGCGTCTACAATTCCTTTAAAGGCATCAGTATTATCGTGAAAGGAAAAACCGGTGTTTTTTATTTTACCTTTCTCTTTGGCATCCTCTAGAAATTCTAAAACTCCCAGTTTCACCAGTTTTTCAAAGCTTCCTTTACCCAGGCTGTGGATAAAATAGTAGTCAATACAGTCGGTCTGGAGTTTTTCAAGCTGTATCTGGAGATATTTTTCCATGTCTTCGTATTTTTTAATGGACCAGGAGGGCATTTTGGTGCAGAGCTTTACTTTATCCCGGTATTCACCAGAAAGTATTTCCCCTAAAAAAGATTCGCTGGATCCGCCGTGGTAAGGCAGGGCGGTGTCTATGAAGTTTACTCCATGGTCTATGGCGTAATATATCTGCTTTTTTGCCAGTTCTTTTTCAATCCTGCCGTTTTTGGTGGGCAGTCTCATGGCTCCGAATCCCAGCGCTGATATTTCATCACCTGTTTTTTTGATCCTTCTTTTCTGCATTTTTTACCATCTCCACTACTAGATTGACCTGTCAGTCGAATAGCTCATGAAAACCTTTTCAGTTTGACTAATTTATGAAAAATTTAAATTATTTTGAAATCCCGTCCCAGAACAGTTCAAAGGCCAGGTCTAAGTTATGGGCATTAAATTTTTCCGGATATTTGCCAAAGTGGTCCACGGTAGAAACCACACTGCCCCACAAATAGTCCATGGCCAGTTCAAAATATACTTCTTTGATTTCCTGCTCTTTAAGACCCTTTTTATAAACTTCCAGTGTTCCTTCTAACTTGTTTTCAATCTCTTCTTTGGTAAGGGAAGTTATGTAGGGAGAACAGTGGAAGGTTATGATAAATTGAAACTTATTGGAGTCGTTAATACCAAAATTCACCAGATCTAGCCACAATTCTTTTAAATTTTCTTTAAATGGTTTTTTATCATCACAGTGTGCACTGATTTCTGTTAACAAACTCTCTTTAGTGTAAAAGTACAAACGGTTAATTAGTTCTTCTTTGCTTTTAAAATAGTGAAACAAAGTTCCGGTGGCGACCCCTGCAGTTTTGGCGATTTCTGCCGTGGAAGTTCCTTGAAATCCCCTCTCAGTAAAGAGTTTCAGGGAAGCATCCAGTATTTTCTGTTCTTTTTCTTTCAATGTGGCACCTCAAAATTATTTCATTGGGAAATAATTCGAAATTCTAATATTATACAAATGAAATTTAATTCAAACAATTCCTATAGACTGATTAGTCAATTTAATATTTAAAGCTTGTGGTAAGTTAAGGAACTTATATCTGACATTTATATGAACCGGATACAAATAGAATAAACGGTTACAATATGGCGGTAATAATCAAATTTAAGGGGAAATAATGTTAGAAAACAATAACTTCAGGGAAATATTCGACAAATCTCCTATAGGAATACTTCTCTATGACCG